>JBBRPK010000189.1:0-9555 GCA_038228235.1 Verrucomicrobiota bacterium
CAGCCGTGCCAGGATACGGATTCATCTTTACGAATTGGACGGGAGACATCGCGACTAACAGGGCGCTGCTGACTTTTGCCATGCGTTCCAACATGGTGTTGAGGGCTAACTTCATGGATGTGATGAAGCCCGTTGTCTCGATCACCTCTCCCCTTGCCAATGCGCGGCTGACCAACGGCACCGTGACATTGCAAGGTCATGCCAGTGACAATAAAGGGGTGGTGCAAGTGCTCTACCAATTGGGCAACGGACCTTTCCAGCTCGCCACCGGCACGACCAACTGGTCAGCGTTATTGTCACTGGTGCCGGGGCCCAACCTCGTGCGAGTTAAAAGTGTGGATGCCGCAGGCAATGAATCGCTGCCGGTCAGTGAAACGTTGACCTATGTGGTCCTGAGCCGATTGACGGTAAACATTACCGGCAGCGGTACTGTGACGCCCAACTTGAATGGACAACTCCTGGAAGTTGGCGAGCCGTTCAGCATGACAGCGGCGCCCGGAGTGGGATTCGTGTTTTCAAATTGGATTGGGGGAGTAACAGCGGCGACGCCCCAGTTGCCCTTCAGGATGCAGTCCAATTTGGTTTTGTTTGCCCAGTTCGTTCCGAATCCATTCATTCCCGCTATAGGAAATTACAACGGTCTTTTTTACGAGACGAATGGAGTTCTTAACGAAAGCTCGGGATTTTTCCGACTGACTTTAGCAGACCACGGGGCCTTCAGCGGGGCCGTGACGCTCGCGGGAATCACCACTCCGTTTACCGGCCAGTTTGACGTCGCGGGAAAAGCGCAGGAAAGGATCGCAAGGCTCGGTCTGAGCGCGTTGGATCTGAGTTTGCAACTCGATTCAACAGATGGAACCAGGCAAATAATCGGGACCCTCAGTGATGGGGCATGGGTGGCGGAGTTACTTGCAGATCGTGCGTGGTCCCAATCCACCGACCATCCATACTACGGTTATTATACCTTGGTCATTCCCGCAGAGCCGGATGCTGAGATCGGTCCGGCCGGCTTTGGACATGCCACGGTGATGGTGGATGCAGCAGGAAATATTTCTTTGCTGGGGAAACTGGCTGACGGACAGATGGTTGGCCAAACGGTGGCCATATCAGAAAAAGGGCAGTGGCCCTTGTATCTATCGCTCTATGGCGGAAAGGGGTCCATTTTAGGCTGGATTACCTTCACCGAAAGGTCGGCGGATAATCTGAATGGTCTTCTGAGTTGGATCAAACCCAGCGTGGCGGGGGCGGCCTATTATCCTGCTGGTTTTACGAATGAAACCGAGGCGGCCGGCGCCATGTATGTGCCTCCTGCGACAAACCGGATTTTTAATTTTAGTGCCGGTCAAGTCGTATTCAGTGGCGGAAATTTGGGGCAACCGCTCACCAATAGCGTGATTTTAGATCCACTGAACCGCGTGATCAATCTCAGCAGCAATCCGATGGTTTTTGCCATCAATCCTGCGAACGGAACTTTTACCGGGAATTTTCGACTCCCCGGAACGAGCGTGCTCAAGTCCTTCGATGGCGTTCTGGTGCCATCGCAACAGACAGGATTTGGACTGTTTTTTGGAACGAACCAGAGTGGGGCAGTCCGATTCGAGGCCGCTCCTTAAGGAATGGCATTCAGGTTAAGTTTTTGCTCAAGGACGCGCTGAAGATCGTCGGCCTTAAAACTAAAAATGGCCTTGGGTCGAGAAGAAAAGCATTTTATCGTCAAGCCCCGGCCGGGTTTGACACGCTCCAGTCCTGCGCAGTAAACCACCTGACCTGGGCTTGAAGAAGCTTCGTCAAGAACCGCAAAATGCGAGAACTCGCGTTCCTTTACCAATTGGCAGGCGCGGAGAAGAGCCAGGTCCACGATCCGCTCGCCGGGAGTAGAGCTTTCGCCTTGGTAGCTAATTCGAAATGTCTGCGGCGCCAACGCGGTTACCGAAAATCCCGCCGTGGTCGTGGCCGGTTGATTGAAAGTGGCACACCCCGAACCAGCCAATATCAGGATGGCAAAGATGCCATGGGACAAAAACTTGGGAGCTGGAATTCTTTGCATAATTAGCTGGTTCAGATTTATATTTGCCCATGGCTGCCTGGACTTGAGCGGGCTGCCGAGAGTCCTGCGCTAGCCGAATGCAGTTAAGGCGAAGGCCTCTGTCGAAGCAAACAAATAACGAAAAAGCGTTCTTTCAAAATGGTCCGCAATTCGTGAGCGGTCCCGTTTCACTTCTCCACTTTGCTCCGAATCTCGCCTTCCTGAAGTCTCGTTTTGAGAGTTGTCCCGGCCCTCGCTTCGCTGGCACGGCGAATGACCCGGCCTGAAGTTGCTTCGGTGGTGATGGAATAGCCGCGCGCGAGCACGTTCTCAGGGGAAAGGAGGTGCAACCGGGCCTTCAGGCTGGTCACGGAGTGCTGACGAGTCTGAATCTGACGCTCAAGCTGGTCATGCAGACGGCGGTCCAAGTCCCGCATCCCCTGCCGCCGATGGGAAACTGCCACCGACGGTTTGGCCCGAAGCAGCCGCTGCCAGAGGTTTTGCCATGCGACGCGGTAATGGCGTCCGCCTTGTTTGGCGCAACGAAACAAAGAGGCCTGCAAATCATCCAGGTGTTGCAGCCGCTCATTGAGCAAAGTGCGTGGATGAAGCCGGCCCAGCCGCTGCGCCAACTGGCGAACGCACTCCTGTTCCTGATCGAGCTGCTGCCGGATTAGCTGCCGGAGATAGGACGCGGTTTTGGCGACGAAAATCCGGCTCGCGAAAGTGCCTTCCGTGATCAACTCCGCCGCCGCGCTAGGCGTGGCGGCGCGCAGATCAGCCACAAAATCACTGATGGTAAAATCAATTTCATGGCCTACAGCCGAGACCACCGGGATGGCCGATTGAAAAATGGCCCGCGCCACTGTTTCTTCATTGAAGGCCCACAAATCTTCGAGACTGCCGCCACCCCGAGTTACCAGAATCAAATCGAGGGTCTGTCCTCGTCCCGAGACTGCCCACTCGTTCAGCCATCGAATAGCGCAGGCAATTTCTTCTGCCGCTCCGAGACCCTGGACGCGGCAAGAGGCCAGGATCAATTCCAGCTTCGGATGGCGGCGTTCGATGACATGGAGAACATCCCTGATGGCGGCGCCCGTCGGAGAGGTCACCAGTCCAATGCGTTGCGCATAGCGGGGCAGCGGCCGCTTGCGTTCGGAAGCAAAGAGGCCCTCCGCCTGCAACTTTTGTTTGAGCTTTTCAAACGCTGCTTGCAGCGCGCCGAGTCCGCGCAGCTCCACCGCCGTGACTCGCAGTTGGTATTGCCCGCGCGCTTCATAGACACTGAGCACGCCCTGAAGGAGAACCATCTGCCCGTCTTGCAGGAATTCCCGATGGGCTGCGGGCTCGCTCCGAAACAAAACACAACTCAACTGGGCATTTGCATCCTTGAGTGTGAAATAGCTATGACCGGAACCTTGCGCGCGCAAATTCGTCACTTCGCCCGTCACCCAGACCTGCCCGACTTCCTTCTCCAGCATCCGCCGCACCGTGGCGGTCAACTCGCTAACCGTCAGCACTCGGCGCGTGGCCGAGGAGTCAAACAGTTCTCCGAAATCCCACTGCGATTTTACGATTTTTGACATGTCGTTGCTGCTGCCGGTAGTGGTTCGCTGATGCGCTGTATGTTGAGAGCATGCCCGCTCGCCTCGTCGATATCCACCATCACACCCTGCAACCGAATATCCGCTTTGGCCACGTTAAACCGTTGGGGCATGCAGGTGGCGAACCGTCTAATAATTGGATCAATCTCGCGTCCCAGCACGCTTTCGTGGGGCCCGGTGAAGCCCGCGTCGCATAAAAAGGCTGTTCCGCCAGGAAAGATCTGCTCGTCCGCTGTCTGCACATGCGTGTGAGTGCCGAACACCGCGCTGACGCTCCCGTCCAGGAGACGGGCCAGCGCGATTTTTTCGGAGGTAGCTTCGGCGTGCATGTCCACAATGATTATTCTGGTTTGCTCGCGCAGCCGCGCCACTTCAGGTTTTACCAGGGTGAATGGGTTGTCCAGTTCGGGCATGAAAATTCGACCCTGCAAATTCAACACCGCGAATGCCGGCATCCCCTCCAGCCGATACACACGGCTTCCTTGTCCAGGGGTTCCAGCCGGATAGTTCAGAGGCCGCAAAAAACGCGGCTCCTGTTCCAGCAAAACGGTGACTTCCTTTTGGTCCCAGAGATGGTCCCCGGTGGTCATGACATCCACGCCTGCCGCAAAAATCTCGGCGGCTGTCCTTGGGACGATGCCGGAGCCGCCCGCCGAGTTTTCTCCGTTAGCAATCACCACCTGAATAGCGTGCCGTTCGCGCAAGATGGGCACGAGGGCGGTCACCGCCCTCCGGCCCGGTTCGCCGACCACATGGCCGATGAATAAAACTTTCACTGGACAAACAGTAATAGGGAGGGGAAGGGGAGCAAAGCAAAAGGGGTGATTTTGCATTTGCTTTGCGCGGCTGTTTTCCTATGCTCAGCCGCATGAAAAAGTGCCCACTCAGCCAAATTATTTTACTATTGCTTCTTTGTTCCTTCGGCTGCCTTCGAGCGAATGCCAGCCCTGCGGCAGAGGAAATGGCGGCGAGGGCCAACAAATTTATCGCCTCGCTGGATGCCGAGCAGAAGGCCAAGGCCAGCTTCGAGTTCAAAGGTGATGAGCGCGGCAACTGGCATTTCATTCCCAAACCCAGGAAGGGCTTGACGATCAAGGAGATGACACCTGACCAGCGTAAGCTCGCCCATGCGCTGGCCGCTTCTGGCTTGAGCGAGCAAGGCTACAACAAAGCAACTAATATCATGAGCCTGGAACCGATTTTGCGCGACCTGGAGGGCCCCGCCCGCAATTTCCCGCGCGACCCGGAGTTGTATCACTTCTTTGTTTTCGGAAAACCTGGCCCAAAGGAAACCTGGGGCTGGCGCATGGAAGGCCATCACGTCTCGGTCAACTTTACGATCGTCAATGGAGAGTTTGTTTCAGGCACTCCCTCCTTTTTCGGGACAAATCCAGCCGAGGTCAGGCAGGGTCCGCGCACCGGCTTGCGCGTGCTCTCTGGGGAAGAGGACCTGGGCCGCCAGTTAGTGAAAGCTCTGAACGACGAACAAAGGAAAGCCGCCATCATCCAAACTACTGCTCCCAAGGAAATTTTTACCGAGGCGAAGCGGAAGGTGCAACCTTTGGAAATCGCTGGCATTCCCAGCGCCAAATTGACTGGTGAACAATCCGCCCTCCTTTTGAAATTGATCAAGGAGTACGTGTTTCGGGTTCGCCCGGATCTGGCCAGCGCTGATTTGAAAAAAATTGAGAACGCCGGCCTGGACAAAATCTATTTCGCCTGGGCCGGCGGAGTGGAGCGCGGCGAAGGGCACTATTATCGCGTGCAAGGTCCGACTTTCCTATTGGAGTACGACAACACCCAAAACAACAACAACCACATCCATGCCGTCTGGCGGGATTTTGAAGATGATTTTGGGGAAGATCTTCTGGCCAAGCACTATCAGGAAGTCCCTCATCCCTGATCTAGCTTTCCACTCACCAGGTCAACGCTTGCAGCCGCCGGGCGGCTTCCTCAGCATTGGCGCGGCTGTTGAAGGCGGAAATCCTTAGAAAGCCCTCGCCGTTTTTCCCAAAGCCACTCCCTGGAGTGATGACCACATTTGCTTTGTTCAGGACCGTGTCGAACGCTTGCCAACTGGTCATGCCGCGGGGCGTTTGGACCCACAAGTAAGGCGCATTTATTCCGTCATAAAGAGTCAGGCCGGCGTTCTTGACCCCTTGGCGCAGGATCTCCGCGTTGCCCATGTAATGCCGGACCAGTTCCTGCGCCTGCGCCTTGCCTTCCACGGAGTAAAGCGCCTCCGCGGCCCTTTGGACGGGGTAGCTGACACCGTTAAATTTAGTGCCGGAACGCCGTTGCCATAACGGATGAAGACTCGCGGCTTTTCCATCGGAGGTAAAAGCGAGGAGCGATTTAGGCAACACCGTAAAAGCACAACGCAGGCCGGTGAAGCCGCCTTGTTTTGAAAAGCTGCGGAACTCGATGGCACATTCCCGCGCGCCAGGAATTTCGTAGATGGAGTGGGGAATATCGGGTTCCGTGATGTAGGCCTCATAAGCAGCGTCGTAGAGGATGATGGCCTGATTCTTTATTGCGTACTGGACCCACCCAGTGAGTTGCTCGCGAGTGGCGATGGCGCCAGTCGGGTTGTTCGGGTAACAGAGATAAATGAGATCAACTTGCTCTTTCGGGGGGGTGGGAATAAAATGATTCTCCATCGTGCAAGGGAGATAAACCAACCCTTCATAGGCCCCCGACTCATTCGCCTCCCCGGTATGCCCCGCCATGACGTTCGTATCCACGTACACCGGGTAAACTGGGTCCATGACAGCGATACGGTTTTGCGGGCCCAGCACGTCCAGGATATTTCCGCAATCGCATTTCGAGCCGTCAGAAACGAAGATCTCATCATCCGCCACATCCATGCCGCGAGCGCGGTAATCATTTTGGGCAATGGCATGGCGCAGGAATTCGTAGCCTTGCTCAGGACCGTATCCACGAAAGGTCTCTCGCTGGCCCATCTCATCGATCGCTTTGTGCATAGCAGCTATTGATGCTGACGGGAGTGGTTCGGTGACGTCGCCGATTCCGCAACGGATCAGCCGTTGAGCAGCCTCGGCATTCTGTTGGCAAAAGTGCGTGACGCGCCGGGCAATCTCAGGAAAGAGATACCCTGATTTTAGTTTCAGATAATTGCTATTGAGGTAGGCCATTTGAGGTTCCCGGGTGAGCTACTTGGGGCGGAAGCCAGGAGGAAGATTGGATGCAGGCTTGGGTGATTCCGCCGGCGGCTCGGGGGGCAGTTCAGGTTGAGGCTCATGTTCGCCCAACCTTTCGCGGGCCTTCTTCGCGGCGGCGATTTGCGGATACTCGGTGGTGATGCGCCGGAGCAGGGCGGTGGCCTGTTCGGCCTTGTTCAATTTGCCCGAATAGAGGTTCGCAAGGTGTATAGCTGCCCATCCCCACCGTTCGGGCGGCAGGTTCTTTTTCAGGATTTCCTCGTACTCCAACGTGGCCGCCACGTAATTGCCGAGATCCTTTTCATAAATCTCGGCGATGCGCAGCGCCACATATTGCTCCCGCGGATTGTCCTTGAGGTACTCGCGCATGAGTTGAATGGCTTCCAAGGGCTTCCCATTTGCCCAGACCTTTTCCGCCTCTTCGTACTCGGGATTCATCTCCCCTGCGAGGTCCTCGTCAAAAATAAACTTCTCGAAGCGATGCGCCAGGAAATGAGAAATGCTCCGTCCTGCCAAAATTCCTAAGACCACCAGGAAGCCAAATCCCAGCGCGCCATAAGTCATCATCTGTCCCACTCCTCTGGAGGAAGCGCCAGTGGCGGACCCAGTTGCAAGCCCCGGCTGGTTGGTGGAGGAATCGCTGGCCGGAACCTCCACCGCCCGGTGGTAGCCCGCCCGAAACTTGAGGCCAAAGAACACGGCCCCGGCGATCAACACTACATAAAGTGCGATTATGATGTTTCTCTTCATGAAACGAAGCAACAATTTTACCAGAACCGGCGTTTGAAAAAAAGAAGAATTCCGGGCTTTTGCTCCGCTCATTCTGCGCATTCAAGCGCGAGGCATCACCCGTTAGGTTCTTATCAGAAAGGTGAAGATTGTCGTACTCGAGAACTTTTGGCCTGGCCTCAGGATCGTTGAAGGAAAACCAGGGTGGTTGACGGAGTCTGGATAATGCTGCGTTTCCAACGCGACACCGCCGTATTTTGGGTACGGCACGCCACCGACGCCAGCCTGTTTGCCGTCCAAATGATTGCCTGTATAAAGCTGCAGTCCCGGCTCCGTGGTGCGCACTTCCAAAACGCGGCCGCTTTTGGGATCACTAACCCTCGCTGCCAGTCGGGGAAACTTGCCGCCGGTCTTGAGAACGAAATTGTGGTCGTAGCCGCTCAGGCCCGGTTTAAGCGCTTCGATCCGCGAGCCGATCACTGTGGGCATGGTGAAATCCAGCGGTGTGCCCTTGACGCTCGCGATTTGGCCAGTGGGAATCAACTGATCATCCGCCACGGTGTAGTTGTCGGCGCCCAGCCACAATTCATGGTCCAGTACCTGGCCGAAACCTCCCAGATTGAAATAGGCATGGTTGGTGAGGTTGACCGGGGTCGCTTTGTCGGTCGTGGCTTCGTAATCAATTCGCAATACGTTCTCGTCGGTAAGTGTATAAGTGACGCTGACGGCAAGATTGCCAGGAAAGCCTTCCTCTCCATCCTTGCTGTGATAGGTGAGCCGGATACCGGACTCGTGTGGCTCGGGCGATAGCGGCTGAGCCTGCCAGAGGGCCTGGGCGAAATTTTTGCGTCCCCCGTGGATATGGTGTTGCCCGGCATTGGCGGCAAGTTTATACTCCACGCCGTCTAGGTTGAAACGCGCCTTGGCTATCCGGTTTGCCACGCGCCCAATGACAGCCGCCGAAGCGGGAAAGCCCTTAAGATATTGATCGAGGTTATCGGCGCCTAAAACAACGTTCGTCAGAGCGCCGGTGCGATCCGGAACCTGGAGTTCGGTAAGGATGGCGCCATAATTCATGACTTTGGCCACCATACCTTTGGCGTTTCGCAGGGTGAAGAGCCTTACCGAGGCTCCATCGGGCATTTTGCCAAACTCAATTTCTTCCACGCGCTTAAGAGACTCGCCGTGGGATTGGTTGAGCGCAACCACGAAAACCAAAAACGCCAGATTGCAAATTTTCTTGAGCCCATGCATCTGGGCATCATAACCGGGACGCCTCAAAAAAAGCCAGGCGAAACCGCAACGGACGCACCGGCGGTCACAGCGCCAATCTGGGGCCGGTTCTGCGAATCCGGGTGGCGTACAGCCTCCCATTAACACCCGCTTCTGCGGGGTCTGGCAAAAACCGGTCGGAGAACCAATGTCACAAAGATTTGGCGGGTCGCCGAGGGTTGGCAGTCCCGGTTTCAGCCCGACGGACCATCGTCCCGAAGGGACATCCGACAATAGCCCCAGCGTTTCAACGCTGGGTTTCCCGTCCAAAGACAACAAGTCCCGAAGGGACGGCTGACATACCGTCCCGCAGGCACACCCGGGCCCCTCAGCCGTCCCTTCGGGACTCGGCCGATTCCAATCCATTCCCGGCGTTAAACCGCCGGGCTATTCTCAAATGTCCGTTCGGGACAAGCGCCAACGGCAAAGCCGGCTCGAACCGGCTCTCAAATCTTCGTGACACTTGGTCACAGACCGGCGCTTCGATTCAAGCGGCGCGGCGGGTGGAGCGCCGGCTTGCAGCCGGCTTTGGGCGAACCAACGAACGAAAACCTCTGACGATGATCTTAGAGCCTGTTTTAAAATTCCGTGGGGTCCTGCGGCGAGGGATTTTGGCTGTGGCCAAGGCGGCGAGGCCGGAGCATCCCCGCAGCGGGCTGTGACGGCCGAGTCAACGCAGGCCGCAGACAAAAGACCCGCCGCCCGGAGGGTTTTCGTACGCCGACTACCTTTGTTGCTCCTC
>JBBRPK010000190.1:0-9504 GCA_038228235.1 Verrucomicrobiota bacterium
CAGCGCAGACTGCGTGGCTGTGGCCAGTTTTGGGGTCGGCCGGGCCTGACCCATTTGCTGAAGTTGGGAGTCCTGGTCAAAAACCAAGATCATCAACTCCTTTGGAACTGACTCTTACCAACAACTTCGGGATGCACCGCGATGGAGCTAAGAGCCTGTTTTAAAATTGCGTGAGGTCCTGCGGCGAGGGATTTTGGCTGTGCCCAAGGCGGCGAGGCCGGAGCATCCCCGCAGCGGGCTGTGATGGCCGAGTCAACGCAGGCCGCAGACAAAAGACCCGCCGCCCGGAGGGTTTTCGCGGAAAAGGCCCGCAGGCTTTGTTGCTCCTCGGTCACAGACCCCTGGCGGCTATGCTCGCTCGTCGCGCCTCGCCATCCAGCCTTTTCCGCGAAAACAGAACCACACGGAATTTTAAAACAGGCTTTAAGATTGAGTTCCGTATAATTGAATGAGGAATACCAAGAATAGCACGGTCGCTCGAAGTTTATGCCATTTGCATGGGGGAGCTTTCTGCGATGTATTAATTTAACCTGTCCTTCGACAGAAACAGGCCTTCGCCAAAGCTAGGACGGGTCCGGAATGCCGTGGATGAGCATCGTTCATTTCACTTCTCGAACTGGATCGAGCAGCCTCGTTGAATGTTTCTTCAACCCATGCTGTTGGTCAGCGTTTGGGGCGGAGGAGGATGGCCTTCTTGTTCGTTCCTTCGACCTCGACGCTGTGTGTCTCCACGGAAGCATCCTCTTTTAGAGCGTTGTGGACAATGCGCCGGTCAAAGGCATTGAGTGGTTCCATCTCCACGACATCACCCCAGCGCCGGACTTTTTCCGCAGCTTGTTTGGCTTTGCGCACGAGCAGGTCTCGAGCCTGTTCGCGGTAGCCCGCGATGTCCACCGTCACTTTGGGAGTGGTCTGGTCCTGCTGAAATAAAAGACGATTGACGAGGTATTGCAGGTCCGAGAGTGTCTGGCCCTGGCGCCCAATCAGCCGCCCCGAGTCCTCGGCGATGACATTAAGCAAAAGGCCCTCCTCGAGATGATGTTCTTCGACAGTGGCAGGGAAACCGAGGTGCTGAAGCAGTTCTTCAAGGGTAGTTTTGGGATTTACCGGCATAAATAATCTCCTTTCCAGATTTTCAAAGTCTCAAACTGAGAGTTCCAAATTTCAGATTTCAAATTCCAATCTTGGCTCTGCGGCCATCCCCTTATGTTTTTCTTCGCGCAAGCGGTCCAGGCGGGGGCTTTTGTCCGGGGCCGGCTTTGTCCTCTTTCGCTCGAGTCAGCTTCGTTTGAGCGATCGTCAGCAAGTTTTGCACAGTCCAATAAAGCGTCAAGCCGGCGGAGAAGTTGTACAAAATGAACAGGAACATCAAGGGCATGTACTTCATGATCTTTTGCTGGGCGGGATCCATTCCCGGGGAAGGCGGGGCCAGGCGCGCCTGCCAAAGCATCGTTACCCCCATCAGCAGCGGCAGCGGGTTGAAGGGGAAATTCAACCCGGGAATGATGAACAGCGTGTCCGGCCGCGACAAATCACAGACCCACAGGAATTGCGCGCCGCGTAATTCGATGGCGCTCTGGATCATGCGGTAAAAGCCCAGGAAAACAGGCAACTGCAGGAACATAGGGAGGCATCCGCCCAAGGGGCTGATTTTATGCTCTTTCCACACCTCCATCACCTTGCGCTGGGCTTTCATGGGGTCATCTTTGTATTTCTCCTGGATAGCCTTGATTTGGGGTTGCAAGGTTTGCATGCGTTTCATCGAGCGGGTGCTGGCCTGTGTCAGCGGCCAAAAGAGCGTCTTGATGATGACAGTGATCGCGATAATTGCCCAGGCGTAACTCAGCCCGAGCGCGTGCAGGCCGTTCATCGAGAGCAATAGCGCCTTGGCAAAGAAACCGAAAAACCCGCTATAGCCCATCACCGCTTCCAAATTGTTATCAAACTGCAAGCCAACCCTGTTGATGGTCTGGTACTCCTTGGGCCCCGCGTAAAGGGCAAACGTGAGATCGAGGGCTTGGTCGGGAGCTAAGGAAGTGGCCGGGTAAATCAAACTCATTTCGTAACCCACGGGGCTTTGCAAAAGCTCCCTTGAATAGGCCTCCTCGATTAGGAGCCGGTTCAGGCGAATCCGATCCTCCCCCGCAGGATCTTGATCCAGAAGCCGGCGCGTCCCCGGCTTGAAAATCATACGCGCAAAGTAGTCACGATTATCCTGATAAAGGGTGGGAAGGGCCAGCAATCGATTCAAATCGTTGGTCAGTCCGAGAACTAGCGGCCTGGGCATGACGCCTCCGCTGAAAGAATTTAACAATCCTTTGGTTTCATCAGAAAATCGGCTGAACAAATAGGCAGAGAGGCTGTCCTGCGCCCCCTTAAGTCTGGTGACGAAGGCCGCAGGGTCTTTGAAATCTGCCTCTTCAAACAACCACAGACTGCGGGCAACGGCGCTGGCGGCCGGCGGAGCGTTCGTCTCGTTGTGCGCGGGCGGGAGGGTGATCTGGCGCGCCATCAACTCCGAGGGGGGCGTGTTACTCGCGGGCATGGCTGCCAGGGCAAAAAATTGGTTATGGACCGCGGCCCAAACCAGGTTCGTGGCCGGAACCCGGTATTCCGAGCGGGGCGTGCCCGGAATGCAACCCAGGGTACGGTTGGCAAACCAGGATTGATCGACGTCCTGGGCGCTCCCGTTGTACCACCTGACCCCGACCAATTGTCCGTTGTCGCTCGGATTCATGGGCGTGGCTGTGCCCAGCACCCATTCCCGCGCCGGCAGGTCAAGAGCCTGGCGGGAATGATTTTCCAAGCGCACAGTAGCATTGACGAGGTAATTGGAACCAGATCGGAACTCTTTAATCACGGAGAGTCCGTTGGAAAATGTTTTTTCGGCGCGAACGCCGCCCGTAATCTCGGTGAGCTTGAAGATGCCGCCACCCAGCGCGGCTCCACCTGCCCAATTGAGCGCTGGCTGTGGAGCGAAAGTATTCAAAGAGGCGAGCCGTTGTGCCGCTGGAGGCTTTTCTTTCCCGCAGGCTATCACTTCGGGGTAGCCCAGCAATTCTACTAACTTCAAGCCGCCGCCATAAGAACTGAATGTATAGCGGGCGTTAGGATTGGCGGTCACGAGCAGTTCTTCCGGCGCGCTGGGCCGAACCTGCTCCTCGGCGATGGGAGGCGCCGGAAGATTGGTTCCCGCCGACAAAGACGGAGGAGCAGTATTGGTTCTGATACCCCCGGCCATCTGGTTAGTGCGGCGCGGGATTGGTGCTGGCGGATACAAGCGGGGCAGCAGTTGCGCCCAAAGCAAAAACAGCAGACCGCAAATAACCAGAATAACGATGCTTTTACGATCCATGTGATTGGCAATGGGAGGAATTTTTCTTCAGCGCAAAACGGCAACGTGGCACCGGATCATCCCCGCAACCTCCCCAGGGATGGCAGCGGCACAAGCGCCGCATGGTCAAAGCCGAGCCGCGAATCGCGCCGTGCCGCCAAACTGCTTCCAAAGCATATTGCGAACAGGTGGGATGAAAGCGGCAGCCGAATCCAGCCGGACCGAGAAGGGCCGCCAGGATCGGCGAAAAGAGCGCCCGATAAACCCGGAGCCCGATGATTAAAATGTGCTGAGCGAAATTCACTCCAAAAAGTTTAGTATTGGACTTGATTAGACCCCGAAAAAGTTTGGTGTCCAGCCTTCAGGCTGCCCCGATGTGGGTTAAGTCTCAGTCAGATGTTTCCCCAATGACCCCTCACGCCTCTTTCAGGAGTTTGGCTTGCCGCAGCGCCGTCAAAAAGTCCTTTTCCACCCCCGAAAAAGCTTTGCCCACAATCGAGGACCTTGCCACCAGGACCAGGTCGAGTGGCTGCGTTAGTTCAAGCTGGTGCAGGCGAAAGGCCTCTCGCAGCAGACGCCGGGCGCGAACACGCGCCACCGCTCCGCCCAGCCTGCGACTGGTGATCACTCCCAGCCGCGAAGAAGCCCCCGCTGTCAAAGGCAGCCAATTGGCCACCAAACAACCGCTCACCACCCGTTTGCCTCGCAGTTTAGCGCGGGAAAAATCTCGCGCCTGCCTAATGCGGCGCTCGCGCGAGAGACCCAGGGAACCAGAAGAGACAGCGGCCATGGCCGAGAAGTTCCTCAAACCGGAGTCAACCGTTTGCGGCCCACTCGGCGCCGGTTGGACAAAGTAGCGCGGCCGCTTTTGGTAGAATTGCGGTTTAGGAAACCGTGCTGCCGTTTGCGGCGGATTTTCGATGGTTGATATTGGCGTTTCATGCGTGTCTGCTCAGTCTCAATTCAAATGGCCGAACCCATTCGGCCAAAAAACCAAGGTGTTTCGTCCCCCTCGGTTCACGGAATACGGGAGCATAACAATGGCAGCGGAGGTGTCAAGCTGCGGATTCCGCCAGGATCGGCAATCGGCAGGGGACACATCTGGACACTGGGTTGCTGAGGTTTTAACTTGGATTCGGGTTGCGGCAAATGCCGAAAATAATTCGCTTGCGCCGAAATGGCGCAGAACTGATTGCCGGGATTTTAACCGCAGAGAACTCAAAGAACTCAGAGAAACAGGTTGAGATGGGCCGGGCTTGGGGCAAAGAAATTACGGATGAGGCAACGGGAGAATAGAGAAACCCATCATCCTCGTCCATCCTACGGGAGTGGGACCGAGGGCTTTTGCAACCCTAAAAATCATCCTTTTTCCGGTCTTCGTATTTGGCGGTTGAAGCCAGACAAAAACCCAGTTTGAACTTTGGACCGTCAGGCCAACAAAGCCCCTGTTGGCGATTGCGCCCTTCCCAAGGTTGACAGCCAGCGCTCTCTCGCCAGATAGTTTCTTCCGTGAAGCGCATTTGCGATTTGGCCATGACCCATAAGTTGGACGCGGATGATTTTTTCATCCATTGCATCCAACGTCATTGCGCAGAGGTTCGGCTAAATTTTTTCCTGATCGAACCCCTATGGGTCGAAAGCTTCTATTGCTCTTTACAACTGGGCGAGGTTTGGCCCCGGGTCTTGTTGAACATGCACAGCGAGCACCATCAGCCCCAGGAGATTTATCACCGGCTGGTGCGTCTGGCCGCAGAAAAGTATTGCCAGGTGATTGACCCGCCGGACATCGCCATGGCCGGGTTCGACAAAGCGCGGTTGCATCCCCTTTTGGCCGCTGCCGGACTTGCGGTGCCGGCGACGGTCATTGTTTCGCGCGAAAAAATCCCCGGCTTTCTGCTCACGGAGGGGGAGCAGGCTGGTCTTGGCAACCCTTTCATAATCAAACCGGCCATGGGCTATGGACGGGGCGGGCTCGTATTGGATGCCACCAGCGAAAAGGATTTGGCGCGTTCCATGGCAGCATGGCCAGACTCTCAATACTTGCTCCAGAGGCGCATTGTGCCGCGTCAAATCAAGGGCGCCCCTGCTTATTTCCGGGTCTATTTCGTTTTTGGGTCCGTCTGGTGCAGTTGGTGGAACTGCTACACCGACCACTATCGCCTGGTCACTCCCCCGGAGGCGACTGAACTTAACCTCAAGCCTTTGGATGAAATTATCCGGCAGATCGCAAAATTGACCGGCATGAATTTTTTCTCGAGCGAAATCGCCCAAACCGAAGCCGGGGAATTTGTGCTGATTGATTACTTAAACGATCAATGCCACATGCTCAGCCAATCTGCTAATCCCCGCATTGGCGTGCCCGATGAACTCGTCGCCGCCGTCGCCAAACGATTGGTCGAGGCCACCCGCGAGCTGATCGCTGCGAAATGACTTCCCTGATGCAATTTCGCTGCTGCCTTTTTGAATTCACCTTTCCTCGTCCGGCCTTGGTGATGGGAGTGGTGAATGTGACGCCCGATTCGTTTTCAGACGGCGGACAGTTTTTTGAACCCGCCGCCGCGGTGGCACACGCTCTCCGGTTAGTGCAGGAGGGGGCGGACCTGATAGATATCGGAGGCGAATCTACCCGGCCCAGAGCAGCGCCGGTAAGCGAGGAGGAGGAGATGCGCCGCGTCCTCCCCGTCATTGAACAGCTCGCTCCCCGCGTGAAAGTGCCTATTTCCATCGACACTACCAAGCCGGCGGTCGCCCGCGCGTCTCTTCAGGCCGGTGCCAGCATGGTGAACGATATTGGCGCTAATCGGAAGGATGTTGAAATGTGGCGCGTGGTCGCAGAAGCGGGGGCGGGCTATGTGCTGATGCACATCAAGGGGACGCCTCCGGACATGCAGCAAAACCCCTCCTACCAAAACGTGGTGAAGGAGGTGGATAATTTCTTTTCTGAGCGGCTTGGCCAATTGAATGCTTTCGGGATGGGGATGGAGCATGTAGTATTGGACGCTGGCATTGGGTTTGGAAAGGCGATCGAGCACAATTTGCAGTTGCTCGCCGGGCTGAAGACTTTTACAAAATGGCAGCGGCCATTGCTGCTGGGAGTTTCGCGAAAATCCTTTGTTGGGCAGGTGACCGGCTCGATGGACATGGCTGAACGATTGCCGGGATCTCTGGCCAGTTCCGTTTGGGGCGTGGAAAACGGAGTGAACATCATCCGCACCCACGATGTTGCGGCCACCCGGCGGGCGATGCGCATGACCGAGGCCATTCTGGCCTCCAAAGACTAATGCTCGAAGTGTTGAACAAAATCTGGCGCCCGATCGTGGAGATTATGATCCTCACGGTCGCCATTTACTATTCCTTCAGCTTTGTGCGGGGCACGCGCGGGTTCTCCATTCTCACCGGTTTCCTGGTCGTGCTTCTGTCGCTGGCCATCGTCAGCAGTTTTCTCGACCTGAAAGTTCTCAGGGCTTTGCTGGGCACTTTCTCCGCTTTTTCTGCGGTGGCAGTGTTGGTGATTTTTCAGCCCGAGCTGCGGCGGATGCTGGCCCAATTGGGCAACCTTCACCTTTTTCAAACTCCCCATGAGCAGCGAGAGAACATCGAAGTCATTATCCAAACTGTGGAGCGCCTGGCGGATGTGCGCATTGGCGCGCTCATCGCCATTGAACAATCCATTCAACTGCAGGAGTCCGTTGAGTCGGGCATTTCCATCGACTGCGTGGCCACCCCCGAAATGCTGGAAACCATTTTCTTTCCCAATAACGCCATCCACGACGGCGGCGTGATTATCAAAGGAGATCGAATCGCTTATGCGGCTTGCATATTTCCACTCTCGCGGCGTCCGGATTTAAATAAATCACTCGGCACCCGTCATCGAGCGGCGCTGGGGTTAAGCGAAGAGAGCGATGCCGTGGTGGTGGTGGTTTCGGAGGAAACCGGAGCGATTTCTCATGCGTGCAATGGCTTATTGGTCCGTGGAGTGACGCTCGAGGAATTGCGGGCTTTCCTCAGTTCAGTGCTGGTTGAACCGGCTAAATCGCGCAATCTAATCGATTGGCTGCGCGCGTTTCCAGCCAACCAGGTCAAACCGGGGCCCGCCGTGATTACCAAGACCGGAATTGGACAATAATGTCTCTGCGCCTTTTCATCCTGCACAACTTTTGGCTGAAGATTCTGTCTCTCGTGTTGGCATGCGGGATTTGGCTTACCATCTCCGATTACAAATCGGCCCAAAGTCTCTTCGGCTCCCGGTTTCCGACACTCGAGTTGCGCTGCCCCGTCACCGTTATGGTTTCACCCAACAGCCGCTCCGTGGTGACTGTCGAACCGAACGGAGTGATTGTGAAAGTTCGGGCGGAAGATGCCGTCTTGAAGAAACTCACGCCCGAGAATATCCAAGCCTACGTCAGGCTCCCCGACGTCCCGAATCTCAGCCACCCATTCCGCGTCGAGGTGATTGTGCCGCCCGAGGTCACCTTGAAGGAAGTCGTTCCGGATCAGGTCTCACTGCGGTGGGCCGGCTCAACGAACAATTAACCACTAACATAATGACCTCACCTAAAAAACTCTTTGGCACCGATGGCGTCCGAGGCACCGCCAATGTCGAGCCTGTCACCGCTGAAACGGCGCTCAAGCTAGGCCGCGCCGCCGCGCATATTTTTAAGAATGTGGCCAGCCACACGTCCGATCGCGGCAAACATAAAATCGTGCTCGGCAAAGACACCCGCCTCTCAGGTTATATGATCGAGAATGCCCTCTCCTCGGGCATTCTCTCCATGGGCGTGGACGTGCTTTTCATCGGCCCCCTGCCCACGCCCGGGGTGGCTTATGTAACCCGCAGCCTGCGAGCCGATGCGGGCATCGTCATCACTGCTTCGCACAATCCTTACCATGATAACGGCATCAAGTTTTTTCGGGCGGATGGTTTCAAATTGGACGATAACATTGAGAGCCGAATCGAGCATCTGGTCTTCAGCGGTGATGTTGAAGCCATTCGACCCACGGCCAGCGAAGTCGGCAAAGCGGTGCGCATCGACGATGCCCTTGGCCGCTACATTGAATTTGTCAAATCGTCCATTCCCCGCAGCTTGACTCTGGAAGGCCTGCGCATTGTAGTCGATTGCGCGCATGGGGCTGCTTACAAATCCACTCCCTGCGTCTTGCGCGAGTTGGGGGCGGAAGTGTTCGTGTTTGGCAACCAGCCTGACGGCATGAACATCAACAAGGAATGCGGGTCGATGCACCCACAAATTCTCTGCGCCAAAGTTCGGGAACTGCGGGCGGATGTGGGCATCGCCCACGATGGCGACGCCGACCGTGTCCTGCTCTGCGATGCGGCAGGCCAACTAATCGATGGTGACGACATCATGGTCATTGCCGGATTGGATTTGCTGGCACAGGGCGCCCTCGCTCAAAAAACCGTGGTTGCCACTGTCATGAGCAATGCCGGGGTGGATGCCGCCATTAAACAAGCTGGCGGCCAAGTCGTGCGCGCCGCGGTGGGGGACAAGAATGTAATCGATGAAATGTTGCGCCGCGGTTTCAATTTTGGCGGAGAACAGAGCGGCCACATTATTTTCGGCGACCATGGCACCACCGGAGATGGACTGGTGGCCGCCTTGCAAATTTTGCGCATCATGAAAACCAAGGGCGCGCCGCTTTCGCAATTGGCCGATTGCTGGACTCGCTTCCCCCAACTTGTCGCTAATGTTCGGGTGCGCGAGAAAACTCCCTTTGAACAACTCGACGGTGTGCTGGCGCTCGTGGCGGAAGCCGAAGCCAAAGTGAAACCAGAAGGCGGACGAGTGCTGCTCCGTTATTCGGGCACTGAACCCAAGGCCCGGCTGCTCATTGAGGGCCGCGACGCCGCCATGCTCGAAACCTGGAGCGGCCGCATCTGCGAAGCCATTCGGAAGCAGGTAGGCGCTTAGAGCCTGTTTTAAAATTGCGTGGGGTCCTGCGGCGAGGGATTTTGGCTGTGGCCAAGGCGGCGAGGCCGGAGCATCCCCGCAGCGGGCTGTGACGGCCGACTCAACGCAGGCCGCAGACAAAAGACCCGCCGCCCGGAGGGTTTTCGCGGAAAAGGCCCGCGGGCTTTGTTGCTCCTCGGTCACAGATCGCTGGCGGATATGCTCCCCTCGTCGCGCCTCGCCATCCGGCCTTTTCCCCGAAAA
>JBBRPK010000191.1:0-9485 GCA_038228235.1 Verrucomicrobiota bacterium
CATCGCTTGGCTGGCCGGTCAACGACAGCGCGAAATGATACAGCGCCTTGTAAAAGGAACTGACCACTTGCTCGAAAGAGAGCGGCGCCACGTTGATTCAGATTTGCCAGGGTGACATCCCCTGGCCAGTCTCTATTCAGCGCGGGGTAGCTGCGAGGCGCCAGATGAGTCAAGCTGAGTCCCGGAGCTGCCCGCGCTGTGGAGCGATCATTTCTTGGCAGCGCACTTGGCGCACGGCTTGGCTTCGCCGTCTTTGGCGACTTTGGCGGCAGCATCCTTGCAGCATTGCTTGGTCAGGCAATGCTCGCAGACTTTGCCGGCTTTGGTGTCGGCGGCGGCTTTCTTGCAACATTCGCCGGCGAACGCAGATTGGGCCAGAAACAGGCAGCCGACCACGGTCGCCAAGGTGAGGGAACGAATCAGTGACTTCATACAGTTTTGCTTTGCAGTAAACGCAATGCCCGCACGACATGTGCGGGAATTACAGGAATGTGACAAACGACCACCGGAAATATTCCATTCTCATTCAGATTCCACCAGTGAAATCAGTTTTCAGGCAGGCGCTTGAGTTCTCGAAGAATGTCGGCTGCTTTGGTCCGCTCGCCGTGGCTGTGGCTCATCTTTGCGAATCGAACGATCCCGTTTCGATCCAAAAGGAAGGTGGACGGATAAGCCGTTTCCTGGGGTGCGTCCCATCTTAATCCGTATGCGTTGACCATCGCGTAATCGGGGTCAGTGACATAAAGGAACTCTCTCGGCCACTGTTTGTTCCCCAGAAACTCTTTCGCGTGCGCCTTCAGTTCATCCGCCGGGCCGGGGTAAACCATCACGACGTGCGCCTGGGCTTCCGAGAAGCCCGGTGCCACCCCGATGTAGTCCTGCGCCTGGCGCGTGCATAGGGGACATTGGTATCCGGGCCAGCCCCGGAGGACAACGAGCACGACCTTGCCAGTGGAGGTCAGATCGCCCAGACGAACCGTCTGGCCGTCAAGTTGGTTTAGCGCAAAGTCCGGCGCTTTGTCCCCCACTTTGGGAGGGTTGGCGGCGTCTAGTGCCAACGGCAGTGGGAGAGCCAGGAAAGTAAGGGCCAGGTGCGAAAGCCAGGTATTTTTCATGATGCATGATTGGGTTAGCGGTGATGTTGTTTGATTGTTGCGCTGTTTCAAGCTGGTAAATTCTGATGACTCAAACCCATTTTTTCGGCGCTCTCAAGTCTTGCGCAAAATGGAAAAGCGGCTCATGGAGTGACGGCGCGGTAAAACCGGCTCGGCGGAGCGTTTGTATCCCGAAAAAGAAAAGTGTTTGTCGTCGCCGTGATACTGCGCAGAGTCGGCCAATCAACAAGGTTTGTCGATCCCTGAACGCGGTAAGACCGGCCAGGTTGCGTCTGGACCCTTAACTCAAAACTCGCCCCGTTGCTCCGTGCCTCGCTCAATCGCGACGGAGAGGCTTGGGATTGCACTGCGTCGATTAAAGCTCGATCGTTTGCCAACTCCTGTTTGAAGTCGGTCTGGCCGTAGCCGAGGTGGTTCACCAGCAATTGCCACGGCTTGTGCGTTGGCGAGTTGGTCACGCCATTGATTACGACGAATATGGGCTGGCCGGAGCTTTGGAACATGAAGCGGACCCTGTTCGTGGTTGTGGTATCGTAATCATTCATTACGGGGTTGAAGCCTTGCTGGGTGATGAAGCTGTCGGTCTGAGACTGGTAGGAAGCAAGCGCCTCCTGGTTCACGGCGATGTGCAGGACGGGCACGCCGAATGGGTTGCCCCCGCGCGAAGTGTAATAACTGACGATCCCCGATTCGACTTGCGGCGCGGCCGCCACGCAGTAAGGACACCAGACGGCAAACCACTCCAGGAAAACAATCTTCCCCTCGAAATCGCGCAGATGAACTTTAGAGCCTGCGGGCATCACCACCCCGTTGTTAGTGAAGGCTCGCCGCGCCACCAGAGTGAAATCCAAGACGGTGTTGCCGACCTGATAGGTTGCGGCGCCGGCGCAGTGGACTGTTTGGAGAACGGTGCCGGCGAGAAGCAACATCAGCGTCCAGGGTTTGGTCCGTTGAATCATAATCTGTCTTTATCGTTTGTGAATGATTGATGCGCCTAAAACTCCAAGGCCCACGCAGCTTGCACGGCAATCCAAGTGCGGTCCTTGTACAGATTGGTGAACGGGCGCGTGCCGATGTTCACAGGTTCGTAGTTGGCCCGAACCGGAGAGACAGAGAGACTGAAAGACGACCACCTGCCAATGTAGCGAAGCCCAATCCCACCTTGAGAAGTTTGAAGACCGGGGGCTGCGGTGGAAATGAGCAACGAATTTTCAATCTCGCCGGTATCGCGGTAGTAGAGTCCCGATAGATTCACGAGCCATTGCGGCGTGATTTCGTATTCCAGGGTGGTGGCCGCGAACCATGCGCGCAGGGTCGGGTCCTCATGCGTGTAGCCTCCCTGCGTTCGCCACGTCCAGCGTTCGCCGAGGGCGACATTCGCCGACCCGCGATACGAATAACGTGGCTCGCGTCCAGAGGTGACCGTGAGTTGAAACTCATTCAACGCCCGGATGCGCGGGGTGAGAACGTTCTCGAACTTGAGTGTTGGCGCATAGGTGTGAAAGATCTCCCGTCCGCGGATAAGGTTGTTCGAGTTCGGGTCTCTCTCATAGCCCGGGGCAATTTCGTCGTTCGAGTAGAGAAAATCGGCTTCGGCAAAACCGGTTGTGGGAAGATACTCCCAGCGCAGACCAGTAGAGGCGTTGAAGCCTTGCGGATCGGGCTTGGCGTATTGACCGGGGAAAAAGTTGGCGAATTGTTGCTTGTAGTAGTTCGCCAGCCAAAGAGACCGGTAATCAGTGAACCCGGCATAATCCCCGCCTGAAACTGACAGCGTGAGCGATTCCTTCAGTTTCTGGCGGACCGATGCCTGTCCGCTATTGTAATCGGTCTTGATTCTTTCCGGAAAGCCAAGAAAGTCGAATTGGGCAAACGGCGCATAATCCGCCCCAATGGTGTTGTGCGCGTAACGGAGCTTCCATTCCGTGCCGCCTTTTTGTTGGCCGTAGCTGAAAGCAGTCGAAGTAATCTGAACGTCAGACGCGAGCATGGCTTCGAAAGAGGCGTCGCCTTTATGGATCGTGGGGGCGTCTGTAGCTCTCTCGATTGCGGCGGTTTTAGATGGCCTGATCCCGTCGATGATTTGACGGAGTTTCTCTGTCCCCTCGAAGCCGGCATTCTTATAAATTATCCGAAAATCCGCAGCCTTGATAGTCGCATGAGTGCCATCAATGATGACCAAAAACGGCGTGGCGGAGCCACCGAGCTTCGCCAGCAGCGCGCCATCCAAATCATTCAGCACGTACTCCGCTCCCGTCTGCTTGATGAACTGAGCCGTGAGTTTCGGGTTGTCCTTCTCGATGTTGATGGAGAGAACTCTCACCGCGATGCCGTGGGCATTGCCTTTCTTTGCGGCGTAGTACTTCCCGATGCCTTTCTCGATCTCTTCCGAGGCACGGCGGCACGGCCCACACCAATAGGCGAAGAAGTCGAGGACAATCATTTCCCCGGCGAAGTCGCTGAGCTTCACCTTCTCGCCGGTCTCCCATCTGGGTAGCTGGAACTCAAGCGGTGCGCTCGGCGAAGCGAGACCAGGCGACACCTGTGTCAGAAGCGACAGCGCCAGGCTGGAGAAAAAAAGATGGTGCTTGCGGACGTTTAAAAATGACATGGGTTCTATTTAACGGCACGAAGTGCAGCCAGAATTCTGCGGACCCCCGGCAGTTGCAAAGCCGGGTGCGAGCTGCGGGAGTAATCTAAGGGAGTTGTAAGTGAACACCGCCGAGTCGGAGAAAGTCATGTTCGGCTTCGAAACCAATCGCTGCTGCCGCCCAGTGAGTGACGAGCAACCGGGCAGAAAAACTGCCACCAGTAGCATGCCAACCGGCCGGACAAGTCTTCGAGGCCGGCCCCGCACCGGCGCGGCGACGTAAGTAGCGCCACGGCGCAGCGACCGGGCGGTGCGGTGAATCGCCGGGCTGAACGGTTGCTCTAAAACCCAGCGCAACGGGAGTTGCCGTCGAGCGGGTTTGAGGCAATGGTCATTGTGCATCATGTAGTTTTGTCGAGTTGGCTAAGGATTCCTTACAACTCGGATAAATAACTTCATCCATTTCTGAGTTTCGATTAACGAACGCCCGGAGGTCCTGTGCCGGAAGTCAAGAATGTGACAAGCCACCGATACATTTATTCCCTCGTCTTTCAAATTCACGCTTAGTTACGGCTTAACCAAATCAACAGAGCGGTGGTGGCACTCGCCCTGTTGACTCGTTTTTCGTTTGCTTAGAGCCTGTTTTAAAATTCCGTGTGGTTCTGTTTTCGCGGAAAAGGCTGGATGGCGAGGCGCGACGAGCGAGCATCCCCGCCTGGGGTCGGTGACCGAGGACAAACACAGCCTGTGGGCCTTTTCGGCGAAAACCCTCCGGGCGGCGGATCTTTTGTCTGCGGCCTGCGTTGACTCGGCCCTCACAGCCCGCTACGGGGATGCTCCGGCCTCGCCGCCTTGGCCACAGCCAAAATCCCTCGCCGCAGGACCCCACGCAATTTTAAAACAGGCTCTTAGCGGTTATCCGCATCCTGCAGGACGGAGGCGGGCACGGACGGCCTCACCAGCGTGAGTTGGCCGCCGAGCACGTAGGCGCGCTGGCTCGGGGCGAAGCGCGGCGCGAGCAGGCCGTCGTTGATTTCGCGGGTCACGGCGAAGCGGTTGAAAGCGGTCGCCGGCAGGTAGAGCCGCGTGTTCGGCTGGCCACCGTCGGAAGTGCCGTTCACGTCAGCCTCGGCGAAGGAGATGACCCCGTCGCCGTTCTGATCCACGCGGGCGATTTCGTAGGCGTAAGCGCCAAGGAGCCGTTCGCCCACGTCGGTGACGCCCGGACGGAAAGATGTCACGCGCACGAACACGTCGAGCAGGAGTTCTTCCGTCAGGCCGCTGGGAATGAAACGATTGCGGAATTCCAGACGCGCCGGATTGCCGGCTTCGGCACGGTCGGGATCGCGCGGGTTGTTCGGATTGTCGCCATAGACCAGTTTGTTGTTCGATACGCCCAACGGGCCGGAACCCGCGATCACGGATTGGATGCCGTATTGCAGACCGCCTGCGAAGGTGCCGGGCACGCCGCCGGTGAAAGGCAGTTCATAGTGTGGGAAAACCCAGTCCGTGCCGGAATTGAATTCCCAGTAGGCGTGAATGTCGCTTTGCTGTTGGGCGTTGAACGCGCCGATGCTCACCGGAAACGGAACGGTGTTGTTCTGGATGTCCGGCCAATGGTCGCTCGCTGCCGGGACGCGCGCGGCGTTTCCGTCAGTGGTGTAGATGTGGCCGGGGACGTTGTTGTGCGTGCCCGCTGCAGCGATGGCGGCGGCGTCGGCCGGCGTCATGGTGAAGTATTGCGCGCTGCCATCCGCCCGGGGCGGCGCGATGCGCGGCACGCGGATGTCCCGAATCATCCACCCTTCATACCAGCCGGACTCGTTGTTGATGACGAACAGGCCCGAGATGTCCGTGAACACGTCGATGGCCGCCCGCACGTCATTCGGGTCGGTGGGCTTGCCCACCTTGGGTTCGAGCACGACGCGCACCGCGCCGATGGTGGGCAAGCCGCCGTTGGCGGCGTTGGCCCCCGTCGGGATGGCCGTATCGTTGATACCCGGCACGATGCTCGTGAAGATGTTCGGCTGAAACTCGGTCGTGTCGAGCAGGTAGTATTGGAACAGTTGGCTGGGGGTGGCTGCTTCGCTGAAGGCAGTGATGGGCAGATAGGTATGCGGGCGTTCGGCCAATTCGACCAGGCGCTTCTTGAGCGGCCTCGGCAGACGACGCACGTCTCCGCGCTCGGCTACTTGCTTCCCGTCGGATTTGCTTCCACGTTCGCCGTCATCCCCGGCTTTCATCGGCGAAACGGAGAGGCCAAACGACAGCGCGCTCACGCCGGCAACAAAACTGACATTGATAATACATTTCATTTATTTTCCTTTTTGGTTTTGAGTTCATGTCCTACATCAGGCTAAACAACGGCGGGCTTGAAAAAGTTCCCGATCCCAAAAGTAATAAAAAATTAAATCGCTGCCCTGCGAGCCGCCGGGCAGCTAATTTCGGCTTCATCGTTCATGGCCTCCTCGTTTCCCGATGATGACGAAGCAGCCGCCGCCCGGTTCGAGGCGGCGGCGCTGCCGTTTATGAATGTCCTTTACAACAAAGCCCTGTATCTGAGCCGCAGGCCCGAGGACGCCAGCGACCTGGTGCAGAAGACGTTTTTGCGCGCTGACCGGACGTTTGCGAACTTCGCTGAGGGAACTAATTGCAAGGCCTGGCTGTTTACTATTCTGTATTCGATTTTCGTCAACAAATACCGCAAGGCGCAGCGCGAGCCTGCGAATGCGCCTGCTGTCGCGGGACCACGGAGAGGCCCACGAGGGAGCAGGAACCCGTTTCCTTCCCCCTCAATCGGGTTTGCCGATTGGGTTGGACCCGGAATTGGAACGTGGGCGCTCGGGCTTCTGGCCTTCTGGCTTTGAGGTTAAGCCGTTGTGAGAGCGGCTACAATGACGCCCACGGTTTGTTCCAGTCCAACCCAACAGTCAAGCCGGAATCAGAAAACTATATGGTTCGACCCCGACCTCGGAAAAAAGTATTTTAGGTAGGGCGGGTCGCTGTGCGCGAAGCGCACGAGCCTATCTGTTGTTCTAGTTCCGCGCGCGCCAGGGTATTCTAGGTAGGGCGGGTCGCTCCGCGCCCGCCAGGGTATTTTAGGTAGGGCGCGCCGCTCCGCGCCCGCCTGGGTATTTTGGTAGGGCGCGTCGCTCCGCGCCCGCCTGGGTATTCTAGGTAGGGCGGGTCGCTCCGCGCCCGCCTGGGTATTCTAGGTAGGGCGCGACGCTCCGCGCGCGCCGTGCATCGGAAAAAGTGTTCGCATGGCGGATAGTTCGACCGGCGCGAGCAGTCAACCGGTTTTTCTTCACCACACCTCGCGGCGCGCGCGGAGCGACGCGCCCTACCTCTGGGGAGCCGATCTATTTCCGCACTTGCCGTTCGAGGTAGAGTCTTCCTAAATATCCCCGATGAACCACCGACAACGGGCCCGTCTCCCGCACGAAGTTCCGGCATGGGTCGCGGAAGGATCATTCTTTTTCATCACCATTACCTGCGCTATGCGCGGTCCGAACCAACTTTGCCGCTTGGGCCTTGGCGATGCCGTCCTCGCCGCTGCCGCGCACAACCACTGCAAATTGGCCTGGCATTGCCGGCTGATGCTCCTGATGCCCGATCATCTCCACGGCATTATCGCTTTTCCACACGAACCGGGCATGAAAAGGACGGTTGCAAATTGGAAGCATTTTCTGGCTTCGCAGGAAAAGGTCGAATGGCAGAGAGACTTTTTCGATCATCGCCTGCGGGATCACCACCAGGAACAGGAGAAAATCAGTTACATCCTGATGAATCCAGTGCGACGTGGGTTGTGTGAACGGATGGAGGACTGGCCATGGATTTATCGCCCGACCGATCGCCTGCCGCCGCCGCTCGGTTAGCTATTTTAGGTAGGGCGGGCCGCTGTGCGCGAAGCGCACGAGCCTATCTGTTGTTCTAGTTCCGCGCCCGCCAGGGTATTTTAGGTAGGGCGCGTCGCTCCGCGCGCGCCGTGCATCGGAAAAAAGTGCATCGGAAGAAAGTATTTTTAGGTAGGGCGCGTCGCTGTGCGCGAAGCGCACAAGCCTATCTGTTGTTCTAGCTCCGCGCGCGCAAGGGTATTTTTAGGTAGGGCGCGCCGCTCCGCGCGCGCCGTCCATCGGAAAAAAGTATTCGCATGGCGGAGAGTTCGACCGGCACGAGCAGGCACCCGCTTTTTGTTCACCACACCTCGCGGCGCGCGCGGAGCGACGCGCCCTACCTTTGGCGAGCCGGTCGAGGCCACCACTTGGCTCTGACGTCAGAGCCTGTTTTAAAATTCCGTGAGGTCCTGTTTTCGGGGAAAAGGCCGCTTGACGATCCGCTATTCCGAGTTCTCGCCCGGCGCGGCGTTGCGCGGGCTGCGGAGTAATGGCTGGCTCGGAAGCCGGTGGAGCCTCAAACCACGCGAGAACGGAGCTTAAGAAGCATCAAAGATACTTTTGCAGATAGCCCTGATTGCCGTTACCGGCGAGCAGGTAAGTGGTGTTGCCGCGATGCCAACTCGCGGTTGTCCAACCTCCGTTCGAGACGAATTGAACAGAGCCGGCAGGTGGAGCCTTCCGAAATTTTGCGCCTTGAATGACGAAGAGATGAATTTCCTTGTTGTCGGCGAGATGGAAACAGAGGAGCGACACCGTGCGACCGTCCCAGGACAGCACGCGGCAGCCCTGGCCGGGCAGGTCGCTCATTCCAGCGGGCAACGCAAAGTCGTTGGGCGCGCCACGTTGGGCGAGGAACCGTTTGAGTTCCTGCACGTCTCGCGCTTGGAAATCCAGATGGTCGAAACGATTGTTCAGGAAGTCGGTCATGTTATCACGATAAGCCTCGAACTGGCTCGTGGGGCGTCTGGGCAACCAGAACGCCGCAACGGCCAGCAGCGTCACCAGTGCCGCCGCGGCCAGCCAGGATTTTCGCCGCCACCGCCGAGCGGATGGGCGAATGGATTCCACAGCCAGAATGTTCGACTGTAGGTCGGAGGGCACCGGTTGCTCTTTGAATTTCGCGGTGATGGCTGCGTCGAGACTTTGTTCGGCTTCAAACCATCGGGCCAGTTGGGGGTCGAGCTGGACCTGTTCCAACGCCGCGGCGTAAAGCGGGTCGCGCGCATCCTGTCCACCAGGGCGATAGGCTTGGAGAAGGAGTTTAGCTTGTGCGTTAGTCATGAGCTTTTCTCGCGGATGAGGCGCCCGCGCTAAGCGGCACAATGTTGTTTGCGATCGGGTTCGCCTTGTCCGCCAGCAATTGACGGAGCAGCGCCTTGCCTCGGGCCAGCCGGGACATCACCGTCCCGATGGGCACGTCCAGAATTCCAGCAATCTCCGCGTAGGAATGTTCCTCAAGATAAAACAAGGTCAGCGGGACTCGATGAATCTCGTCGATTTGCCTGACCGCTTCCATGACGGTGGCGGTGTCCATCTTTCTTACCATCGTAGGCGAGATGACCGGGAGTTGGGAGTCAACGGCCGAGAGTTCGTAGTGCGGCAAACGGGACTCGCGCCACCGTGAATTCAGATGTTGTCGGTAGAGTGTGGTGAACAACCAAGCTTTGGCCTTGGCTCCGTCGCGCAGTTGGTGTCCCTTCGTGGCCCAGATATAAAACGTCTCCTGAGTCAAATCGCTGGCATCGCTTGGCTGGCCGGTCAACGACAGCGCGAAATGATACAGCGCCTTGTAAAAGGAACTGACCACTTGCTCGAAAGAGAGCGGCGCCACGTTGATTCAGATTTGCCAGGGTGACATCCCCTGGCCAGTCTCTATTCAGC
>JBBRPK010000192.1:0-9457 GCA_038228235.1 Verrucomicrobiota bacterium
CCCGCGCTTCCTTTCTGACTCCCGCCAAACGCGCTCAATCTCCCGAACAGCGAGGTTTACTTTGCTCTCGGCGCAATCGGGGAGGCCAGCCTCATACAACCTCAAGTCGAGCGCCGCTTTTCGCCCATCGCCCGTGACCAGGAGCATATTGTCTTCTCTGGGATCGATTCGGCCGGAGCGGAGGCGATCAGCCCTTGCGACGAGCTTCTCCACGATTTCCCTAAGCTCTGGAACCGAGGGAGCGCTTATGATGGTCGGCTTCCCATTCCGGAGTTCCGGCACGGGAAGTTTCAACGTAGCCTGGGTTTGAATGTCCGCCACTTGCCGAAACTGTTTCATCAGTTCCGGCACGTTGATAAATCTCGCAAATCGGGTGTTCAACCGGTACCCGCTGCCGTCCGGGGAGAGTTCCATCGCGGTCACCGGTTCTCCGAAGGTCGCGGCCCAAGAGTCGAAGTGCGCGATGTTCAGCGACTTGAGCGCGGCCATCTGAAGGTAGCGCTGCATCGTAAACACTTCGGCGACACTGTTGGCAATCGGCGTTCCGGTCGCAAAAACCACTCCGCCCCCTCGGTTTTGCCGCTGCACATAGGACACTTTCAGGAACATGTCCAAGGCGCGCTGGGAGGCGGTCTGAGGCAAACCCGCGATTCGGGTCATCTTGGTCACGTAAAAGAGATTTTTGAAGCAATGGGCTTCGTCCACTTATGTGGAGCTCCACATAAGTGGACTAATGTTGAGTGCTCAATAATGTTGAGCTGGTGCCCGTTCCGCCGTGCCAGCGGCCTTTTGGAGAGGGTTGGACTTAACATTATTGACGTTGGTCGGCGTTGTATGATTGCCTGTCCGGATGAAAAACGTCTGTCCTTGTTAAACTTCGTTCTCGGTCCTGCACGCGTTGGCGCGCGATACCAATCTTCGGTTCGCTCTTGGATGGTTTCGTGCAGTGGCTGCACGAGGTGCAAAATTACACGCTGCAAACGATCAGCGTTTATCTGAACTGGATACCTAAGGTTGCCTGTTGGTTTCGATCCCGACAAAAGGTGTCGCTCGCTGAGTTGACGGCGGAAGATTTTAAGGCTGCTCACCGATCTTTTCGTCGACGGCATGCGCCCACCAGCCATACGGTGAGAGTATTGGAGCGTTTCTTGCGATCCACGGGGGCGATTTCTGAAGGGCAGGCTCCTCCCCCATCTCCGGCCCAAGCGGAGATTGACCGCTTCGGGGCGTATCTGGTCGAAACGCGCGGACTGGCGCGGGCGACTATTCGAGGACATTCGCAACGACTCCGAGCCTTCCTGAGGTTCCTCAAATTTGATCGTTCTGCATCGCGGCTGGAGCAACTGGAGTGTGGCCGCATCGAAGCGTTTCTGCGCCAATCGGCGCGGACGAACAACCGATTCAGTTTGCAACATTATGTGGCTACCCTGCGGACGTTTCTCCAATGGCGGCATGCGTGTGGATTGCTCGGCGAGCCCCTCCATCTCGAAATTGATACCCCGCGCGTGTATCGCGGTGAACGACTGCCCCGAGCGCTGTCCTGGACTCAAGTGCAGGCATTGCTCCAATCCATCGATCGCTCCACGCCTTACGGACGGCGGGATTTTACTCTGCTCTACTTGGCGGCATCGTACGGACTGCGCAGCGGAGAACTGGCCCGTCTGACGCTTGATGACATCGATTGGCGGAATCACGTCCTGCGAGTTCAGCAGACCAAGACTCGACAACCGTTGCGGCTGCCATTGACCAATGAAGCCGCCGAGGTTTTGATCCACTACCTGCGCCAGGCTCGTTCGGCCAGTGCGCATCGGCACGTTTTCCTTTCGGCAATAGCGCCCCGCGGACCGTTGCAGCCGACGGCTCTCCGCCAAATCCTGGTGCATCGCCTGCGGCGCAGCGGACTGGACATCCCGGCGTGCGGTATGCACGTCTTGCGTCATTCCTTCGCGATGCGATTGCTCCAGCAGGGAGTCGCCTCAAAAACCATCGGCGATGCGCTGGGGCATCGCGATCTCGAAAGCACTTCAGTTTACATACGGCTGGACGTGGAGGCGTTGCGCGAGGTGGCGCTGCCGCTGCCGGCCATCGCTGCGGACCAATCCATCGCGTTGGTTCCCCTCAGCAGTTTGTCGCGGATTCGAACAGCACGTCGTTCACGCCATCTACCTGCCGAATTTCATAGCCGATTCGCGCCTTCGCTTCGTCGCTATCTGGAGCTTAAACGAGCCTTGGGACGCAAATGGCGGCTTGAAGGTGATGTGTTGCGGGAGTGGGATGACTTCGTCCATCGCCAGTTCCCGCGGAACGGCGAGATGCGCGCCGGGATGTTCATCCAATGGACACAAGAGTTGACCCGTTTGACGCCAACGGGCAGCCACACCTATCAACGGATTGTTCGGAATTTTCTTTTGTTCCACGCTCGTGACCACGCTGGGACCTTTGTGCCCGACTTGCTGACGCTCCCAAAGCCGACGCCCGGAATCTCCCCGCGCTTGATCTCAGAGTTGGAGATGAGCCGAGTGTTGGACGCCGCTCGCCAACTGACCCCGACTCCGGGCAATCCACTGCGCGCCGAAACTTTCCGCATTGGCCTGTTATTGCTCTTTTGCTGCGGTTTGCGGCGCGGTGAACTCCTCCGCTTGAGGCTGGGTGACCTGGAACAGAACTCAATCGTCCTCCGCATTCGACAGACCAAGTTCTACAAGTCCAGGCTGGTGCCGCTCTCGCCCAGTGTAGCGGCTGAGTTGAAACAATATTTGAATCAACGGAGGCGGAAAAAGCTCCCGATGGCGCTGGACGCGTTTCTCCTGTGGAGCGGGCACCGCGCATCGGAAGTCTATGGAACCGCGAATCTGTGCGCCTTGTGGCATCAATTGTGTGTGAGCGCCAAAGTGCTTAACGCGCAGGGCCATCCACCGCGCCTGCATGACCTGCGCCACAGTTTTGCGGTCAACGCACTGCAACGCTGGTATACGGAAGGCGTAGATGTTCAAGCCAGGCTTCCGCACTTGGCCGCTTATCTGGGACACGCCAGCATCGCCAGCACCCATTATTATCTGAAGCTGACGGCGGAACTGCGGGAGGCAGCCAGCCAGCGGTTTCATCATCGTTGCGCCGCGTTGCTGCCGCGAGGAGGTGTGGCGTGAACCAATCCAAGAACTCGCCTCTGGCCCTGGCGCTGCACGGCTTCTTCACCGACTACCTGCCGCGCCAGCGTGCGCTCAGCCCTCATACCCTTCAAAGCTATCGCGACAGCCTCAAGCTTTTGTTGCAGTTCGCGGCTGGAAAGAAACGCGATCCCAGCCAACTTACCGTCGAACAACTCAGCGTAGAGCGGATCACAGCCTTCCTGCAAAATCTCGAAGCGGAGCGAGGTAATCAGGTCAACACCCGCAACGTGCGCTTGAGCGCGATCCACAGCTTCTTTCGCTACCTGGGTGGACATTGGCCCGAGCATCTGGCCCAAGCTCAACGCATTCTCAGCGTGCCGTTCAAACGCGCTGGCACTCGCGAGATCGAGCATTTTGACGCGGACGAAATCCAAGCCGTGCTGAAAGCGGCGCAGGCCGACGCTCGAAACGGCAACCGGGACCTCGCGCTGCTGGCCTTGATGTTCAACACGGGCGCCCGTGTCAGTGAAATCGTGGACGTGCATACATTCGATTTACGTTTGACCCCTCCGTGCAGCGTGCTCCTCCGTGGCAAAGGGCGAAAGGAACGAACCTGCCCGCTCTGGCCTGAAACGGCGGCCTTATTGCAGAAGCTCATCGAGCAACGAGGCTTGCCTCCATCGACATCGGCTCCGCTTTTCCTCAACGATCGCGGCACCCGTCTGACGCGATTTGGCGTCCGGCTTATCCTGCGCAAACACGCCGCCCAGGCGGGGACGCAACGTGCTTCCATGAAGCGGAAACGGCTGCATCCGCACTCCGTCCGGCACAGCACCGCCATTCACCTGCTGCGCTCAGGAGTCGATCTGAGCACGATTGCCCATTGGCTTGGACATGCCAGCGTGAACACCACCAACAAATACCTCTCCATCGACCTGGAGGCGAAACGGGAAGCGCTGGCCAAAGCCAAACCCCTCGTGAAATCCAACCGTGCCTCGGCAAAGTGGCGTATGGACAAAAACCTGATTGCCTGGTTGGAAGCGCTTTAAAGCACTCGGACCACCAATCAGTAATGTTGAGTTGAAGTGACGCGCGAAGGCCGCTGACACGGCGGAACGGGCGGCGGCGCAAATTCTTTTCTGTAAATTCGGCGAGTTTCAAACTGAGGGTAGGTTTTGGTTGTCCATGTTGAGGTAAACTTTTCCGGTTTCCCATTCGGCGCTGGTTTCGGCTAGGAGGGCCGAAACCAATCGGAGCAAGGAAGCTTCGTTGGGAAAGAGGCTGGCCACCCGCGTGCGGCGTTTGATCTCCTGGTTGACGCGTTCGATGGCGTTGGAGGTGCGCATGCGCCGGTGATGAGCGCTGGGAAGGGCAAAGACGGTCAATCCTTGGGGCAGGTTCTCTTCCATCCAGGCAACCAGCCTGGGAGCGGAGGCGGCGTAGGTCGCGCCGATTTCCTTCAGACGCAGATCGGCGGCGGCGCGGCTGGGAGCGTTGAAAACGCTGCGGATGGCTTCGGCCACGGGGGCGCGCTGATCGAGTTTGGGCACGTAGGCCTGGGCATTTTGCTGGAGATGGAACTGGCAGCGTTGCCAGGGCACGGAGGGGAAGACGGCGGTGCGGGCGGCGCGCAGGCCGGCGTGATCATCGCTGACGATGAACTCCACCCCGCACAAGCCCCGGGCCTGCAGGCTTTGCAGGAAGCTGCGCCAATGGACTTCGGCTTCGCTGAGCGCGGCGGAGACGCCCAGGATTTGCCGTTTGCCATCCGGGCCGATGCCCATGGCGATCAGCACGGCGCAATCCAGCAACTGGCCGCCGTGGCGGACTTTTTCATAGCGGGCGTCCACGATCAGATAAGCAAAGGTTCCCAGGGGACGCTCGCGCCAGTCTTTGAGGTGCGCGTCCAGCCGGGCCGCGCATTGGCTGACCTGGGTGGAGCTGACGGAAACACCGCACAGATCTTCGACGATGGCGGAGACTTTGCGCGTGGAGACGCCCTGCACATACATTTCAGCCATGGCCAGCGTGAGCGATTGCTCGCTGCGCAGGCCCTTCTCCAGAGCGCTCGGATAAAATTCCTTGTCGCCGCGCACCTGGGGAACCTGAAAAGTAATCGCGCCCAATCCGCTGGCGACGGTCTTGGGCTTATAGCCATTGGCATGGCCCAGGCGGGCGGCGGTGCGTTCGTAGGGTTGGGCCTGCAGGACGCTGGCCCGTTCCTGGCGCATCGCTTCGTTGACGAGCAGGCAGATGCCTTCGGCGAAGCCGGAGTGGCCTTGCTCGGTCAGCAGTTGCAGAACGGTGTTCAAGAGTTCAGAGTCCAGTGGGCGGGTCGATTGATTTTCCATGTTGGATGTGTTTTGTCGCACCCCAACAAGAAACCAGTTTGGCCCGCCCTCGACCAGTTTTGGAACCAGCAACACCCTTTGGGTGCGGCTGCGTTCGGTTCGCTTCGCTCACCTTCACTCCGCCGCACCCAAAGGGTGTTCGGCGAAGGAAGACAGAGCAATTTACAGAAAGACTTTTACACCCCCGAACGGGCGCCAACTCAACATTATTGAGCACTCAACATTAATCGACAAACAACCGGTCCACGCCGAGTTCCTCGAACGTGAGTCCGGGGTCTTTTCTTTCGCTGTTCGAGAGTTCCTTGAGCTGGGTTTCGAGACGTTTTTTTGCTCGCTCCAGAATTTTGACCGTCCGGGAATCTTCCTCTTGCCGCTGCTTTTCAAGAGCCAGCGACAGATCCCGAAGCTGCTCGTGAAAGAACTCCTGTTGCGTCGCGAGCGCCACGCCGATTTTCTCGAATCCAGCGTGGGTCACAATGACAGCGTCCCAGTTGCCGGTCGCAATTCGGCTCATGAGCGTCTGACGTTTGGCCTTTTCCAGATCCTCTCTCGTGGCGACCAGGATATTCGCCCCGGGATAGAGGGTCAGAAGTTCGGCGGAGAACTGGCCGAGCATATGGTTGGGCACCACAAAGAGAGATTTTTTGGCGAGACCGAGCCGCTTAAGCTCCAGGGCGGCCGCGACCATAGTGTAGGTTTTTCCGGCCCCAACAACGTGGGCCAGAAGGCAGTTGGGCGTCTGGAGAATTCGCCAGACGGCCGCTTTTTGATGTTTTCGAAGAATGACGGACGGACTCGCTCCAGGCAGGGTGAGATGGTCACCGTTAAATTCGCGAAGGCGAATGTTGTTAAACTCCTGATTGTAAATGCGAACGAATCGTTCCCTCCGAGTATCGTCCTGCCAAATCCACTCCTGAAAACGCCCTTTGATTTTCTCCTGTTTGTCTCGCGCCGCCTCCGTGGCGGGACCGTTGACCATATCCCGGTCGGTCACCGGGTCCCGGTCATACACCGTGGGAGTGCGGAGGTTCAGGGCATCCTCCAGAAGATCGACCGCATTTCGCCGGTCCGTTCCCCACTCGGTGGTATTGGCCATACTCGCCTTAATGGTCCACCCGGCCCGAACCACCCAAAGACCAAGCTCTGGGGTATGGCTGACATGCACGCCTTTTTCGCCCAGTAGTTCTTCGGCAAACTGTTGAATGTCCTCGGGCGGGACCCAGGTGCTTCCGAGCCGGGCGTCAATCTCGCTGGCAGTGAGGTCCGTGGGTTGGACGAATTTCAAGGCTTCCACATTTTCCACGAATCCATGATCCAGCAGCGCGGCGGCTTCGGCGGCCGCGAGCTTTGCGCGCACATTGCCAGAAAGATATTGATCGTCGGTTTCCCAGCCTCCGGTTTGCGGATTGTGGAAAATCGCTCCTTTGAGCTCGGGAAGAAAAGCGGAGGTTTTTTGGCGCAGGAGTTCCGCCATCTGATCGAGATCGACGGTACCCCGCAAGTTTAGGGTGAGAAGGAGCGCGTCTTGGGCGGTCTGAATGAATGGCGGCGACGGCGGGGGACGGATCGTCCGCTCCGTGAAGATGGATGCTTTCTCAGCCTGACCGGTCTCCGGGTCGTAGCGCTCCAACGACAGGAGAAGGGGAAAGTCGGGATCCGACCGAAAGGCGGAAGCGTTGGCGGAGGTGGAGAGCGGTCCATATTGCACGATGAAATTGTCGTAAGCGTGATTCAGCCCAGCGCGCGCCGAGACGATTTCCGCTTCGTCGGCGCCCGTGAGTTGGGAGGCAAGGCAGAGCCGAACCGCGTCCCGAACCCGGATCATCCCGCGAATCCGCTGGGAGGTTTTTAGCGGAAGACTGGTCAGGACCCGCATCGTATCCCCGGTCCGGATGCCAATTTGGCCGTTCAGAAGCGCGAACGCGTTCGGCTTTACGTCCGAAGGGGCGGGATAGCTGGGAGCGGGTTGGAGGGAAGGTGACGCCTTTGCAAGGGGCCGGTAAATATCTTTCGGAAGACTGGCGAGCGCGGTCGCCAGTCGTTCTCCCAGGTCGACACCGTTCCCTACAAGCGTCGGCTCACCCCGCTGATACATCCGTCCCGCCAAGCGCATTTCCCCAAGCATCATCTCCGGGCGAGCCGCGAAATATTCGTTGATCGCGATGGTTTCACCCACTGAGTTGGTGATTGGAACGATCTCTCGCCACCGCTCTCCACTTGGCAGTTCTCCGGGCAGGCGCTTCCTTAACATCACCACGTCCGTCGTCACTTCGGTGTTTGCGTTTCGCTTGAACGCATCGTTTGGCAGCCGAAAAGCTCCCAGAAAATCGGCCTGGTGTTCGACAAACTCCCGTAGCACCGGGTCGGATTTGTCGAGGGTCCCTCGGGAGGTGATAAAAGCGACGATAGCTCCGGGCCTCACTTTCTGAAGGGCGGCCGCGAAAAAATAATCGTGAATTAGAAACTTCCACGACTTCAACCGGGGATCGAACGGCCGATAATTGCCAAACGGGATATTGGACACGGCCACGTCGTAAAATTCGTCCGCCAGCTTCGCCTCCTCGAACGGTTGGTGGCGCAAGTCGCAATCGGGATAAAGCGCGCGGGCGATTCGCGTGCTGACGGAATCGATTTCGATCCCGGTAATATGAGATCGAGCATGCATTTCGCCGGGCATCAAGCCGATGAAGTGTCCGATGCCCAAAGCAGGCTCGAGAATCCGGCCTCCCTCGAACCCAAATCGTTGCAAAGCGGTGTAAATGGCGCGAATCACAACCGCCGAGGTGTAGTGCGCGTTCAGTGTCGTGGCGCGCGCGGAAGCGAGCTCGTCCGGCGACAGGATTGATTCAAGTTCCTCGCGTTCGGCCCGCCATTGCTCGTTTGCCGAATCGAAGACCTGAGGCAATCCGCCCCAGCCGACAAACTGGGTGAGCGATTGCTTTTCTTCCCGCGTGGCGGGTCGCTTCTCGGACTCGATCTTCTGCAGGAGCCGAATCGCGCTGAGGTTCTGACGGCACTTTCTTTTTGGAGATCCTGAACCAAGCCGATCAGAGTCGGATATTCGGTGGTTGTTGGGATTTCTAACCGGAGCCTCCGCCGGTGACGGCAAAGAGCGAGGGTCCTCTTCAGGGGCATCTTGCTCCTTGGTCGGGGGAGCCGTCGAGGTCGGTTGCGGGGGCGACGGAGGAGGGTCGAAACTTGGTCGCAGCAGCTCCCGCTTGAATTCCTCCTGATTGGAAGGAGGAAAGACGGAAGATCTTAGGGTCTCATTCGAAGCAGGAGATGTCTGAAACTGAAACAAGGATAGTTCCAGTTGGTTCTCATTCTGAGTTCCTTTGAATCCGCTCCGAGCCCGCACCGAGTCATTGCCTCCCTGTAATCCTGATCGATTGATCGATCTGGCACCCGGTTCGGGTCAAGTGGGCTTCCGCCAAACGACTTTTTGCGATCACAAAAAAAGCGATTTCGGAACGCCGAGCGGTTCGGGACTTCGCGGACAAACCGCTTTCGCGCCCACTCAAATGGGAACCTGGGATTCGGGTTGGGACGATTGGACAGTGGAGACCTGTCGCTCGCAGGGAATTCGCGGTTGTGGGGGGATGTTGTTCTATTTTGGCTGCTTCGCCGAGCTTGGACCCTCTGCGCAAAGTCCATCTCGATCAACGTTCTTGAGCGCCCGATTCAATAGGTCACCCAAACTAATTTCGAGCGCAGTGGAGATCCGCAGCAGCGAATCAAGCGTTGGATTTTGAGAATGCCTCTCGAAACGGCTCATCGTCGATTGATTCAATCCAGTAAGAGTTGCCAAATGATTCTTGGACCAGCCACGTCGTTTTCGCTCCTCGCCAAGAAGACGAACAACTTCGGCGGAGATAGCAGAATGGCGCTGCGGTTTTGTCACGCCGCATCACTACCCAAAAATATGTTTGACAATGGATATGCATAAAAGCATAACCGTCCCCGTATGTTTCTACGTCGTATTGGTCCTGATCCTCA
>JBBRPK010000193.1:0-9376 GCA_038228235.1 Verrucomicrobiota bacterium
GAGCAAAAGTGCTAGCTTTTCGGGAGGCGGGGCCAAAGAGGAGTATTTTCCAGCCCAAACTGTTCAAAGGCAGAAGAAAGCTATGGCATTTGTTTCAAAATCGTGGTTTACCGAAGGGGCTGTGAATTATCCGGGTTAGAGGTTCGCGTACTCTGATAGATCATCCCTTTTGGCAATCGGAATACCTTCCTGAACGAGCCACTGGCGGAATTGTGAAGAATTTCCACACACTCCCTTTATCCCCTCGCGACAAGCGCCCCCGGCCAAAGCCGGACGGAACCGGCTCTCAAATCTTCGTGACATTAGGTCTGAGACGCGGCGCGCTTCGCCGTGCGCATGTCTTGAAGCGCCGGGAACTCCCCGCGCCAGGTTTTCAACGCGGCCAAATCCAGTTCGGCGCTGATCACTCCTTCGGCATCACCGGCGTCGGCCAGAATTTCTCCGTGCGGATTAACGATAAGACTTCGTCCATTGTGCGTGTACTTGGGATCAGCGCCGGTGCGATTAACGCCGAGGACGTAAGCCTGATTCTCAATGGCTCTCGCTTGCAAAAGAGTAATCCAATGATTAATGCGTTTGATCGGCCAACTGGCAATGACGGCCAAGATCTGAGCCTCGCGCCGCACCGCCGCCCGAAACAGTTCCGGAAAGCGCAGGTCGTAACAAATGAAAGGCGCGACAATGGCATCCTGCCAGTTGAAGGTGATGATGTCCTGCCCGGCTTCGTAATGCTCGGATTCCCCGCCTAAAGTAAAGGGCTGGCATTTGGTGTAGCGCGCGATTTCTTTGCCCTCAGGCGAAAAAACAACCGCCTGATTGCGACCGCGCCCATCCTGCGTGGCGGTGACTAATCCTGCCATTAGATAAATCCCAAACTCGAGGGCGGTGCCCGCGAGAAAGACTGCGGTCGCCGATGTCCCCGGCGCAGTGGAAAAAGTGCGCTGATTGGAGGGGCTTTTCGCAGCCGAGTTGAACCCCCTCTGCTCATTCGGCATCGCCTCGGCGATCGAGGCCACGTTCATGCTGAAGCCAGTGGCAAACATTTCCGGCAGGAGGACTAGAGAACTCGGGGGCGGCTTAGCGGCGGCGATGAGCCGATGTGCTTTGACAAAATTCGCAGCTTTGTCCTCCCAAACGCTATCCAATTGGCAACAGAAGGTTCTCATGATTTTTGTAAAATGGTTCTTAATCCTTTCACCAGGCGCGCGATTCCGGAAGCGGCAGTCTGCTTTTGCAAAGCCCCATAAGAAACGCGCAAGTAACAGGCAGCCGAGAGGCCATCGTCATTTCCGGGCAAACCGTTGGGGTCCATTCCAAAAGCGGTTCCGGGGATGACAGCCACGCCGTGCTCCCTTATCAGTCGCTCCGTCAATTCCATGGGGCTTCGCTCAGTATGGATTCGTAACAAGAAGTAAAAAGCGCCATCCGCTCGCGGCACATCACACAAATCCTTTAGCTGTTCCAGTTCACTTAAGACGACCGCGCGCACCTGAGCAATCGCTTCGAGTTTTTCGCGACAAAATGCCGCGCCTGCTTTCAAGGCTCCAAGGGCCGCGTACTGCGAGATGACAGGCGCGCAAATCAGAATTGTATCCTGGATCTTCTTCACCGATACGAAGAGGCTTTCCGGGATGACCATATAGCCGACCCGCCAACTGGCAAAACCGTAGGCCTTGGAAAAAGAGAATAGAGAAATGGTGTGGGATTCGCTTTCGGCGATGGATCCTGGAGAGAAGTGCTGCGCCCCGTTGAAAAGAAAGTTTTCGTAAGCCTCATCGCTGATGTGATAAATGCCACACTCCCGGCACATTTGATTCACCTCGCACAGAGCGGCCTGGGAATAAACCGCGCCGGTAGGGTTATTGGGGGAAATCGTCACCACGGCGCGGGTCAAGGGAGTTATGGCTTGGCGGATCGCAGCCGGGCGCAATTGGTAATTCGCATCAGTCGGTACCAATACCGGCCGGCAACTAGCCATGGTCACCGCCATTTCATGATTGAAGTAATAGGGAGTCTGCAAAATGATCTCGTCGCCGGGATCAGTAATGGCCAGCATTGCGTTCATGAACGCCATATTCCCTCCGGCGGTCACAAGAAGCCGGTTGTGCGAACCAAGTTGAATGCGATTTTCGGAATGGAGCTTCGTGGCCAGTGCTTCGAGCAACTCGGGGAGACCCTCCACGGGCTTGTATTTGTGATTCTCGGGGTCGGCCAAAAATCGGGTCAGCCCTTCGATAGCCTCGGCGGGCGGACCATAACTCACCACGCCCTGCCCCAGAGAAATCGCGCCGGGAAAACTGCGGATCAGCTCTGCCACGACCGGGATGATCGGGGACTGCACCGACTGCATGCGCAAAGCCTGATCCGGCAACTGTTTCATTCTTCCAGAATTGCCGGAATTTGGAAAGATTGCCATCTGAAATCTTTGTTGAGTATTCTGCTGAGCATTATGCTTTGCCCCATTCCCATTTCGCGAGTAAAAATCCACGACGCTTTTTGGGCGCCACGCCAGGAGATCAATCGCACAACTACCATTCCGCTGATCCATCGACTTTGTCAGGAGACTGGCCGCATCGGCGCGTTGCGGCTGGATTGGAGGCCGGGCCAGCCCAATCCACCCCACATCTTTTGGGAAGCCGACGTCGCCAAGTGGATGGAAGCAGCCAGCTATTCGCTGCGCGAGCAGCCGGATGCAAAGTTGCAAGGCCAGCTTGATGAACTCATCGACCTGCTGTCGGCGGCACAGCAGCCGGATGGCTATCTCAACGCGTATTACACCGTCGTTGAACCGGGCAAACGTTGGACCAATTTGCGTGACAAGCATGAGCTCTATTGCGCAGGCCACCTGATCGAAGCAGCCGTGGCCCACTTCGAGACGACGGGGCAGCGAAAGTTTCTCGAAATCGTGTGCCGCTATGCCGATCATATCGATGCAACTTTCGGCTCTGAGGCTGAGAAGAAACCAGGGTACCCTGGACATCCGGAAATTGAATTGGCGCTGGTGAAGCTCTTCCGGGCCACCGGAGAAGAACGCTACTTGCGCTTGAGCCAATATTTCATTGAGGAACGGGGACGGCAGCCGCATTACTTCGATCTGGAAGCAAGCGCTCGCGGGGAAGATCCCAAAACCTACCGAGCTCCGACGCACGAATACACCGTGTCCCACTTGCCGGTGCGCAAACAAACGCGCGCCGCCGGCCATGCGGTCCGAGCGCTTTACCTGTACTGCGCGATGGCGGACATCGCGCGTGAGACGCGCGATAAAGCCTTGCTGGAAGTTTGCAATAGCTTGTGGGAATCCGTCTATAACCGCCAAACGTATATCACCGGCGGAATCGGGGCCTCAAGTCACAATGAAGGGTTTACCTTTGATTACGATCTTCCCAATGAATCGGCCTGTGCGGAAACCTGCGCGGCGATTGCCTCGGTGTTTTGGAATCATCGCTTGCTCCAGTTACACCGCGATGGCCGCCACGCCGACGAACTGGAGCGGGCGCTTTACAACGGACTGCTGAGCGGTGTCTCGGCTGATGGTCGCAGCTTTTTTTATGTCAACCCGCTGGAAATGCATGCCGATGAGATTAAGCCAGACGATCCCTATCGCAAATCGCATCGTGCGGGCTGGTTTGATTGCGCGTGCTGTCCGCCCAACATGGCCCGGCTCCTGGCCTCCCTGGGCCAATACATTTATTCGGAAAGCGACACTGAGCTCGCCGTCCACCTGTATGTGCAAAGCACGGCCGAATTACGCGTCGCTGGCAAAACAGTGGCCTTGCGGCAGGAGACGGAGTATCCGTGGAAGGGCAAGATCAGGATCAGCCTCGAACCAACCGCCCCAGTGGAGTTTTGTCTCAGCCTGCGGCTGCCCGGTTGGTGCCGGGAAGCTGATTTGTTCCTGAATGGCAAGGCCGTTCCGGCCCCTCTGGAGAGAGGTTACATTTGCCTTCGTCGAAAGTGGACACGGGGTGATCGAGTCGAGTTGCGTCTGCCCATGCCGATTGAGAGAGTCCGTGCTCACCCGAACGTGCGAGCCAATTCTGGACGGGCCGCCTTGCAGCGCGGACCGATGGTTTATTGCGTCGAAAGCATCGATGTGGGCGTTCCCGTGTCATCTCTCATTCTGCCGCGAGGCCACGAATTTCTGGCCGTTTATGAAAAGCAGCTATTCGGCGGCACCACCACCATCCAAGGCGAAGCACTGGTAGCCTCTGAAGCCGGATGGGAACAAAAGCTTTATCGGCCCGACGGTGAGATCCTGTCCACAACGCATTTTAAAGCCATCCCTTATTGTTTGTGGGGCAATCGCGGCGCGACGGAAATGGCGGTCTGGCTCACCAGCCAGTAGTGGTCGGATGTCCCTGCGGGACGATGCTCCGGCGGGTTGAAACCGGGACTGCCAACTCCAGGCGACCCGCCAAATCTTTGTGATATTGGGTCTGTGAGCGGCTTTGCGGCAACCTGCCCAACTGATCTGACTGGCTTGGGGTGTATTGTTCTAGCCAAAGCGGGCGCTCCGCCGGGATGGGTCGCACCCGATCGCTAGCTGGCCAACTTTGGTTTACAAGCGTTCGCGGCCGGCATAGCCCGTGTCGATGTCGTGCCAGAACTCAATGTCATCTTCGTCCTCCTCCCAGCAGAGGAAAACTTCCCGTCTGCCGATGAAGGCGGGAAAGTCAATCAAGCCCCGCTCCAAATCTTTCACCTGGATCTCGCGTTTCCGGAATTCGTCCAGCAGGGTCTTTGTGGCTGCGAGCATGCGAATCCAGTTATTGACCGCCTCGCCTCCCATGTCATTGCCGGCTTTGACTTGCTGGCCCAGACGCTGGTCCTGCGGCGCGAGTTTTGCGCCAAGCTCCCGGAGTCGGGTCAGCCATTCGCGAACCTGAGGGAGCAAAGCGCGCGCTTCATCCCGGGTATAGTGCTGGCGGAATTGGTGAGTCATGGGTGCGGAGGGTGCGCGCCGGCGGTGGGGAGGGCGCTAAGCTTTTTCTGGATTTGTTCGTTGGGCTCAATTGTGATCGCCTTACGCCAGGCTTCGCCCGCATGGTCGGGCTGATGGAGAGACAAATAAATATCTCCAAGATGATCGTAGAGAGTCGAATCCGGTTCCTCGGAGTTTTCCAGCGCTTTGAGCATATGGGGAAGCGCCTCCTTTGACTTGTCCAGTTTGAAGAGCACCCAGCCAAGGCTGTCCAGGAAAGCGGCGTTTTTGGGCTCCAGCTTGACGGCCTTTTCAATCATTTGCCGGGCTTCGGGGAGATTTACCCCGCGCTCGGCCCACATGTAGCCCAAATAGTTGAGTCCCTCGCTGAAAGCAGGAGAGAGTGCCAGGCACTTCCTGAAATATTTCTCGGCTTCCTCGTATTTGTGGATGCGTTCGTAAGTTGAGCCGAGCTGGTAATAAAAAATGTGCGTTAGCCGGTTGGTTTCAGTGGCGCGGGCGATAATTTCGGCCCCCTCGAAGTGTCGGATGGCATCGGTATATTCCTTCATTCGCCCATAAGCTAGAGCAGTGAGGAATTCGTTGATAAAATTTTGCGGGAATTTATTGCGCGCTTTTTCCAGCACGGCCAGGGCGTCCTGCGGTTTGTTCATCCGGATGAGCACTTCGGAGAGTTCGTAATAGACCGGCTCGAAGGCGGGATTGAGCAGGATGGTCTTATTGAAATAATCCACGGCCTCGGGTAGCTTTTTGTCCTCGGAGGCGATGCTTCCGAGGACATAATAGGCTCGGGGATTAGTGGGGTTGTTACGAATGATTTCCTGGAGTTGCCCGGCGGCGCGCTTCCGGTCCTGCTGGCGGAGATAGAGCTCAGCCAACCTCTCCCGCAAACCGGGCAAAGAAGGAAAGCGATCGAGCAGTTGCTGATACAACTGGGCCGCTTGTTCATTTTTTCCGGTGACGCTGAAACCATCAGCCAGTTTTTGCAGCAAGACCGGGTTGGCTGGTTTCAGCGCGGCCGCCCGATTGAAAAGCTCGATCGCCCGCGCTTTAACGGTGTCGGAGGAACCCGGGCGGATGTAACTGCTATAGAGGTCGCCCAACTCGATGAGAAAGGCGGCGTCCAAACCGGGCTGTTTTGCGGCCTGATCCAGCACCTTGAGGCCCTCGTCGTATTGCCCAGCCTGGTAATAAATCTGCGCCAAATACCGATAACCGCCCAAAGAACCGGGCGTTTTTTTGATGGCGATCCGGCTGGCGGCAATGGCTTGGTCTTTCTTGCCCGTCAGCGAATAGAGCAGCCCAAGCCGGGCGAACAGCAAGCCGGAAGCGCCCGGCTGAGCGGTGGCCTTGCTTAGCAGTTGGAGCGCCTGTTCGTTATGTTTGAGTTGCAGCAGGCGCTGCGACACCTCCATCACCAGGGGCTCGTTGCCCGGATCGGCCAGGGCGGCTTTGAGGTATTCCTCCGCCGCTAATTCGGGTTCTTCATCCCAGTCGTGCAGCACCGCCGCCGCGTAACGCGCGTGCGCCTCGGTGCGCCGCTCGACGGCCGCCGAGGAATAGTCGGTCCTGTCAAGGCGTGGCCGAGGTTTGGCCCCACCCCGGATAGGAGTCCTGGCAGAGTTCGCTCCGGGCGGCGGAACGGTCCCGCACCCCGCCAACCAGAGAGCCCCCGCGCATAACAGCGTGAGTCCAAGATAAACATGCCTTGGCATGGGGTTAAAATAACCGTAGCCGCCGTCAAAGCAACTCTGCCAGATGCGAATCAGGTTCTGAGGACAGCGGCGCGGCCCGGCGGCTATTTCTGCCAGGTGCGTTTCTTGTGGCGGTTGGCGCGAAGTTGTTTCCGCCGTTTGTGCTTATTGATTTTGCTCTTGCGACGTTTCTTTAATGAACCCATAGGGAATTGGCGTGTTGTAATGTTGGAGGAGGAGATCCCCTCCAATACTTCACCACGATGTTGCTATTTAATAGACTACTTTGTTTAACGGATACTCAATGATGCCCTCAGCCCCAGCGGCCTTGAGCTGGGGAATTAACTCGCGAACGACGTGTTCGTCAATAACCGTCTCGACCGCTACCCAGCCGGCTTCGCTCAAATTGGAAACGGTGGGACGGCGGAGGGCGGGCAAAATGTCCAGCAAACTGGCGAGGCGGTTGGCCGGGATGTTCATCTTCAGCACTACTTTAGCCTCGGCTTCCAGCGCCCCCTGTAACAGCAGCGCCATAGTCTCGATCTTCTGACGCTTCCAATTCTCTTTCCAGGAATCGTGATTGGCAATCAGACGCGGGGTGCTGGTCAAAAGCGTGTCCACGATCCGCAGCTTGTTTGCCCGCAGCGATGAGCCAGTTTCCGTAATCTCCACGATTGCGTCCACCATTTCATGGGCTTTGACTTCAGTTGCCCCCCACGAAAACTCTACTTCCGCTTTGACGCCGTGTTGACGCAGATACTTTTTCGTCAGGTTAACTACTTCGGTGGCAATGCGCTTGCCGGCAAGATCCTTGACCGATTTTATGGGAGAATCCTCCGGCACCGCCAATACCCAGCGAGCCGCCTGGCGAGTCGCTTTGCTGAACAAGAATTCGCCCACCTCGTGCACGCTAGAACCGTTCTCCTGAATCCAATCATAACCGGTAATGCCGCAGTCCAGATTGCCGTGAGCGACATAACGGCTAATCTCCTGGGCCCGAATCAGGCGAATCTCCAGCTCTTCATCATCCACGTAGGGCACGTAAGAGCGGCTGCTAACGGTTATATGATATCCGGCCTTGGCCATCTTTTCGATAGCCGCATCCTGCAAACTGCCTTTGGGCAATCCAAATCGTAATTTTCGTTTATCCATCGTCAAAGCATGTTTCACTTCAGCCAAACCGTCTGGCGGCCTTTCACCACTATTCTTTCTTCGGCCAAAGCCCCCAGGCATCGGGGATACAACCGCTGCTCTGCTTGTTGAATCCGCGCGTGCAGGGTGGCCGGCGTGTCCTCCTGCACGATGGGCACGCTTTCCTGGGCAATGATTGGACCGCTATCCATGCCCTGGTCCACAAAATGCACCGTGCAGCCACTCACCTTAACCCCATAGTCCAAAGCCTGCTTCCAGGCTTCCAAACCGGGGAAGGCGGGCAACAACGAGGGATGGATATTGACCACCCGCAGCGAAAAAGCACGCAAAAATTCACCCTTCAGGATTCGCATGAAACCGGCCAGCACGACTAAATCCACTCCGGCCGCCAAGAGCCGGCTCGTGTAGGCCCCTTCGGCCTCCTCATCCAGTTTGGTGCGAAATTTTCCCGGGGCAATGAATTCGGCAGGCAATCCACGCTCCCGCGCTTGAACCAAAATTCCTGCGTCTGCTACATCGCTCAAAACAAGGGCCACTTCGACGGGAATTTTTCCCGCCGCGGCGGCGTCAGCGATGGCAGTCAGATTCGAGCCCTTGCCCGAACCGATCACGGCGACCCGAAATTTTCTCTCACGGCTCACCATGTTGTCTTACAGGCAGCAATGCTTCTGTGCAAGCCTGGAAAGGAGGGAATTACCCCATTCCCGCTCCTCACTCCGAACCCGTAGGCTTTAACCATAGAAATGAAATCGCTGACCCTGGGTTTGCAGGATGCGCTGTCGGTAGCGGAATGCAGAAAGAGGGATTGGGCACACTTATGGACCCTGTATGCAAATGAATCCTCTGACTGGAACTGTGTTGATCGTCGATGACGAAGAGAATGACGCGTTTTTCCTCAAAGACGCCCTGAGGAAGGCGGGCATCCTGAGCCCCATCCAAACCGTCGCCAACGGACGTTTAGCTTTGGATTATCTCAGCGGAAGCGGTGACTTTGCCGATCGAAGGAACTATCCCTTGCCCTCGGTAGTGTTTCTGGATCTCAAACTGCCTCAAGTTAATGGCTTGGAGATACTGAAATGGATTCGGGAAGAGCCTTCCCTTCCGTCCATGGTAGTGGTGGTTTTGACCTCTTCGAGTTTAGACGAAGACATTGACCGGGCCTACCGCCTGGGGGCCAACTCCTATGTGGTGAAACCTTCCAGCCGGGAGAAGTTGGTCGCCATTGTCAAAGATTTCGGGAATTGGTGGTTCCAACACAATGAGCCTCCGCCAGCCCGGGTTTCTATACCGGTCGGGATGGCTTAGATCGCCAAAGGAACCACATCCCGTTAGCGAGGACTTTCGACGATGACTGCTTTATTGACTTGGAGAAACCTCTGAACGACGGCGATTGACTCCAATTGCTTCCGCAACCTGGGTCGTTTTCGATCCGGTCCCACCCGTTGATGGGAATGGCGCTTACATAAGGCCGAGTTCGCGCAGGCGGGCTTGTGTACGGCGGACGTTTCGTTTGGGATGATCTCGGAATTTGTGCCGTGGCGCGTCGAGTCGAGGATATTTGTTTTTCTTGCGTTTGACGGCGCGGGGC
>JBBRPK010000194.1:0-9369 GCA_038228235.1 Verrucomicrobiota bacterium
AAGGCCAAAAAATCCGAGGTCCGCAAAAAGAGTCTTTGAATTTTCCCCGCCGGAGTTTTTCCCGCCGATGCGCAATAGGCACTTCACCTGACGCTTACGGTGTAGTGCGTGGCCGAATATTTCAGAATCGTCGTGTCAGAAGGCTGCTAAACTCACTCCTTCAACGGTATTTTTCCTCAATTCGGATCAAACCTCTGCGGGGGTTCTCCCGCAACCCAAGCAACGCCACGAAGGGCCAAGGCCCGAAAAAGCGGGTCGTCCCAAGTCCAGGTGTAGTGGCCGGGGATGCTGCCGAACACCCGCCCTTTGCCTTTTTGGAACGTCCAGATTAACGGCCTGGCTTGGCCCTCCATTTCAACGGTGGCGAGGACTTCGACGCGGTTCGTATCGCCAAACATAGGCCAATACGGCTCATCCACCAGGGCAAGCTGTTTAAATCCGTGCGTGACAGGATTGTTAGTCGGCGCAACGAACTTGAGGGTGAAGGGGGTGTGAAGGTATTTCGATGGGCCGGGCTGAGCTGCCAGGCCAATCCGTTGAGCCAGCTTCTCCGGTTCCTTGTCCGCAATGGTTGCGGCATGAAAGACTGCGACCCCGCCGCCGTGCGCCTGGTAGTCATCGAGTTGCTGGTAGCGTTCGGCGCTCCAGGCGTGGTTCCAAAAATAGAAAACGATCACGTCGGCTCGGCGGAACTGCTCTGCGGTCGGCCATTCCCAGGCGCTCGTGACGGTAACGCCCGGAGCTTGGCCAAACAGAGTCATCCATTTCTTTTGCCATGCCGGATAGTCATGCTGGGCCGGTCCGTGGTCCTGTTTGCTGGCGACCAACACGAGGTTCAACGGCCGAGAGACTTGGTTTGATTTGGCCGCGTTGTTCCCGCCAGGGCCGAGCACGGCGCTCACTTCAGCGGCGGAACGCGTGGGCGGCTCATGGAGCAGAAAGGTTAACAAGTCGCGAACCTCCAGATCCTTCAGCCCTTCGAGCAGTCCCGAGGGCATTAACGACACAGCGCTGGGGCGCAGATCACTCACATTGTCACGACGCACGAGTTGTTCCTTGCCATCGGAAGCGATCACGCGCAGTGACTCAGCGGTTTGTGCCCGCACAAAACCAGTAATGTCGTCGCCATCGCGCAATTGCACATTGTAGGCGACATAGTCCGGATTAATCATCGCGCTTGGATCTTTGATGTCCCGCAGCACAGAGGCGGCGTCATGGTGGACGAGACTGCTCAGGTCAGGGCCGAGGATAGCTCCCTCACCACGCAGACGATGACAGGAGCTGCACTTCAGGCGCTCTCCGAAAAACATCGCTCGCCCACGTTCATAATCGGCTCCAGCCAAATCGGTCTTCTCCTCGGAAAGCGGCGGGGGCGCCTGGCGCGGCGGCGCCCACGGAAGTCGGAAAATGCCGAAGGGCAACGGACGGACCGTTGGGTCGGACTCCGTGGAAAAGGACGCATGGAAAGCTAAGTCCTTCCCGCCGCCCGTTTCTAGAACGATGGAGATGAGATCTGGTTGCCCGGTGGCACTGGTAATTGATTGCGCTACGTGCCAACCCGCCCTGGCAATGGCCTTCACTGTGTTGGAACCGGTAGTCATGACGAATGGCGCAGAGGATTCCATACGGAGTTTCGCTGGAGCTGCTGGCGGCACAAATTGCGCGCGGAGTTGCAAAGCCCCTTTTTTCTTGAGCAATCCTAACAGCCGCTCATGCTCTGACGAGCGCGACGTGAATGACTGATTGACCGTGGAATCGATGTGAGGCAGCCAGCCGCTCCATTCGGCAACCGAGCGATTGCGGTCGCTGAACCAGCTTGCTTCGACGCCATTCAAATCATAAGCCACATCGATCGTGGCAGCGGGCAGCTTTGAATCCGGAGCTCTGATGCCAAGGATCATGAGCGCGTAACTGACCGTTTGCGGATGCGGATCGGTGGTTAGGATCAATGTGCGGCGATCGGAGGAAAGCTTTGCGGTAACGACCCGGAGCGTCCCGCGCGGGGTTGATTCCTGGGCGGTCACTGCTTTATAAGGTGGTTTTAAAATTTCCAACCGGTCGGCCGGGCGGACATACTCGCCAAAGTCGATTTTCATGGCCTCGAAATGGTTGGTCACCGTCGAGCCGAGGGGCCCATCAAAGGCCACCCGCACCTCCATCGAACTGACCGGCCACGCCGCCACAACCTGCGGCGCTTTCGCATCGGTGTAAGAGATTTTGAAGATTTTTCCCGGCCCATTTGGCCCCGTCCCCCAATCCGGGGTCCCGCTATGGCACGAGACATATAGTTCGCCTTGCGGCGAGATTGCCACATCGGTGGTAAGCATACTCAGACGCGCCAAGATCACCTCCTTGCCCACATAACCGGCTGCGGTTTTGACCAAACGCACTCGCCAGATTTTTCCACGCGATTCTCCCGCCACAAATGCGTCTCCTTCCCACCACACCGGGCCGAAAGACTTTTGCTTTCTGGAGGCTTCGTTAAAAACCAATCCGCAACTCGACTGGTGCTGAGGTCCAAAGGCGACTACTGGCGGCTCGCTGATTAAATTGGGCAGGTACATTTCCTGGCGCGGCGGAAACCCATAATTGCGCCCCGGAATGATATGGTTCAACTCATCGAGCGGATTGCCACTCGGGCACCAAGTTTCTCCTTCCTGATCTGTCACGAACAAATCGCCATAGCGGTTAAACGCCAGCGTGTAAGGAACGCGGATGCCGCTAGCGATGGTTTCCAGGGCTTTCGTTGACGCGGACATTTTTTGAATTGTGCCTCGCTTCCCATTCACGTCGTAATGCGACACGCCCTCCTTGACGCGGTAGGGGTTGGAATAATCCGCCGTCAGCAGACCAAAATAAACATTCCCCTGGGCGTCCAGCGTGACGGCTGTGGCATCGACGCCGCCGGAACCTACGTCCGTGGGTGGCCAGCCGCTGGCCACGATCTCCTCTGTGTCCGCTTTCCCATCTCCATCGGTGTCGCGCAACAAAGAAACCTTCCCGTGAGAAGAAACGTAAAGCCCCTCCTTCGACCAAGCCATGCCGACAGGCACGCTTAAAGTCGTTTTGTCCCAGAAGAGATTGTCTTCGTCCTCGAGGCCATCTCCATCTGTGTCGCGCAAAATGTGGACACGGCCATCATATCCCAGCGCGGTCAGCTTCCCATCTGGTGTGAAACGCAGGTTGTTGATATTCGGGAGGTGAATTGGCAATTCACGAACGGTAAAACCAGGGGTGAGCATCCACACATTCGTGTGGCTGGCAGCAGCCAATATCGAAACAAAGGAGGCATAGAGGGCCAAACAAAGAAAAAAGCTGCGGCGCATCAGGGCGCTTCTTGACAGTACCACCATGCGAAGGGATGGCACTTCTTGTAGCGCAGGTTTCCAAACCTGCTGTGTCGCCGACTTCCAAGTCGGCTGGGCACTGGAATTCGTGCCGCCGGCGGGTTTAGCAAACCGCGACACGCCAGACTTGGAAGTCTGCGCCACGGGGGTAGTGTCAAGATGCGCCCGGTGCATCACAGGAGGATGATCGCTCGTAGTCATATTTGCAATTCGAGAATATGGTTGTTATTCCCATACAGCTTTCAGGGGTCAAAACTAGGCTTCCGACTCACGTTCAGGGCCGGATCTGGTTTGGGGGCGGCTCGCACTTTCCGCCGCTCGGCTGAGCGCGTTGGCGGTGACGAATAGGTTCCGGCAACGAAATTCCATCGGCCTCCCGATCAGCAGTGTCGCGCCAAACGCTAAAGCCTGGAGAGCGAAATAAGGCCGTTCGAGATAACGGCTCGACGGGGTTGGTATTCTAATTTGGCTTGAGAGCGCAGTTTCGGCTGTCGCCGGAGCTTCCCATCGCGTTCGCCAAACCGCTTTGGCTGAATTGCTGACCACTGCCATCGGCCATGACCATGTTCCCCACATTCGCATGCAGGGAATTGTCCCATCGTGGCATGTTCGCAGGCCCGAGTTGTGTAATCATCCCGTTGATGGCTGCGGGGCTGCAACTCTGTCCATCCAAACCCAATAAGTTGCGGTCTCCGGCGAGGTGCATGCCGGGTTTGTCCGGACCAGCGCTCGTTCCCACGGCATAACTTACCGCCTTGTTTTTGAGAATGCCCAATCCGCTGTTCTGCCTGGAGAAGTCCCCCGCGGTTTGTTTCAGGTTATCGCTCGGGCAATGCAGCAGCTTGGATGTCACCAGCTCATTCGACAGAGTGATGAAGTGTTGCCAGGTCTCCGTTAGCGTTTTGCTTCCGCCTTCAGCGGGAGCGACTACCGACGGATATTTGTCTTCATGGTCGAAGCCCCACATCGTGAAACCGAGGCCGATCTGTTTGAGATTGTTTATGCAGGAAATTCTATTCGCCCTGGCCTTGGCCTTCGCCAGCGCGGGCAGGAGCAACCCCGCCAGAATGGCGATGATGGCGATGACGACCAGCAGCTCAATCAAAGTGAACCCGAACCGCCGAGGAACGTTGTTTCGGGTTATCATAGAAATAGTTGCACGAGCAAGTATGGACGTATTAGCCACAGGTCCTTGTTCAAAAAGCGGATAAAATCCTCGTTTTGCGTCCCCGCCTCCTGCAACTCACTCGTGTACTCGTGGCGCCCAGTGTTGACACATGTCGGTGTGTCGGCGACAAGAGTTCATGCCGACAAATCTGAAGTTGGACGACAAAACGGCCGCCGAAGCGGTGAAGCTGGGCCGCCACAAGACAAAGCGCCAGGGGGTCAGTGCCGCCCTCTCGGAGTATGTCCGGCGTCGCCGGCAGGCCCGGATCGAGGATCTCTATGGCACGATCGAGTTATTCTCCGGAATGGAATGCTAAGTGGTTTGAGGCGTAAATACGATGACGTCATCGTATTTACGCCTCAGACCACTAAGGCAATGCGGACAATTGCCTAACCAGCGGCGCTAGCCGGGCCATCCGTTCGGTCGCGGCAGGATGGGAGCCGAAGTATTTTCCGAGCTCAGAGGGATTCGATCCCAGCCGCTCAATGCGTTGTAGAAAAACCATCGCCCCGCCGGGCGCAAAACCCGCCGCAGCGGCCATGCGCAAGCCCAGCTCGTCAGCGTCCAGTTCGCTGTCGCGAGAATAAGCGCTTCGGAGCAGCCCCATCCCCTGTTCACGGAACCAACCACCCAATCGTCCCGCCCGGGACGTGACGGCCGACGCCACGCGCACGGCCGCGTCATTCAGCATCCGTTCCCAAACGTGCCTGCGGATGACGTGCGCCATCTCGTGCCCAATCAAGAAAGCCAGTTCGTCCGGCTGGCGCTTGCACCAAGCCGCCAGGGAATCGCTCACGAAGAGGAACCCACCGGGCAGCGCCAGCGCGTTGGGCGAATCATCGTGCATCGCTTCACAGCGGAAGGTTCGGCCTTTGTCGCGCACGCACGCAGTTAAACGTCGGCACAAATCATTGAGCAATGTCGCAAGTGTCGGATCATTCACCGGACCAGTGAAAGCGCGCAATTCCGCTGCCAGCGTGGTCCCCAACGCGGTTTCCGACCGGAACGCCTCCTCGTCAGTGCCGGCCAAGCCATCCCAAATCCACTTGGACTTGCGAATCGTCGGCACGACTTTGCGCCCAAGCTGCCGTCCCAGGTTATAGAAAAATCCACTCACATCAGACTGCCTGCCCGCTGCCCACCCGCTGCCTCACCAGCGGCGCCAGCCCTACCAATCGAGCCGCGCTGCATGGATGGAAAACTCACCGCTCCTCACCGGCCAAACCACTCTGCGAACTCGTCGTGGTGACCGCTGACGCTACGACGCTCCAAACGTAACCACGAAATGCCGAATGCTTTCGGTGCTGATAGGCTGCGAAAATGTCGGCCATGACGACTAGAAACCAGAACGCGACAAGCAAACAACCAAAGCCCAACAGCGCTTGCTGCCACCGGCAGAAAAGACTCAACAACGACCGCACGAACAAAACAATTGAGAGTAGTAAGCCGACAAGGGCGCATGCGGCAGACAATGGCAGGCTCAATGTAAACATCGGGTATGCCAAAGCCAAAGCACTTGGTGTGGCAACACAGAGAGCTATGAATATCTTGGTTCTTGTCGAAAGCGGCTGACGGATTTCTGGAGTCTGCCGATCAGTTCCACACTCTCTACACCGACTCGCGCTGTCCTCGTTATCACGTCCGCAGTAGGTGCAAGCTTTCATATGCGCGATGCCGCCTAACAATCCAAAGCTGAGCCAGATGTCAAAGCCTGGCCGAACTCGCCTGGCTGTGTGATGCCGTCCGGCGAAATGGCAACGCGGTGACGTCCAAACAGGCCTCGATTCTGTCCTCCGCTTACCATCCCGGCGATAGTGTTCCGAAGCTTGCGGCGATAGGCCCACGGAAAGTAGATGAGGTAAATCGGAACGCCACTGAAAAGCGGCAGCAGGTCGAGAAACGTCCGCAACGGAGTGCCGCGCTCTCTGTCTGCGAGATACCAAATGCCGGTGCATACCAGCAACTAAATAAACGCCGGAACGAACCATGACCGCAAATAGTGCCGACGGGCCGTCGGCGAGTGAGAGTGGTGATGGAGGTTAAACGTGCTCAAGCCGTCTTTGGTGATTTCGTATTCGGCGGTCATGGCATCAGATCCCCGCCACCAGACGAACCATTAATCAACTCAGGCATAAAGCAGATAACGACGAAGAAAATCATCCACTATATCGGCCTCGACGTCCACAAAGATTCCATCACCGCCGCCATCGCAACGGCGGTTCGCTAGAGCCACTTTTTAGCCTGCCTCCTCTTTGGCTGACTCCATCGATGGTCTGAACACGATATGCTCGCAAGCGACCGTAATCATACCAACTCTTCATCGAAACACGGATCGTCTGATTAGTGCGCCCTCTCAACCGTTTGATTAACTCCGCAGAACTAGCACTCACCCTGTCCCCATGGCTCGTTGTGAACTCAACCGTGTGGTAGTCGCCAACCTCAATAAGACGAAAAGTCATTTGCTCATCAAACTGTCTTTCGACTCCGGTATTTAAGAGATCGACAATCAAAACGACGGCTGACAGACCAACGAATATCCCTCCAGCCCATCGCCGCCAACGGAAAAGGAGGAACAGTGCCGCCATCCACACCAGGAGTAAGGGGGTTAGAATGGGCAGCGGGTTTTTGGCATTTCCTTTAAAGTCAGGCTGCAAGTCGCCTGCGTCTATAAACAAAATAAAGCCCGGCCGCGAATCCGACCACCACCCCAATGGCCGAACCGATAAAAGGTCCAATCAGAAGCGCGGCTGCGACAAAATACCTGCTGACCTGCTGCAACCAATCTGGAAACGTGAACTTCTGCGCCAGCCAAGCCGGAGCCACTCCTGCGATCACAACGAGAATGTTGATGATGATAAACCCAATCAATGGGCTAATCGCACCCCCAACGATGTAACCGCTCATCGGCTGAAAACGCGGCACGAAACGAGCAACGATAGCCGCGCCAATTAATCCAATCAGAAGGGCGATATAAGCTGGCAGGATAAAGAAATATGGCATAGCGCGAAGGTGGTCTGCTTGGCTGAAAGCGCGAGGTTAAGCAGCAGGCGTTTCATCTGTGGGGGCTCGCGCCGATCTTCCTCCCCCTCGTCGGAAATACGCCGATACTTGCTGACGAAAGAGGAGGTACGTGATGACGCCTAACTTATCAAGGAATGCAGTCGAACGCGGGAGCAGAAAACCGCTGGCGTCCGATTGCGCTGAAACCGTGAGATTTTAAGAGATCCTCCCGGGTTCTTTGCATTCCTCGGTTGAACGTAGCCGCGGCCGAACTCGCCTGGACCCTCAGGAAAATTGAACGCCAAACGGTTTGCCTTGCGGAAAGTGTTCGAGTGGGCTGCGTCGGGCAGGTGAAGTGAGCCGATCGTCCTTGGCGTCATCCGTTCGTTTGGAAACGGAAGTCCCAAAGCATTTGGATTTCCTGTTTTGGCGGCTGCGTCCCAGGGCGCTGGGTCGCCGAACTGGCAGGAATGACCGATGTGAATCAGGGGTGGGCAGATCGGTCCGGGGCGCGGCTTGAGCCGTGTTTTCGCACTTTGATTGGGGCGTCAGCAAGGTCATGGAGGAGAGCGCGCCATCGCCAACGGTGAACGGCCAGCGCGCCAACTCCCTGCGAGTAACATCGGCTTCTTGCAATGCGGGCACTCCGGCGGGGGCGCTGGTTTGTTCTCCACCGGTTGCGCCGTCTCGAAAACCTCTTCCCCTGGCTGCCAGGCCTCCTGTTCGGCCTGGGTCAGCAAAGGACTTTGTTTTAAGAGGGCGCGCACGCGGTTGAGTTTTCGGCGCGAGGCGGGGTGAAACCATCCGAAGAGCCGCACCCGATGGTAGCCGGAGGGAAGGATGTGCTGGAGGAAGCGGCGCAACAGTTCGTCGGGCGTCAAGTCCTGGTGTCCCGGCTGGCCGGTGGCGCTATCGCGGTAAGGCCAGCGCACCCGTCCGTCCGGGAGCAGTTCCAAGGGGCGGTTGCCGGTGGCGGTTTTGAAAACGTAGCGGCTCAAATATTGGAGGGCCTGCTGGCCCGAACCCACCGGCTGTGAGTGCACCACCCACCGTTGCTTCCAGATTTTGCGGGGTAAGCTGCGCAGGGCCTCGGGGTGGTGCTGTTGGAGGGCTTGATAAAAGAGATGGCGAAAGTGGTCGCTCAAGGGATAGACCGGCAAGAGGAAGTTTTCTTGGGCGGGCACCCAATGGCGCTGATCCAAGCCCAATCCGCCGCCGGGTACCAGGTAATAAATATGCGGATGATAAATGAGGGTGCGGCTCCAAGTGTGCAGGATGCCGAGCATGGCCAGGGAAGCGCCGAGGTGTTTGGGATTGCCGGCCAAATCCTGCAAGGCTTGCGCGCTGGTCTCGAACAAGAGGTCATACCCGGCTTTAGGATGAGAGCGCATCCATTGGCGCAGCGGCTCCGGCAAGGTGAAGGTCGCCAGGAAACAGGGTGTCGGCAGCAAGAGGCGTGACTCTTGACGCGCCAGCCATTGGTCGGCATCGGTCTGGCCGCAAAGCGGACAGTGCCGGTCGTTGCAGGAATGATAGCGGTAGTGGTGCGCGCCACAATCTGGACAAGAGAAAAGCTGGCCGCCAAGCGCCGGAGTGCGGCAACGCAGGATGCGCTGGAGCACCTCACGCTGCCGCGCCGGCATGGAAGGGCCGAAGCGTTGCAGATACTCCGGTCCCTGGCGGACTAACAGTTCGTGAAAACAGATCGTGGACGCGGACACACCTCGCTCCAGCGAGGTTGTCTTCATCGGCGCGACCTTGGGTCAGAGATCGCTCATGAAGCTTTCGAGTCGTTTCTGGTGCTGGGTCTGACAGAGACTGGTCAGGTGCGTATAGATGACGGTGGCGGTCGGA
>JBBRPK010000195.1:0-9186 GCA_038228235.1 Verrucomicrobiota bacterium
CTTTCGTTACGGCCCGTCTGTTCCATTCCCTCAGCTTCCAACCCCGCCTCGCGGCGACGCTGTTGAGTTCATGTTCCGTCGCGAACAGTCGAATTCGACGGGTGGGACTCTCACCCACGTTCCGGTCAGCTTCACTGGCGCAGCATCCGTGTAAATCGGTCGCCCCGATTGCCGGGGGCCATGACGTGGTAGGCCGCACCAGCATATTCGATTCGTAATTGACGAGCCATCGCCCGTGGGTGCTTCCGCCCGCGTTCGCCTGAAGCCGCTCCGACGCGGGCCCTCATGTTTGACCGTCACATCTCGCGCAGGGCGGAGGCGATAGGCATCCGAGCGGCCCGAAGGGCAGGGAGAAGGCCGCCGAGCAATCCGATCCAAACGGCCCACACGATGCCTTGGATCAGCAACGCTGGTGTCACCATGAAGGCAAAGGTGATCTGGCTGAAGCTTTGAAAATTCATCGTCGCGGTCTGGAAACCGTTAAAAGCGAAGAAGGCCACAGCCGCCCCGAGGCCGCCCCCGAACAGCGCGAGCGCCAGCGATTCGATCATGACAGAGGCGACGACAGCGCCACTGCCAAACCCAAGCGCACGCAGGGTGGCAATCTCGCGCGTGCGGGCGGAAACCGAACTGTACATGGTGTTCAACGCGCCAAAGACGGCTCCGATGGCCATGAGAACAGCGATGAGGAGGCCAAGAGTGGTGATCAGTTTAGTCACAGCGGTTGATTGGTCGGCGTAATATTCTGTTTGACGCAGAACTTTGACATTCAACCGAGGGTCGGTGGTGAGGGTGTCTTTGAATTTGATGAAGGCGTCCGAGGAATCAAGTTTGGTGTAAACGGATTGGAAGGTGTCACCGCGTTGATAGGCCGCTTGAAGGACGGTGGCATCGGTCCAGATCTCGGACTCGGCCGAGCCGCCATCAGCGGAGAAAATCCCTGTAACCGGCCATTCGTAACGCCCCACTTTCAATTTGCCACCAGGCTCCAAACCTGCGAATTCCCTGGCAGCGCCCACTCCGACGATGATTTCATTCTTTCCCCACTCGAACATCTTGCCTTGCTCGATTTTCAGCTTGTCGCGCACTCGAAAGGCTGCCGGCCCCACTCCGCGCAAGGGCACGTTGGCATCCGTGCCGGTCGCGCGCTTGAGAAGATTAATGATGACGAACAACTCGGCGGATGAAAGCGGGCCCTCCGGCGTCCGGGATACCCCCGGAGCGTCGGCGATGACGCGGGTGTTGTCGCGGGTGAGGCCGCTGACCATTTCGTTGTCCGCGCCGCTACGGAGGATGATGGCGGCGTTTGGGGAACCGGAAGCCATCATGGCCTTGCGGAAGCCCGCTCCAATGGACAAGACCGCTAACAGCACTCCGACGACACCAGCCACACCGATAATTGCTGCGGCGACGGAGCCGAGCCGTTGGGGAATGCTGAGCAGGCCAAACCCGGTGACGGCGATGATTTGGGAAATCCAGCTTTTCATGGTTACATCCTTCTTAAAGCATCGGAGACGCGCAGCCGCATCGCCTGGAGCGCGGGAAAGATCCCGGTCAGAAAACCAAGAGCAATACTGATGGCGGCTCCAATGAGCAAATCGCGCGCAGGCAAGTAAAACTGCGGCAGCATGCCGCCGGTGGGGTCGCCACGAGAAGTGAATAACCAGGCCAGGGCGAGGCCGAGGCATCCACCGAGAATCGCGAGGAGGCAGGACTCTGCCAACAGGAGCAACAGCACCTGCAAGCTCGTGAACCCGATGGCCTTGAGCACTCCCAGTTCGCCGGTGCGTTCCCGGACCGTCTGCGCCATGGTGTTTCCGGTGACCAGGAGAATGGTGAAGAACACCGCGCCGAGGATCGAGGCGGTGATGAGCGCAATATCGCCGACCTGTTTGGCAAACGCCTGGACGAAGGCCCCTTCTGTTTCAGTTTTGGTCTCGGCGGAGGAGTTCTCGAATTCCTGATCGACCAGTTTCGCGATTTCGGCGGCCTGCGCCGGATCTTTCACGCGGATAGTAAACCAGCCGACCTTGCCTTTGCCCCCAACATTTCGCGCTTCCTCAAAGTAGTCGTAGCGGAAAAACAGAGGAGTTGTGTCGGTCCCCTTTTCTTTCCCTTCGTAGATGCCAGCGATGTCGAATTCCCAGAGTCGGGTTTGGTCGTTTTTGGCCCAAATTGGGGATTGAACGGGAATCTTGTCGCCGATTTTCCAATGAAAGCGGTCGGCCGATTTTCGACCTATGATGGCTCCCGTCCGGGTTTGAAGCCAGGCCTTCTTCTGTTCGGGCGGGAGTAAGAACTCGGGGTGCATATCGAGGAATTCCTCGGGGACGACGGGGTTTTGCATGAAGAAATTCTTCGGGTCCTGGTAGATGCCACCGAACCAGGTCTGGTGTGTGGCGGCAGCGACACCGGGAATCCGTTCCATGCGGGCTTTATAGCTTTCCGGCAACAACTGAATGAGAGAAACCTTGTGACGCACGATCAATCGGTTCGCGCCCGCCAATTTTACCCCGCCGAGGAGAGCTTGTTTAATGGCAGACAATAGACCGAACAGGATGAACGCCACTACTATCGAAAGCAGGGTGAGCAGCGTGCGGACTTTCTTCCGCTTGAGGTTGCTCCAGATGAGAGGGAAGAACTTCATTTCTCGGGTTCGTTGCTTAACTGGCCTTTGTTGAGGTAAACGGTGCGCGAGGCGCGCGCCGAAGCGTGAGGGTCGTGCGTGACCATGATGATGGTTTTGCTGTGTTCGCGGTTGAGCCCCTGGAGCAAATCGAGAATCTCATCGCCGGCCTTGCGGTCGAGATCGCCGGTCGGTTCGTCGCAAAGCAGGAGGGTGGGGTCAGTCACAATCCCCCGGGCGATGCCCACGCGCTGTTGTTCGCCGCCGGAAAGCTGGCGTGGGTAATGATGCGTGCGATGGGAGAGGCCGACCACTGCCAAGGCGGTCTCGACGTGTTTTTTTCGCGCCGATTTGGAAAGGTCGGTCAAGAGCAACGGCAGTTCGACATTGCGCTCGGCGGTCAGCACCGGAAGCAGATTGTAAAGCTGGAAGACAAAACCGACATGGCGCGCCCGCCAGGCCGCCAACTGGCGCTCGGATAGTTGATCGGTTCGGTCCCCCGCGATGGTGACGGTGCCCTTGGTGGGACGGTCCAGGCCGCCAATGAGGTTCAAGAGAGTGCTTTTGCCTGAGCCGGATGGCCCCATCAGGGCGAGAAATTCGCCCGAAGGAACCTGAAGGTGAAGATCTTTCAAAACGTGAATGTCTTCCGATCCCCGGTGAAAGACTTTCTCCACGGCCTCCACATTCACCAAAATGCTGTTCGTTGTGCTCGTCATTTTTCCTTAATGCTTTTCCGACCCCGCCTCTTTTACGCTCGCCCCGTCTCCCAACCCTTTCAGCCAGTCCGCGACCACTCTTTCGCCCGCAGCCAGGCCGGCGCTGACCACGGTCTCGTCATTTTGGGTGCTGTTCACGGTCACCGCCCGGCGTTCGGTTCGGCCATTTTGGACCACGAGGACAACGTCGCGGCCATCCTGTTGCTGGAGGGCTGTTTTAGGGACCACCACCAGACGGCTTAGAGCTGGCCCGGAAGCCGCGGCGTCCCGGAATGCTACTTTCACGCTCATCTCCGGCAGGATGCGTGGGTCCAGTTTCTCGAACCCGACGCGCACCTTCACCGTGGATTTCTGGCGGTCCGCGGTCGGGATAATGGCAATGACCTTGCACGGGATCTTCCAATCCGCATAGGCATCCAGAGTTCCCTCTACCGGTTGGCCGGCTTCGACGCGGTTGATGTAACCCTCGTTGACGTCAATTTCAATCTCCAGCGATTCCATGTCCACGATCGTGCAAATGCCCGTGCGGGTAAAGCCGCCCCCCGCAGACATGGGTGAGATCATTTCGCCGGGCTGAGCGTTTTTGGACGTGACGATGCCCGTGAAGGGCGCCCGGATAATCGTATCTTCCAATTGCTGTTGCCAGGAGGCCACCTGCCGCTCAGCTACGATGACGTCCGACTGCTGCTGCTGCAGTTTCGCCTTAAGCGCCAGGGCTGTGGCTTCGGCGTGGTCGAAGTCGGCCTGGGTGGCAATTCTGATCTTTAGCAGTTCGGTTTGACGTTGCAGCTCCTGTTCGGCTTCTTTGATGCGCACCCGCGTCTCTGCGAGGCCGTTGGTCGCTGAGACCAACTGGGCTTCGGCGAGACGGAGACTGATTTTGACATTTGAATCGTCGAGCCGGGCCAGGACCTGCCCCTCCTTCACCCGCATCCCCTCTTCGATAAGCACCTCAGTCACCTTGCCTGTGACTTTGGAAGAAACCGTGGCGGCTCGCCGCGCGGTCACGTAGCCCGAGGCATTCAGGACCGTGCGGTCACCGCCGGGGCCTGCAACGGCGCGGGCGAGCACCGTTCGAACTTCGGGAGCCTTTGGCCTCATGAGCCACCAAACTACGAGCACTCCCAGAGCGATAATGAGCAGGGTAATAGTCACCGGCCAGAATCGTGAACTCGATTCTGGTTTACCCGTGCGCACAATGCGCAGACCCTCCAAGCTGGGTTTGGACTGGCTCATGAGTAATGCCTGAGCGGAGGAAACTTTGTTTTGCGCCTCGGGTCAATTCTCTTTTAAGGAACATAACCCAGCAAAATCACTTCCTCGGACTGGTCAAGATGCCCTGCGCTGAAGTAGATCGACTCCTTGATTCCAGCGAGCTGGCAGACTCTTTATTCGTGGTGGCGTCCGAATGGCTGGATTGAGGTGAATATAGGCGCTCACCACTTCGAAACAGTTTCCCGCCTCCGGGTCCATAAATGGGTCGGGCCGTGAATCATGAATAGATTTAGCGCTGGCATCCCCTTTCATTTAATGGTGCCATCATTAATCAATACTCCTCAACAGCCGCTTCCTTGACTTCTCCAACTCGGCGTCGCTCCCTTCCTTCACAAGCCGTATGCCTAGCGAGACGCCAGACTCGTCCCCCATCCTCAACTGCTCACTCAGCCACCGCCGCGCCACGGTTGTCCGCTCCCGCAGCCACCACGCCAGCACTCGCTTCTGCGCCATGCCCTTGGGAAGGTGGGAAAGCTCAGCCCCGCGCAGGCCGAAAACTCGCAGTCCAAGGGCCAGCAACCGCTCGGCTTCTGCTTGGCCGTGCGCCCCTTTGGCTTCCCCCATATAGGATGCCCGCTTCCGCTTCGCCAGAGTCCCCTTCGCCAGTTTCAGCAATCGCGCTCGAAACCCGTCGCCTCCCAGATACCAGCCGCGCCGAATCATTTTCCACTCTTCATTCAACTCCGCTCGCCCAGCCTTAATCCCCAACTCCTGCCTCCGCCCCTCCAGATACGCCTCATAACCATCCCTATCTCCAAGCTCCAAGCCAATGTTGCCCAGGACCTGGCCGACCTCCAGCCAGGCGGGTCGTTCCCGCTTCCCCTTCAGGTAGAGCGGATAACTGCTCCAGCGATACTGCCTGAGTCGTCCCTTGCCGACCCGGACCAGTTTTGCCCGCGCTGGATTGAGATGAATATAGGTGCTCACCACTTCGAAGGAGTTTCCCGCCTGCGGGTCCACGACCAAGGCCTTGTATCGGCCTTGATATAAATGTCCGAAGACTTCATGGCGGGAATTATAGCGCTGGGTGTAGGTGCTTTGAACCCACTTCATTCCCGCCACCAGATTCGCCTCCGGCGTCTCGACCAGCAAATGATAATGGTTGCCCATCATGACATAGGCGTGGACGCGCCAGCCCGTCTTTCCACAGGCCTCGCCCAGCGTCGTCAACCACATTTTGCGGTCGGAGTCATCCGCGTAAATTGGTCGCCCCTGATTGCCGCGGGCCATGATGTGGTAGGCCGCACCAGCATATTCGATTCGTAATTGTCGAGCCATCCGCGCATGGTGGCCCTTTGGTTCAGGAATGTCAATCTCCAGATCACGCTTCACGGCCCGACCCGTTATCCTAATTTCGGCAAGGCGTTGGCTGGCTGGTCCGCAGGAGGAGTGATAGTGGAATTGTGGTGGTGCTGGACAACCGCATTTTGACGAAGCGGTCTGGGCAATCATTTTTGTCCGCGATGCCGAAGTATCCGTTGAGATGGTTTAGCCGCGAATTTCGCGGATAGCGCGGATAGGAAACAGTTGCGTTCACCTCAGGGCCCGGTCTGGAGGGTCAGGCGGAGGAAAAGAGGGTTGGCGGTGTTTGTCCGAACATAGCCCACCCGTTGTTCGGTGAGGTTGGTGGTGGAGATCAGGCTGTCAACCACATTGTTGGTGTTCCAGATGATTAAATCATGGCTCCACTGCACCTGGTAGTGAAGGTCGGTGGCGGCGAGATTTCTCCGATAGGTGAGGGTCAGGAAGCCGCTTTTAATTGTCCCCACAGGCCACCCGTTCGTGTCTGCGACCAGCGGGTTCAGGTTAAAAGCCCGCTCCCATAGATTGATCATTCCGTCGTGGTCGGGGTCGGCGGTATCCGCCGCGTTGCCGGTATTGGCGCCCGTGCCGAACCATTGCAGCCGCCATTCGGATGCGGGCCCCAACAGGGTCGCGACCTGGCTGGAGATCAGTGCGTAATTGTAGAGGCGGACATCATCGATGGCGCCCGCCAGGAAGCCAGCGCCCGTTTGGAGGCTGCCGATGCGCAGGGCAGGCGGCGCGGAACGCGTTCCCGACGGACCCGTGGCCGTTGCCTGGAGGGCTCCATCCACGTAAAGCTGGATTGCCCCGTTGGTGTTATTGCGCGTGGCGGTGATCTGATGCCATTGTCCATCGTTGATCGCGGTGGTGGAGGTGATAGTCGTGTCCGGGTTGCCCACGCCAAAGGCGGCTTTGCTTCCGAGCAGCGTCACGCCGAAGTCCGCGCCCGCGCCGGAAACCTCGCCGTCAACCAGGCCTTTGCCGTTCCACCATTGGCCAGTGCCGCCCGTGGCAGTCGTCCTGACCCAAAGCGCGATGCTGAAATCACTGGCGACGGAGGCCGGAATCTGCACAAAACTGCTGGCCCCGTCGAACTGGGCGGCTTGGGCGCCAATTTGTCCTGGAACGTAGGTGATATTGTTGGTCATGCCGTTGTTTTGGCCACGGGCGTACGATTGGTGACGCCTCCATTGAGGGCTCCGATGCAAAGCCAGCTCTCGCGATTGCGGATGCGGAACGAGGCATTTTGAAGGTTATAAAGCAACTCGAACTGCTGCTGGGCCGCGGTCGTGCCCGCCACCGCCTGACTCGCGCCGGCGGGCCCTGCCACGAGTGTGTTCCCGTTTGCCTGATTGATGATCGTCCAGAAACCGTCACCATAACTATCGAAGATATAACCGCGCGCTGGGGCTGCCAGCAATGCCAGCGCGGCCAATGACGGGAGAAGCCAGCTCCGGGAAAAACAGGAAAACGGGCGCAGTCGCATAGGCAGCTTCAGCCCGTAACTTCATCGCGGTATGTGTGAATGTCAAGCGGACCGGCCACTCCTGGGAAGTTCACGCGGTGTGCATTTTAGAGCCTGTTTTAAAATTGCGTGGAGTCCTCCGGCGAGGGATTTTGGCTGCGGTCAAGGCGGCGAGGCCGGAGCATCCCCGCAGCGGGCTGTAACGGCTGAGCCAACGCAGACCGCGGACAAAAGACCCGCCGCCCGGAGGGTTTTCGTACGTCGCCTGGCTTCGTTGCTCCTCGGTCACAGACCCCTGGCGGGTATGCTCGCTCGTCGCTCCTCGCCAACCAGCCTTTTCCGCGAAAACAAAACCACACGGAATTTTAAAACAGGCTCTTAGATCTTTCCGAGGTTGTAGCGTTGGATGATTTTGAGGAAACCGGTTCGGCGCAGCTCGAATGTCAGGAAGTCATCAGTTAAGACTGGGTGAAGATTGGGCCTGGGAAAATGGGGTCACAAAATCCTCTGGGGGTCACATCTTGACTTATAACAATTAGGGCTTGCCTTGGTGTTCAGCCCGCGCGAATGGCTCGCCCGTTGCGCATCGATCTCAAGAACGGCTGGGATCACGTTGCCAATCGCGGCAACAACCGGCAGGCAATCTATCTGAACGAAAGAGATCGAAAGCATTTTTTGGATTTGCTCTCCGGAATGATCGAGCGATACTCCGTGGAAGTCCAAGCCTATTTCTTAATGGGCAACCCTTACCACTTAATAGTCCGCACGCCCGAAGCCAACCTCAGCCCCGCCGTGCAGTGGCTTAATGTCGCAGCCGGAAGGATGGATTATGCGGCGGTAGCCGCAGCCATCCGAAGGTTTAAAGGCAAAATGGCAAAGGACCGCGGGCTGCGCGACCAGAGCCAGGGAGTATTGAGGCAAATTGAAAAGTTATAAGTCAAGATGTGACCCCGTGACCCATTTATGCTACCTCTTTGAAGACGGCTTGGAAATGAGGGAACGAGATATACCACCTCTATTCGCTCCGCTGCCTTTGGAATTCGGCGATGCAGCAAGCTTGGAAAGCCTGCTGCTCGCGTTCCGCCGAGTGCTTTAGAGAAAGTCGAACCGGCTCTTTAGCTGGCTATTTTGGTCCGGCGCTGGACGACGCAGCTAAATCCGAGAACGCTGCCTAAGCCCAGAAACAAAAGCAAACCTGTGGAAACCAAGTCCGGTACCACTGCAGGGGTGAATGCGCCGTTGATGGAATTCAGGGTTAAATGGCGGTCAGAGAATGGAAGAAAGGTGTCCGTGACGAAATCAATCTCGACCACCTGCTCGCTGCCGAGGAGCGCCACTGCTTGGGCATACGTGCCAAACGGAGTGCCTCAAATCGACCAGTTCGGCCAGACCTGCTTGAGTCATTTCTCGCCCCACGCGTTCTCGGCGAACATTAGCTCCGAACGCCCTGAGCTGCGCATTCGCTGATTTTGCTCTGGGCACGCCATATTGCGCCGTAACTGCAAACGGCGTGAAAACGATACGGTATGGCGTAATCGTAAAACGCCTTGTCATACCGCACCCAATCGGCAAAGTTCGTCAGATGAAGTCCACCCTCATCTCGCGAATACGACCATTTGTCATGCGTCAGATATGTGATAAAGCCGCTTTACACATGTGCCAAGGGTAAGATGGAAATGGTTCAAAACTGGCCTTGAGGAATTGGATGTTCTTCCGTTGGATTTTCTTCCGCCGATTCACTGAAATTTCTTCTTCCTTCTTCTTGGTTCTGATTTTTCTTCCGTTGGATTTTCTTC
>JBBRPK010000196.1:0-9163 GCA_038228235.1 Verrucomicrobiota bacterium
CCGGGCGGCGGGTCTTTTGTCTGCGGCCTGCGTTGACTCGGCCATCACAGCCCGCTGCGGGGATGCTCCGGCCTCGCCGCCTTGGCCACAGCCAAAATCCCTCGCCGCAGGACCCCACGCAATTTTAAAACAGGCTCTGAGAGTCCCATTCCGAAGAGCGGAAAAACTAGCAGCGCTGGCGCGGCTCTTGTCGCCGGGACAAGCAAGAACTTTAGGATTATTCAACTCATTGCTGGCAGCTCGAAAATTACGGAGTGGGGCGCAATTTAAGGTTCGACTTAACTCTAGTAACTGCTATGATCTCAATTATCAAATGAAAGACCCAATCCTATGACCCACCCAGCCCCCGCAAAGCGCCGTCATGGGAGGTCTTTGGCTCTCGCAATTGGTCGGGGGCTCAGTCAGGCGGTGCTGCTCTGCTGGGTCTTGAGCATCGGCTCGCTGGCTTGGGCTAATGGGGGCTTTCTTCAGATCCGGAACGGCTATTTCTGGGATCCAACGACAACCGATTATTTCATCGCGCGAGGCATGGGTTACCAGACCTGGAATCCTCCTGTGGGGGCCGACCAATCTTTTGCCCAACTGGAATACGACTTGGTGGAGTTCAAGAAGATGCATGCCAATTCCGTTCGGGCGGAGATGGTCTGGAATGTTGTGCAGCCCAGCCAAGGGGTTTTCGACTGGTCAAAGCCGGATTACCTCGTTGCCAAAGCGGGGGAGCTGGGGTTGAAACTGTTCGTTCTGGTCGGGTTTCAATACGCGCCAGACTGGTTTCCGGCTGACTGGAAGGCGATTAATGATCAGGGTGGCACCTCGGTGGTGCTCAATTATGAGCACCCGCAAGCCCGGCTCGCCTATTCCAATTACATTTATCAAGTGACCAGCCGGTATAAAAATAGCCCCGTGATCGGCGGTTGGATTCTAGGCAATGAATATGCCTATTTTGATCTGTGGAACCCAGACCACCAGTTCCTGGGTTTTGATGCTTACTCAAAAGCCAGTTTCAGGGCCTATCTCTCATCGAATTATGGCGGCAACATCGCCGCCTTGAACGCTAATTGGGGGACGAGCTACGTCAGTTTCAATGCGGTTATCATGCCACAGAATTATCCCGCCAACCGCCATAATCCGGGCTACCACGATTTGATTCAGTGGCGCAAGAAAAGCATTGGCGACTATGTGGCGTTGGGCGCAGGGGCGGCCAGGCGGGCAGACCCAAATCATCTTTTCACCTACTCCATGGTGGGCGGGATTTTCAGTGGCATCGATGGTTTGAATACCTGTGAAGATGCCAGAACGATCGTCGACCGGTGCGCGGCGGCAGGAGCTCCGCTCCAGTTCTGGTCGATTAACAATTACGCCTGGCCCATCATCGGCAACGAAATGCGCTCGGGCGATTTCGGGATCCGGAAATACCAGGCCCAATCCGGCCTGCCAGTGATGCTCTCGGAGACGGGCCACAGCAGCACCGAGAATTTCCTGCCGGGCGCGGCCCCTCGGCAGCCGAAAGCCATTCCCAGCCAAATGTGGGAAGCTCTCACCTCCGGCGCCATGGGCGTCCATGTCTTTACCTGGAATGACCGGGACATCTTTTCTGGTTATTTCATCCGGGAGAAAGGCTTTGGCATTGTGAACCAAAACCGGCTCGTCAAAGATCCTGTTTACTGGAATGTGCGGGAGGCGTTTCGGCGGATGGAAAATATCCAGGCCAACCATCTTTTCGGTGGGTCAACCAATGCTCCCAAAGACCTCCAGTTTTTTTGGAGCATCAATTCGGATATGGGCTGGAACCGCGCCAACATGGAAAACGCCATGCTTTGGGGAGCCTTCAAACGACTGGGTTACCAACCCGGCCTGATCGATGATGCTCAATTTGCGCGGGGCGATTACACGAACGCGCCAGCGCTGCTGCTCTCCCGCTGTTATCAGCTCAACCCGGCGCACCTGGACCGCCTCACCAACGTGATCGCGGCCGGCATCGACGTCCATGCGAATGCCGATTTGCCCGGCCAGTTCAACGCTTACAACAAACCAAATCCCAATTGGGCAGCCCGAATGAGTTCGCTGTTCGGATTGAACGTCGCGGCCGCCATTCCAGGTTGGGATTCAGGCGCCACGAATCTAGCCTACACCAATTTCACGGCCACGGCGATAGCCGCGCTGGGGACCTTCGCGCCAGGCTATTCGGAGTTCATGACCTCCTGGAAAGTGTGGCATCGAATCACGGCTAGTTCAGGGACGACTATCGCCACCCATCAAGGCGCCGGGAATTCCCAGGCGCCGATGCCTGCCTTGCAGATCAAGGATCTCGGGTCCGCCAAAACAGCGGTAAACACCTTTGCCCTCGGGGATGTGGACGTCACCGGATCTCCAGTCCCGCCCACGAACCACTGGAACATTCATTCCTATTGGCTGCGCGCTATTTATCGCGACTATTTTGGGATTCTTCCCAAGGTCGATCTCACGGGCCCGGGCGCCCTCTTCGTCTTCACCGATTACCGCCTTTGCCAGAACGGGAGCGTTCTCATCTCGCTCCTGAACGAATATACCAACAGCGCGTCCGTCACGGTGAGCGCTCCGAATCTGCTGTCGGGCAAGACGGTGGAAAACCTCACTACGGGCGGCATTCTGGCAACCAATTCAAACGGAGCGGTGAGTGTAAGCCTGGCGGGGGACGATTATGTTTTGCTCTACGCTTATAGCAGCGGCGGAGTGGGGACGTCTCTGATCAATCCCAATCCGAGTAAACTTTGGATCCAGGACGCGCCGGCGGCTGTTTGGCCCAATGGCACGGGTTACGACACTACTATCGGTTATGATACAGCCGAAACAGACTTAAATTTGATTGTCAGCTTTGAGCGGACCTCTTTCCCGGCCAAAATCTACAGCCAAACAACCCCCGTGGCCGTGGCTGGGGCGGGGAATATTGTGGTCACAGTGCCCATTCCGGACGCCGATTTGAACGACCCCGATTACGTTTCCTCACGCGACGGTGGAGACTACATCCTGCGCGCGCGCCTGGAGAAGGCGGGAGTCAGCATTGGCGAAACTCATTTGCCAGTGCGTCTGCTGTGGGCCGTGAAGCCCATTTCGCTTCCGGCGCAAGTGCTGCCAAACCACAATTACCAAGTGACCTTGGAATGGCAGGAATTGCCCTCCTACGATCCATCCGAATATCCCACCCCGCTGAGCCGCGCGGCGCTGTGGCAGCCGTATCTGGGCCGCGTTCAGAACTATGATGTAGTGCTGGAACTGAGGACCAACGGCGTGGCGGCAGCGTCGGACCATTTTGTCACCAGCACTGGAACCACCAACCATCAATTCTCCGTTACGGTTCCCCCGAACGTAACCGCGCCCTTCACCTGGTTCGCTTATCTGCGCCCAGCCCCGGGGGCATCGGTGGATGTATTTGACAGCTTTGAAGATCGAGATGGAGGGGATCTTTATCAAATGATAACCAATGTTTATACCATTCCGCCGATTATTTCGCCGATGTCTCCCTGGTTCACCTACAATTACCCAAACCCAGAGGGCAACCAGCGTTGGCAAAACGAAGGAGTGGGCACAAACGGCGCCTCCGAAGGCAAAGCTTATGCCTTCCTGGTGGTGACCAATCCGCCTTATACCGATCCAAACTTTCTCTACTCCGGCTTTGGCATCAAATACAACTATGCCACCGACTGGGCTTTGCCGAATGATCCCGGGCAATGGATCAATTACACCTTCTCGTGTGATTTCAAAGAAAATTCGGGCCGCGCTTGCCTGGTGGAACTTCAATTAAACGATGCTTATGGAGGGCAGATCCACTTCACCACTCGCTATCTGCCCGGCCCTAACGGTTGGCAGACAATCAAGGCTTCTCTGGATCAATTCAGCATCAATCCAAATCTTCCCTATCCTCCCGGGTTCTTTGTCAGGGGCAAGATTCATCAACTCGCTGTCAACGTGCAGATGCTCGAGACCAATGCTACTTACATCGCCGATTTCGACAACATCAAATTCGATGGTCCAGAAATGGCCCCGCCAGCAGTTACATCGCACGACGTGATGGAGAGCTTTGAAGATCGGCAGCCGGGTGTGGATCCCGACGGCGGCCCTTCGCTCCTTATTCCGTGGATACCTTATTCGTATGCGGAGTCCAACAACCTATCTAGTTTCCAGCATGGCGTGCAAAATTTTGGTTCGGACGGCGGGCAGTCGGCCTTCGAGGTCGTTCAGAATCCGATCAAGCCCGGGAATTTTTCCGGCTTCGGCCTGAAGTATAACTTTGACAATGCCTGGGCCTTGCCGGCGGATCGAAACCAATGGACTAATTATATCTTCTCGTTTGATTTCAAGGAGAGTGGAGGACACCGTTGCATTCTGGAAATGCAGGTCAAATCTTCCGACCACAATTGGATGAGTTTCACCAACGCCTATGCCGCTGCTTCCAACCAATGGGGCACTATCCGGGCTTCCTTGGATAAGTTTGTCCGGGGCGCGGAGGGAGCCTTGGACCCATCCAATGTCGTGACTATCGCCGTCAACATCCAGATGCTCGACAGGAATTCGTTTTATGTCGGGTCCATCGACAATATCCGATTCAATGGGCCGGACGTGCCGTTTCCCCCCGAACTGCGCTATGGCATCTTTAACAGCAGCAACGACTCCCTCCTGGACTCGGATGGCGACGGCATTCCGGACATATACGAAACCGGCACGGGCATCTATGTCAGCCCCACCAATACCGGGACTAATCCTAACAATCCCGACAGCGACGGCGACGGCATGAGCGACCGGTTCGAGTTAATCGCCGGGACCAATCCTAACAATCCACAGGACGTATTCCGGATCCAGAAGATCCGTCGCAATAATAACGGCACAGTTATCCTGTCCTGGCTGGCGCACACCAATCGGATTTACGGAGTGGATTACTTCGACGGCAATTTGTTTCAAGGGGCGCAGTTTTGTCCGCTGGAAGGCCTGACCACTCTCCAAGCTTCCACCAACGGCCTGTTTGAAGTCATGGACCCTTCCGGCGCCGTTTCCGGTCTGCGCTGGTACCGGCTTACGGTAAGAACACCATAAACCGCCGGCAGGGGAAGTTTCGCTGCGCGGAAGACCTTCGGGGCCGGGAGCGACAGCCTCGGAATTTGCTGGGATTCAAAGTTGCGGCGGAACGTCGGCCGCCTATCTCACATATAAGAACTCGCTGGCATTCAGCAGCGCCCAGCAGACACTTTCCATTCCGTGCTGGCGAGCCAGCGCCAAAGCGCGCCCAGCTTCTTCCTTGCGCGGCAGCCGAGCGAATGCCAACCGCCAGGCGAGTGTGATTTGCGCGGAAGTGCTGGCCCCCGCCTCCCTCTTCAAACGTTCAGCGAAACTCTTGGCCTGGCGTTGAATAAACGGGTCGTTCATCAACCCCATGCACTGAATCGGAGTCGTGGTGACGCCGCGCACCGGGGTTTTGGTCGAAGGATCCGGGCAATCCAGCGAATCCAACAACGGGTCTCGCCCGGAATGAACCGTCATCCGATAGAGGGTACGGCGGTTATATTCCGGGCCGCTTGGGTCAGTCAGATTGTAAAAATGTGAATTGCTGACGAAGACCGTGAAAGGCCGGTAGCTTGGACCGCCCAATTTAAGATTGAGCTGCCCGCTCACGCTCAGCATGGCATCGCGGACGGCTTCTCCTTCCAATCGGCGCAATGGAAAATGCCACAAAAAATGGTCTTCGGCATCGATTTGGAGGGGCGAAACTTGCTCGTCCGGAGATTTTTGTTTATCTTTTTTCGCTCGGGAATTCGACGGAGGCCTCTTTATCTCTGCGGATTGTTGGTAGGCGCTTGAGAGCATGATCAGCCGATGCAGGTTTTTGATGCTTTGCCCTTGGCTGATGAACTCGGTGGCGAGGAAATCCAGTAACTCCGGGTGCGAAGGGCGCTCGCCGTTTAATCCAAAATCGTTGGGCGTGCCGACAATGCCGCGGCCAAAATGGTAATGCCAAACGCGATTGACGAATACGCGCGCCGTCAAAGGATTGGCGGCATTGCCGATCCAATCGGCGAGTTTTAAGCGTCGCTCCTGCTCGGGTGCGTCGGCTCTCAGCCCAAAATCCTGTGGCAGGCTGGAGATGGCAGAGAGACCACCGGCAATGATTGGTTCCTTTTTCTTCTCCACATCGCCACGAGCCAGCACGAACGTCGCCTCGGGTTGACGAGAATTGGCAGCATAAGTCCGAGGTGTTTCAGACATCTCGTTGAGCGTCGCGCGCTGGTTTTCCAAATCAGCCAGAAGCGTGGCGCGCTGCTGGCGGTCTTCCGGCGTCAACGCGTTCTGCACTTGTTCAGGCGTGATAACGTGGGCTCCATGCGCGCGGGCGGAAGCCGCGATTTCTTCCGCGCTCAAGGCGCGATCGTAAAGTTGAGCTTCTTCGATTTCACCTTCCAGGAAGCCATTCCCGGCGCCTGTATGCCGCAAACCGAACAGCACTCGAGCCCCTTTGCCCGGATAGGTTTGCAGAGTCGCATTTTCCCCGCTGGGCTTGTATGCCTCTCCGTAAGGAGTTCCGTTGCGATAGAAAGCGATGCTGCTATCCGTGTTATAAACGATAGCAAGATGAACCAATTGGTTCGAACTGGCGTTTTCGGCAGGAGCCGCCAAGTCCCGCGTGCGATTGAGAAAACTGCTGCCGGCGATCCATTTCTGTGGCTCCCGTTCCCCAAAGACGATGGCGTCGAATACTCCTCCGTCTTTGCTTTCCACCGCCATGACACCTCCGCCGCTTTGGGCGAGGGTTCGCAGCGCCACCCAGGCTTCCAACGTTTTCTCCTTCAGTTCACGCGGCAACGGTTCGGTGCGGACGAAAGCTCCCTTCCCATTCAAATGCAGCCGGCCATTGGCAATGCTGGCGCCTCCTTCCAGTATGCCATTCAGGTGGCCAATGCTGTCTCTGGCATCGGTTTGGAAAGTCCATCTTGCCATCGGGGAAGGCGCCTTGGCAGACCAACTAGCGCCACTGGAGCCGTCCTGCTGGCTTACCACTGCCAGGATGCGAACGCGGGCGGCCTGCTCGATTGCTCCGACCTCTCTTTCCAACTCCACAATGCGGGTTCGCAGTTGCGCTTGATGTGATTCACGAATCTTGACTTCTTCGGCGGAAAGCAGAGATCGCTCGCCATGGCGCACGCCATCGAACGCAGCCTTTACTCGATAATAATCCTTTTGCAGAATCGGGTCAAATTTGTGATCGTGGCAACGGGCGCAATTGATGGTTAGCCCCAAAAAAGTCTGCCCTGCGGCCGCGATCATGTCTTCCAATTCCTCCTCACGAATACGCGCTTTGAGCAGCGTGCTGGCGGAAGTGTTCCCCGCTTCATCGTAGGGACCCGCAACCAAAAATCCGGTGGCGATGATGCCGTCGCGGGAAAGGGGCTGCAAAGCATCGCCGGCAATCTGTTCTTTGATAAACTGAAAGTAAGGTTTATCCGCGTTGATGCTCTGGACGACATAGTCCCGGTACCTCCAGGCGTTCTCGCGAATTTTGTCATACTCGAAGCCCTGGCTTTCGGCGAAGCGCGCCACGTCGAGCCAATGGCGTCCCCATCGCTCGCCGTAATGCGGGGAAGCGAGCAGACGGTCCACCACTCTGGCGAATGCGTTCGTAGAGCGATCAGCCAAAAAAGCCTCCAGTTCGACAGGAGTGGGAGGCAGGCCGTGCAAGTCGAAAGTGGCGCGGCGCAACAGAATGGCTTTTTCAGCCGGCGGCGATGGAGGAATTCCTTTCTCCTCCAGTTTGGCGAGGATGAAATGATCGAGCGGACTGCGAGGCCAGTTCTTTTGTTTGACTTCGGGAATAGGCGGGCAGACAGGAAGCCGAAAAACCCAATAGTTGGTCAACCACTGGGAATTAGGTGTTGATGAGGGCGCCGAATCCGATTTCGCCGCCGCTTGCGCAAACAGCGGGACAAGCCACAGCAGGAGGATCAAATTAGGAATGGAGTTCTTTGCAGGCGACATGCGAACTTTGGCTGTTTTTCAGAATCTAAAACAGGGCCGGGCAGAAAACAAGCCGCCGTTTCTTCACGATTGTAATTCTAGTTCTCGTTTTTCGACCCTTGCCCAACCAGGTCGGAGACAGTAGGTCCGCTGCCCGCAAACCCTGGCTTTGTGCTGGGAATGTTGTCCTCTTGCCCGGAGGTGCTCTCCTTGGCCGGGGCCACGGCGCGTGGAATTTATTCCGCTCTCAAGACGGATCAGAGCCGACTCGTCCGAAATAAGAGAGGATTTTCTGCTATGCCCACTGCCCATGGCTTCCGGCAGAGAGTATCGTCAAGAGTGGCCAGCTTCAGGCCGTTTGTTTTCGCCATCTCAACCAAATATGCGTCGGCGGTGTCTGCATAGTTGCTGAGGGAAGGTAGTTTTGCGGCCGTTAACGTTGCTGGTAGGAAGCGTCTCTGTTTTCGCGCGGTGATGCTCGTTAAAGCGGCTTGGGAGTCGGCGAACGTCGCGCGATAACCGGGACTCATGCTCACGCGAATGAAGCCGAGTTCAGAAAATGGATTGGTAATAAACTGCGACTCCTTCTCCAGCCATGCGCATGCGGCTACGTGTTTCTGATGCGATCGCCATCCGCAAGCCAGCAGAAAATTCACGTCAAGCAGGTAACTCATGGAAAATCAGAAAGGATATCCTTGATGCGCGCAGCCGTCATAGGCAGCGCACCGCGCGGCGCAACCAAAACCTTGCGTCCCATCTCCTCTACCAAACGCGCCCGCGCTGCGCCCTCAGGCTGCAGCACCAGCTTTCCGCCTTCCATTTTAATGGAGACCCTGTCGCCGGGCCGCAAATGCAGCGCTTGCCGGAATCGGCTGGGGATTACCAATTGGCCTTTTGTTGAGAGTCTGGAGATGCTCATACTCACTTCTTACCTATCTTACCCTCAAAAGCAAGCAAAAATTAGCCCCATCAAGACTGGCCCTGGAGGGACTACTTTTTCCGGCGGGGCACCCGGACACCCTAAAGGGGAATGGCGCTTACATAAGTGTGCGCGGTGATCGAGACGTAGCGCAAAACGAGCGGTTAGGAAATGGAGCAGTCGTTTGAGATTCGGAAAAGCTATGGCGCGACTGGCGCATGAGGCCCTTTGTTTCCCGCTAATTCTTGCGATTCCTCAAGCACCTCC
>JBBRPK010000197.1:0-9088 GCA_038228235.1 Verrucomicrobiota bacterium
AAGGCCGTTCGCACCGAACTGGCCAATTACAAGCAACTCAGAAAACTAACCCAAGCTTGGGTCGGACTATCTCTGCAGCGGGCTAAAGAAAAACGCAAATTGCCACCTTGATTTCCGGCCAGAACGTTTCACTCTCCAGTTCTATATTTGGCGGCGGCATCCTCGGCAGGCTGGATGAACTCCGCATAAAGTTGGCGATTTATGGCCACGTGTCCCAACTCGTGTTTGTCAACCCCAGCTACTGCCGCAGACGTGAAGTAATATTGGCCCTTGGTGACTGTCACCTTCTTGCCTCCCCCACGGTTCTCCACCGTGGTTGTGACGGTGCCTTGAAAACCTTGAAGTGTTCCGTAATAGAAAAGCTCAACGTCGTAAATCCCGGTGTCATCCTTCGTCCCGCCCTTGCCGCATTTGTTTCCTTCATATTCAGGCGGCACGTTCCGAACCGGGTCGAAGTGGGTAGTCCCGCCCTTTCCACCAATCCAATTGATTACATCACTGCCAACCTTGCCTTTGTCAATCAGCTTGTCCCCGAATGGGTCGAAGTTTTGAATTGGGTCATTCGCAACAAACTCATACAGGTTTGGCCCACCGAATTCCTCCATTGGGTCTGTGGATAGCCACTCTCCGACGACGCGATCATCATTCCTCCAGCACGATTGGCGGCGCGCGGGTGTTGTAGGCATAGATCGTCCGGGGCGCCTGGCTTCCGAGCCACCAAGTCGCTCCCGCTCATCGCGTCGTTGTCGTTGTATTCGCATCGTCACCAGACCCGGCATCATTCAAAACCCGCCCACGTCCTGGAGCAAGCCCGTTTCAACTCTGGCAACACGCTGTGGCCCGGATGGCCCGCATCGGCAGGAGGGAGCGCGAGGGCTGTGGCACAAGCGCGGGTCCCCGTGGCAAATCACGGGGCTTAATCAGGAACTGTCCATGTTAGGTAGTAACTTCATGTCGCGACTGCATTCCTTTATAAGTTAGGCGTATAGCTCAATGTAAAATACTCCTCACGTGAACCTCGCTGAGTATGGCACTAACGAGAATGACAATGGCGATCAACCACAGTGCGCTAAGCCCAAACGGTGAATAGCGAATGAATCTCCGCAAAGACTCTGGCAAAGCCGGGTCTGGCGCTGGGCCACGAATGGACATGACGACAATGAAAGGCACGCTCACCAAAACCGCACAAGCTGAAAAGGGAACTGACAGCGGATGAGGTAAATCAAAGTAGCCATCCCACACCATGATACCAAGGCAGATAATCCAAGCTGCGATATGCATCGCAACCAAATGGCGTCCAAAAAATGAGGTGCTCGCTCTCATACGCCTAACTAGAACTCGGCTGAACTCGCGTTCAGCCTAGCCGGGCTTATTTGTAGCCTATTTAGCTCCATTGGAATCGAGTTTAAACTTGAAGGCAGGGCTTTGTCAACGGCATCTTTGCCATCATGTTTTAGTCATCGAGTGAAACGCAAAGGCTGAAACGCCCCGTCGAGGGGGTTATCCCCAACCCAAATCAGCCGTTGCAAGAGCAGTGCCGGGAGGTGATGCGCTTCCTGTTAGTTGAGGGTTGAGACGGTGGCTTGGGAAACGATCCCAAAGACTGAGCCGGTGGCAATTTCAATAAATCGCGCAAAATCGACACGGGAGGAGCGGGAACTGCCCTCGGCGATGTTAGAGCCTGTTTTAAAATTGCGTGGGGTCCTGCGGCGAGGGATTTTGTCTGTGGCCAAGGCGGCGAGGCCGGAGCATCCCCGCAGCGGGCTGTAAGAAAAAAGATTGAACAGGAGCAAACAGAGGAAACCGAGACCGAAGGAATTCCTCCGTTCTCTCCGTTTTCTCATGTTGAAATCCGGCGTCGCGCCTCGCCATTCAGCCCTTTCCGCGAAAACAGAACCACACGGAATTTTACAACAGGCTCTTAAGCTTGGTGGAACCCGGTCCTTCCGATCCGGTTATGCGAGAAGCGAGTATCGGTTTCCGGGTTGTGCTGGCCGCCAGTCAGCCATGAGGAAAACGCGCGAGCATCACCGATACTCCAAGGCGATCCAGCTCGTGATTCCCTCTCGTCCAGCCACATTTCGCGGTCTTACCCGAAGATGATTTTTGCCTTGATGGAGGGCCCAGGTAAACCCAACCGTGACGGGTTTCTTCTGTCCGCCGTCGATCTCGACCAGGAAACTCTCGAAGCTGGGTGTCTCGGTCTCCAAATGCACGCGCAGTTTCCCCGGCTTTTCCGTCGGTTCCAGGACAAAGTGGGCCTGATTCAGCGTCCACTCGAAATCGCTGCGCCTGGCGATCCGATGGTCGAACAACAGGCCAGCCGGAACCTCCGTGTCCGTCCATACATAATTCCCTGTCCAACACCATTCCTCTGTGCCCTGATTAAGCGGCAAAGGAGATTTCTCCTGAAGAAAATTGCTTCGCGGGATAAGTCGAAGTTCCAAGTACCAGTTAAGCGGATCGGGCCACAGACCATTCCAGGCAAATTGTTTGTTTTTTGTTCGGACGGCATCGACGACACGGACTTCCGGAGCCGAATCCCCACGGGCCATTTTTAGCTGTCGTTCGCGCAGTTCCCAAATCGACAATGGAACCCCGGTCTTCTGATCAACAATGTACCACGCCAGCGCGCCATCGACATAAACCCATTTCTTCCACTCGTTCGACCAAAGCTCGACCACTTCATGGCCGCCGCCACTGTGCTTCTCCTGCCATCGTCCCTGGCTGATCGAGATAGCGCGTCCAGAAAAGCCGAAGCTCTCGCAAGCTTGCAAAAATACCACGTTGAACTGCTGGCAAAAACCGCCTGCCGGCGTTCCATCCTTGTCCGGTTTGAGAATTTCCAGAGCGTCCCAGGGTAGATAATATTCCATAATATGATTGGGCCAATCCCAATGGTTGCAGGCCCATTGAGCCAGCCGCAACATGCACTCAAGCTCTCCTTGAGATCCTTGCACGACCTCATCGAGCTTGTACTGTTCCCGAAGCTTCCTCAGATTCGGATGATCTAGCGGCTCATACTCGAAGGGGATGGAGGTGCGAACAATTTGCTCGTTGTGCTCCTCCTCGACCCGCAGGCGCGATGTCCAGTCGTGTGGCCCGATGGGCGTCGCTCGCACCCGGACATTGCTTAACTTTGGGCTTCGCAACGGGTCGCGAGTCGAAAATTCAATTGCGAACTGCAGGTAACGCCCGCGAGGCTTCTCAATCGTTCCACCGGTTTCTCCCAATACCCGCCACTCGGACCAACTCATCTTCTCAGGAACGTAGGTAGCGCCCGATCGCGCGCGAACTACCATCCGCCCCGCCTCTCCCCGGTCGCTCTCCAACGAAATCATGATGGGGCCCGTTCCAGCGACCGGAGGTCCTATCGCTTTGCCGTCCAGGTTGCCCGCATCCAGCACGGGCATCGTCAACAATCCCGCGGGGCGATAATGATCGAGAAAGATTCGCACGCCATATTCGCCGTCAAGTTTGCCGCCCGGCCCCAGATGATCGTAATCCCATGTCTTTCCTGCGTCCGTGCTCCTGGCGCTGCGATTGGGGTGTTTAATCCGGATGCGAGAGCCCAACGCAAATTCGTCGTCACGCGCGATCATCACCTTTCCCGAATTCCGGAGCACGATCTCATTGCGACCCGCCTTGAGCGCCTTCGAATCAAAGGCGTAGGTTTTATACGACTTCCGTCCGCTCTGGTTTTCCCCGAATTTCTGGAGCGCCCCATTGATCAGGGCCTCGAAAGGCTCTTCGGAAAGCACCACTAGAAAGGCCGCGCGGGCTTGAGGATTGGGAATGACAAGTTCTTTCTTGATCCATGTGTCCTGGGTTACAACTTCCTGATTTTTGGGTTGTTGGTATGAATGCCCAGCGGCGGGCCCATCATCCTCGAACAGTTCTCCGACCTCCAATTCGATGCCTTCCTTGGAGATCTGCAAATGTTCAGTGACGGACTTCGCGAACAGCTTTGGGGCATCAAGGTCCAGAGACGACGCGCTCACGGGTTGTTGGAGCAGCCCAATGACCCAAAGCATTGCTAAAACTATTCCCGGCACATAGTCAGTTCGTTAATTGCACGGCCTGCTGGGCTTCCTGCAACTGGCGCAACTCCTGCTCGGCGTTCAGCCTCGCAGCCACGGGAGTGTCGCTGACAATTCGGCCATCCCGCATGACTACATTGCGTTTGGTGTAGCGGGCGATATCCAGTTCATGAGTGACCATGACGATAGTAATGCCTTGCTCGTTGAGTTTCTGAAAGACCCCCATGATTTCGATGCTGGTTTGGCTGTCGAGATTGCCCGTGGGCTCATCGGCCAGGAGGAGCGCCGGCTGGTTGACCAGGGAGCGCGCAATGGCGACGCGTTGCTGCTGGCCGCCCGAAAGCTGATTGGAATGATGGCTCGCCCGCTCGGCCAGTCCGACTGTTTCCAGCGCGCACAGAGCGCGCTCGCGTTGCTCGCGACCGGAAAGATGCTTCCGCATGTAGAGCATGGGCAATTCCGTATTTTCCAAGGCTGAAGTCCGGCTGAGCAAATTAAAGCCTTGAAAAATAAACCCGATCTTCAGATTGCGAATATCAGCCAGTTCGTTGCGATCCAGGCCGGAGACGTCAACCCCATCCAGAAAATAACGACCCTGCGTTGGCCGATCCAGGCATCCGATGATGTTCATGAGCGTGGATTTGCCCGAACCGCTCGCGCCCATTACGGCCACGAATTCACCCGACTCGATCCGCAACGTGACCCCGCGCACGGCTTTCACTTCCACCTCGCCCGTCTGATAAGTCTTGTGGATGTCCTCCAGGCGGATGACTGCGTCCGCGCTTTTGTTTTGTCCGGCAGGGGTGCTCACGCGCTTGGACTTAATGATTACTTTCGCTCATCAATGGGCACGTAATGATTCAGCGTGGGACCGGTATAAATCTGGCGCGGACGATAGATGCGAGTCTTAGGCTCTTCCATGATTTCCTTGAAGTTGGCAATCCAACCGGGCATGCGCCCGATGGCGAAAAGCACGGTAAACATCTCGATCGGGATACCGATGGCGCGCATGATGATGCCGCTGTAAAAATCCACGTTCGGGTAAAGCTTGCGCTCCAGGAAATAAGAATCGCTGAGCGCGGCCTGTTCCAGGTGGATCGCAATGTCCAGAAGGGGATCGGTGATGTTCAGCGCCTTCAGTAATTCATCGCAAACCGTTTTGATAATTTTGGCTCGCGGATCATAGTTTCTATAGACCCTGTGCCCGAATCCCATCAATTTCTGACCGCTCTTCTTATCTTTCGCAGCCTCGATGAAACGGCGCCCGTCATCCCCTGTGCGGTGAATCTCCTCGAGCATCTGGATAACCGCCGCGTTGGCCCCGCCGTGCAAAGGCCCCCAGAGCGCGCAAACACCCGCCGCCGCGCTGGCGAAAAGATTGGCCTGACTGGACGCAACCATGCGCACGGTCGAAGTGGAACAGTTCTGCTCATGGTCGGCGTGCAGCAGGAAAATCAAGTCCAGAGCTTTAACGACTTCCGGTTTCAGTTCGTAGTCCTCATAAGGCTCAGAGAACATCATGTGCAGAAAATTAGCCGTATATTTATAAATTGGCTTCGGATACATCATGGGCAACCCATGCGACTTGCGGTAGGAAAAAGCCGCGATAGTGCGAACTTGCGAAATCAGGCGGGCGGCTTGGACGTCAAACCGATGGGGAGAGGGCGGACCCATTAGCCCAGGGTAAAAACAACTGCTGGCATTGATCATCGAGGACAGGATGGCCATGGGATGCGCATTGGGCGGAAAACCTTCGAAGTGGTGCTTCATGTCTTCGTGCAGGTTTTCGTTGTGCGTCAGCAGCTCGGAAAACAGGCGCAACTCGGAGCGTGTCGGCTGGTGGCCATAAATGAGCAGATAGGCAGTCTCGACGAAAGTAGAGTGCTCGGCGAGTTCCTCGATCGGGATGCCCCGGTAACGGAGAATGCCCTGTTCCCCATCGATAAACGTGATGGCGCTGGTGCAGGAGCCAGTGTTTCCATAGCCGTCGTCCAGGGTAATGTAGCCCGTCGTGCTGCGGAGGTTGGAGATGTCAATGGCCTTTTCTCCCTCAGAGCCCGCCACCATCGGGAGTTCGCAGGGCTTGCCGTCCAGTTCGAGTTTTGCGGTTTTGCTCATGTGTTAATTTTTGCTCGTCCCTGTAATTTAATCATCGACACTTCCTGGACGCAAACAAGGAATGCGAAAAATTAAAAAGGGATTGTGGGTTGCCCCCATTTCTTGGCAATCTCTCCGCTCCTATGCAACAGGTCAATTTGGGTATTATTGGCGGCGGCACGGTGGGCGGAGGCGTTTTTCAAGCGCTCCAGACCAACGGCCCCCTCATGACTTCCCGTCTGGGCATCAAAATTCATCTGGTCAAGGTGGCTGCCAAAGCCTTCGATGAACCTCAGAGGAAGGTGGATATCCCTCACTCCCAAATCACTTTGGATTGGAAGAGTTTGGTCAACGACCCTCAAGTGCAGATCATCGCCGAGTTGGCCGGCGGCGTTACAATCGCCCGCGAGATGATTCTGACCGCCCTCAAGCTGGGAAAACCAGTAATAACGGCTAACAAAGCCTTGCTCTCAGCTCATGGGCCGGAGTTGTTCGCCGCGGCTCAGGAATATGGGACCAATCTCTATTATGAGGCCAGTGTGGCCGGGGGCATCCCCATCATTAAAGCGCTGCGGGAAGGCCTGGTCGGCAACCGCATCACTCACGTTTACGGCATCGTCAACGGCACTTGCAATTATATTCTCACGCGCATGAGGCTCGAAGGGGTCGAGTTCGCTGAGGTATTGAAGGAGGCCCAGCGGCAGGGCTACGCGGAGGCTGAGCCCTCCCTCGATGTGGATGGGCATGACTCGTTGCACAAAATGGGCATTCTTGCCTCCCTGGCGCACGGATTCTGGGTGGAACCGAAACAAATCCATGTCGAAGGGATTCGTTCGATTACCGGAGTGGATATTCAATTTGCCGGCCAGCTCGGCTATACCATCAAATTACTTGGCACCATCAAGAAATTTGGCGCTCGAGTGCAGGTTTCGGTTTGTCCGACGCTCATTCCCAATGCGCACGTGCTGGCCAGCGTCAATCATGTTTTCAACGCCATTTTTGTGCGTGGCGACGTGGTCGGCGATACCCTTTTTTACGGTCGTGGCGCAGGCCAGGATCCCACTGCCAGCGCCGTCCTGAGCGATATTGCCGATGCCGCCCTGGACCTCAAATATGGGGCCAAACGCCGGATTCCACCCTTTGTCCCGCACGCCCGAGGTGCCAGCGTCCTACCCATGGATGAGGTTGTCTCCCCTTACTACGTTCGCCTGAGCGTGGTGGACCGGCCAGGGACGCTGGCGAAGATCGCCACGCTTCTGGGTCAGGCAAAAATCGGTATTTCCTCGGTTATTCAGCCTGAAGGCCATGTGAGCGAAAGCGTGCCGCTGATTTTCATGATTCATGATGCTCCGAACGCTGCCATGAAACGAGCCTTGAGCAAAATCAGCCATCTCAGTGTAGTAAGGGAAACACCGGTTATGTTCCGGGTGGAAACATTTGACTGACAGAAGGAGGATGCGGCATGAAAGATGCGGGGCACAGGAGATATGTTATTTGGCTATGGCGGATACAAGAAATGCTTGATAGGAGCGCGGACAACCTGCCGCCGCCTTTCGGGGGGGTTGGCTCGATCAATCCATGGACAATTCAACGCGGCGGAAACGCTTAATTTGCCGTGAATACCCTATCACCTCCTGTTGTTGCCAGCCTTCGCGTTCCGCACCCGGACCGCTGGCAAGGTGTCATCCACCGCTACGCGTCGCTTTTGCCCGTCACCGCTGCGACCCCGATTATCACTTTGAACGAAGGGAACACGCCGCTGATCCAGGTGCCCAATTTTGTGGAGGCGATAGGCGGCGCCTTTGAGCTTCATCTCAAATATGAGGCGCTCAATCCAACCTGCTCCTTCAAGGATCGCGGGATGACCCTCGCCGTCTCCAAAGCTCGGGAGCGCGGCGCGCAAGTGGTCATTTGTGCCAGCACCGGCAACACCTCTGCCTCCGCCGCCGCTTATGCGGCCCGCGCCAAAATGAAATGCGTAGTGCTCTTGCCGCATGGCAATATTGCTCTGGGCAAACTCGCGCAAGCCCTCATGCACGGCGCCCTCACGGTCGCGGTGCAGGGGAACTTTGACGAGGCGCTACGCATCGTGCGCGAGTTGGGCGAGACCGGCAAAGTAGAAGTCGTAAACAGCATCAATCCCATGCGCATCGAAGGGCAGAAGACGGCCGCCTTTGAAATCTGCGATCAGCTTGGCGATGCGCCCGATTTCCATTTCCTGCCCGTCGGCAATGCCGGCAACATCACCGCTTACTGGAAAGGTTATCAGGAGTATCATGCCGCCGAAAAGTGCGACACCCTGCCCCGCCTATTTGGCTTCCAGGCGGCCGGCGCAGCGCCGATTGTCGATGGGCACCCCATAGAATATCCCGATACCATCGCCACCGCCATCCGCATCGGGAATCCAGCAAGCTGGCAGGCGGCCAAGAAGGCCATTGCGGAGTCCAATGGCCATATCGATAAGGTAACCGATGACGAGATTCTCGCTGCCTACAGGTTGATTGCCCGAACCGATGGCATCTTTGTCGAGCCTGCCAGCGCAGCGGCCCTCGCGGGATTGATCAAATGTGTCACGGCCGGATTGATTCCGGAGGGCAGCTTGATTGCCGCCACCATGACTGGCCACGGGCTAAAAGATCCGGACACCGCCATCAAAACGGCGGGCTTTGAGCCGATAATTGTGGAACCAAATAAGGCAGCAGTGATGAAAGTAATGGGGTTGTGAAACAAAGCGGGCACAAGCAAATCGAAATTGCGCCTCAAGTACGTGCTGGCTGAACTTTGCCTTTGGCAAGGGCCAAACGCTACTTAGGGTCTGTTCAAAAATAACTTCGAGTTTTGGCGAGAGCGCTGCCTGGTCAGATGCAAGGCGCGAGGAGGGCGCATCCCCTTTATGGGGCTGTAACCGACGAGCAACGCCGCAGATGGCCAGGCGCCGCCTCGCCCCGTAG
>JBBRPK010000198.1:0-9039 GCA_038228235.1 Verrucomicrobiota bacterium
GTCCTGCGGCGAGGGATTTTGGCTGTGGCCAAGGCGGCGAGGCCGGAGCATCCCCGCAGCGGGCTGTGACGGCCGAGTCAACGCAGACCGCAGACAAAAGACCCGCCGCCCGGAGGGTTTTCGGGGAAAAGGCCGACTGGCGTCGTTGCTCCACGGTGGCCGATCGCTTGCGGAGATGCTCCCCTCGTCGCGCCTCGCCATCCGGCCTTTTCCCCGAAAACAGGACCCCACGGAATTTTAAAACAGGCTCTAAGAGTCGAATATCCGGGCGCCATCTATCACGTCATGAGCCGCGCCAACGGCCAACGAAAACGGGGTCCATCTAAACCCGGTGCGGGCCAAGCTACTGAAGACGGAGCAGCGATGAACTGAAGCGCAGACGCTGGAGTGCGCGTCAACTGGAGGAACGCGCCAAAAGCGACCCTCAGAAGCTGGCCTTGGCCGCGCGGCTGCGCCGGGAAACGACCCTGACGCTCCCCTGGATCGCAGCTCGGCTGCGCCTGGAAACCTGGAAGAGCCTCAACGCCAAGTCACATCGCTGGCGAAAGCCTCATAAAATCCTGAAGGATTAGTCCAGACTATAGTTTGACCCCTAAGTCTGGCGTCAGATTGCTCGGCGTTATTCGATCAGCATAAAAGCCTCTCGCCCCGGTTCGGCTTTCGTGAGCGCGTGAGTGGTTCCGTGTTTGCTTCGCGGTTTCATTTTTTCGCCTCGATCATTCTTTCCGCGGCGGAAATTTCTTCAAAGGTGGGCGCCTTCCACAGGCGCACGGCCCCGCCGCCCGCGCTCGCCAGACAGTTGCCGTCCGGAGAAAAAGCAAGGGCCGAAACCGGGCCCTCGTGCCCGTGAAGCGTGGCCGCTTCCTGCATGGAAGCGAGATCCCACAGCTTAATCGTGCCGTCGGCGGCGCTGGAGGCCAGCGTCCGGCCATCTCGAGAAAAGGCCACACCCCAGACAATGCCAGTGTGGCCTCGCAAGAGCCTGATATTTCGCCCGTTAGGTTGCCAAAGCCCGATCGTGCTGTCGCAACTGGCGCTCGCAATCCATTTCCCATCTGGGGAGAAAGCGACGCCAGGAATCGACGCTTTGTGTCCTTCGAGCATGGTCGGCGGGCCCGGGCGATGCGTATGCCAGAGCGCCATTTTTCCTTCCTCGCCTCCGATTCCGAATGTTTCGCCGTCTGGTGAGAGGGCTGCGCTATACTTGCCCACGCTCGCGCTCGAGCCGAGCGAAACCTCAACTTCCGATGGATAATCGCGCCGGATGATTTGGCCCTGCCGGACGAGCATCGCAAAGCCACCATCCTGGGCAAAGACCAGCCGATCCGCTGGTTCCTCTTTGAGCAGCCGCAGAGAGGACATCTCAAACCACCTCGCGCTCCCGGCGCTGGTCACACAAACGGTTTTCCCATCGGGTGAGAACTCGATCTGTCCTTCGTAGCTATTGGCGAAGTCCTGCCTGGCGGCTTCGCGCTTGGCAGCCACGTCCCACAAGATCAAATGATCCGCCACTTCGAGCACGGCCGCATATCGGGAGTCTCGCGAGAAGGCGACTTCATGGATCCAGGATTCATACCGGAATTCGGCCTCTGCCGCGCTGTTCGCAGCGACGTCCCATAGCCGCACGGTGCCATCGGTGCCTCCTGAGACAAGTGTGTTGCCATCGGGCGTGAAGGCTAGACACTGCGGATCTTTGTCGTGGCCTTTGAGCATCTGGAGCTTGTCCGGGTGCTCCAGGTCCCAGATGCAAATGCACAGATTTCCCCCCGCTGAAGCCAGCCGCCGCCCATCGGGGGAGAAGCTCAGCCAACCGTGATTGCCCGGCTGGCCTCGCAATGGTTCCAATTCGCGCAAAGACGGGAACTCGAACAACCGCACTGCGCTTTGATTCGCGCAGATCGCGAGCCTGGTCCCATCAGGCGAAAACACCGCGTGTTCGTTCCACGTTGAGTCCAGGGACCCAATCTGGCGCGGTGCTTGCGGATTGCTCACATCCCACAGTTTCACCGGCTTCGAGTTGCCACCGGTCAAGAGCGTCTTGCTGTTGGACGAAAAGGCGACGCACATGACGCCTCCAAATCGCGCCTCCAGCTTCGCCAACTTCCGCGGCGGGTTGCTTCGCATATCCCACAGCCGCGCCGTTCCATCCAGCGACGCGCTGGCCAGCAACCTTCCATCGGGTGAAAACGCAAGGTGATCGATAGTGCCCTGGTGGCCGGTTAATATCGCGACCGTTCTGTGCTCAACAACATCCCACAGGAAAATATCCTTATTTGTCCCACCGGCGGCCAGCGTCCGGCAGTCAGGAGAAAAGGCTGCCGCGTGGTTGCGATCTTCGCCTTCAAAGAATGACGCAGGACCGCGATAGGTTTCGAAGGAAGGCAATTGCCGCCGCGTTCGCAAATCCCAAAGGCCGACGGTGCCGTCACCGCACGCCGCAGCCAGCCAATGGCCGTCGCAGGAAATGGAAACGGTAAACACGCGCGAGCCGAAGCGGGCGAGCGTGGCGACCTCGTCGCTGCGGCATTGGCCGGCGAGATAGCGCCATTCCCAGCCGCGCAGGTCCGAGCGCAGCGGAGAGTTTGAAGATTTTCCTCCTGGTGGCCGATGCTTCTCGAGCAATTCGCGCGCGCGCACGAGATTGTAATTTTCCAGCGCCTGATTGGCCAGGTTCATGTCTGCGGCGTAGAGGCTTTGCCGGTTGGCCAGCGCCTCCCCCAGCGCTTGCTGACGGAAGCGCGTGGCGCGAATGGCCTGCCAGGTGCTGGCCACGATGCCCAAAACCAGTGCCAGCGCCACGAGCGCCGCTGCGGTGAAGGCGAGCCGGTTCCGCCGAACCAGTTTCTCGATCCGGTAAAGCGCGCTCGGCGGACGCGCGACCACAGGCTCGTTATTCAGGTGCCGCTGAATGTCGGAGGCCAAACCGTTGGCCGTTTCGTATCGGCGCGTGCGGTCCTTTTCCAGACACTTCATCACGACCCAGTCCAAATCGCCTCGAAAGAGACTGATGAGCCTCGGTGCCTCGGCTGCGCGCCGCCGGGCGGCTGTGGTCCGCTCTTCGTCGGGCATGCTGCTGAGTCGTGTGCTGGGTCGCACCGGCTCTTTCTCCCGAATCGTCCGCCGCATCGCATCCAGACCCGATTGCAGCAGCTCCGTTGCGTCAAAGGGCGTCCGGCCCACCAGCAATTCGTAGAGCAGTACACCCAGGCTGTAGATGTCCGACCGTGTATCGATGTCCTGGGCGCTCATCTCAGCTTGCTCCGGGCTCATATAGGCCGGTGTGCCAATGAACTGCTGAAGCTGGGTATAAACTGTCTTGTCCGTCAGCTTTCCTTGCGTCGCCTTTGCAATCCCGAAATCAATCACTTTGGGAACCGGCTCCCCATCCGCAACTGTCACCAGGATGTTCGAGGGTTTGATGTCGCGGTGAATGATCCCCTTTTGGTGCGCATGTTGAATCGCCTGACAAACCTGGGTGAAGAGGTTCAGCCGCTGCTCAGTGGGCAGGTTGTTCTGGTCACAATGCTGCGTGATGGGAATCCCCTTGACCAACTCCATCACGAAGTAAGGACGCCCGTTGGCAGTGGCTCCGCCATCCAACACCTTGGCGATGTTCGGATGGTCCATCAGCGCCAGGGCCTGCCGCTCGGACTCGAAGCGCACGACCACCTGCCGGGTATCCATCCCCAGTTTGATGATTTTGAGAGCGACCCGCCGCTTGACCGGCTCCTTTTGCTCCGCCACGTAGACGTCGCCAAACCCGCCCTCACCGATCTTCTCCAGGAGCTTGTAACGACCGATCTGCGCGCCAGGGCTTTCCTCGGGGGGCACATGCGTTGGCAGAGGCTGAGCATGCGGATCGACGACCGTAGGGCCTAGGGAATCGGCAGCCTCCGGCTGAGCGGCAAGGAGAGCTTCAACCCGCCGGCGTAGTGCCAGGTCGCCCCCACAGGCGCCATCCAGGAAGCCAGCCCGCTCAGCGGGTGGCCGGTCCTGCGCCTCGCGGATGATCCACTCTTCTCGACTAATAGGTCCAGTCTCCGACATGGTCTGAGCAACTTTGAGCTTATGTCGCCCGATTTGAAAGGATGAAGAATCGATCAGCAGCAAACGCGGGTTCTTGTGGACAAACGGCCGCGGGAATCCGCCTTGGCTTAAAGGCCAGGCTGCATTTCCCGGAACGCTTGCCGGGTCAGGCAGCGAGTCGGGGCAATGCCTTTGTGGACCCATGGGGCCGGAGCGCCTCCAGGTGTGGCCCTGCCGCTGGAGTGATCTTCACTCCGTGCCATCCCGCAGACGCGTCCACCAACACGGCGAACAAGAGACTCAAGCCAGAGCCCTCGTTCATGAACCTTGGGACAACTTTGGATCGCCGCGGGGAGGAATGGAAGGCGATGCGGCGAGGCCGCTCGTAATTGGTTGCCCAAAGATGACGACCGGTGGGGCCTTCGATCAATTGCACGCTGACGACCACTCGATTGCTTTCCCGGTGCACGGAACCTTCCACCACCGCATCCACGCCGAGTTCAGCGGCGATCTCAGGGACTTTCTTACTCGTTCCTTTGAATTGCATGGCCGTGGTGTGAGATTTCACTTGCAGCCCGCTAATTTGCGATAGCTCCCCGTTGAGAATATCGGCCATGCCATCGACAAAAAAATCCTGGTTCGTGTCGCCTGAGTAAGTCTTGAGCGGCAAGACAGCCAGCCACTCGATCCGGGACGGCCGGGCGGCCCGCGACGTTGGCCCGTCCCGCTTGAGGAAGATCCAACAACTGATGCTAGCCAACATAAAAACACAATCGTCGCCAGTACCAGCGGACGCCTTCGCCGTTCCCCACGCTCCGCTGCTCCACGCTCTACGCTCGACCGCTCCCCCTTCTCCCAAGGCAGCACGATGCGGAACAGCTCCATCGGTACCTGAATGTTTTTTAACTCCGTCGGGCCAAGTTTCATCAACGAGGTTTCAATCGTGTTCCGAATCTGCCGCTCCACATCGACCGAAATGCAGATGCCATTCGCCCCCGCCAGCGGTTCAATGCGCGAGGCAATATTCACCCCGCCGCCCAAGACATCGCCGTCGGCACGTTGCACCACGTCGCCGATATGGATTTCGATGGCACACTGCGCCGCTTCCAACGCGCTGTGGAACTCCACCAAAAAAGCATCCCCGATGGTTTTGACTTCGCGGCCATTGAAGCGTGGGAAGAGCGCGCGCAAAAGACTTCGATGTTCCTCCAGCAATTGGAGCGCGAGCGCTTCGTTTCGCTGCGAAAGCGAGCTGTAGCCCACCATGTCGGTGAACATGATGGCGGCCAATTTGCGTTGTTCTGTCCCGTTGCTCAATTCACGAAGTTCATGCGCTTGAGGAGGGCTTGGAAGCGCCGATGCGGACGGAGATCGTTCCACAACGGATCTGAGTTCAAATCGGCCATGCCGTCCGCCCGTTCCTTGAGGCCCTCCTCCAACGAGTCCACAGCCCGCGCATCATCGCCCAACAAATGCTGAATCAAAGCGATGGGAACGCGGTGGTCGAATCCCTCCCGTTGCATTTCCATCAGTTGCTTGAGGGATTCCTGCGCTTCGTTGGTTCTGCCGGCACGCGCGTAAGCAAGGCCAAGCGTGTCGAACGCGTAAGTGACGCTTGCCTCCTGCCGGCGCAGCATCTCCATTTCGGCGATGGCCTCGGACGCATTCCCTTTCCTGATGTAAACCTCAGCGAGCTTGATGTGCGCCATGGTAAACGAAGGGTCGAGCGAGATTTGCTTCCGTAGGACTTCAACGGCCAGATCTTCTTTGCCGGCCCTGAATAATGTTTGTCCTGCCATCGCATTGATAATCGGGGAAAGAGGGTCAATCTCTTGCGCAAGCCTGATCTGCTCGACAGCTTCATCAAACCGGCGGAGCGACCCCAATAAGTCGGAAAACCAGTGATGGGCGGTAGCGTAGTTCGGGTTCAATTCAATCGCGCGCCGGAATTCCGCTTCAGCCTCGTCCCACTTCCATTCAAAGACGTTTTTGATCATGGCCAGAGTGGCGTGCGGTTCTGCGAGGCTGCTATCCAGCTCCAGCGCCCTCGAGGCCGCCGCGCGAGCCTTGGGCATCGTCTCGCGAGGCGGAAGTCCCGCGTAACCGCCCAGCACGTAGCAGTCCGCCAGGCCCGCATAGGCCAGCGCGTAACCCGGGTCTTTGGCGATCGCTTGCTTGAAATACTCAATGGCGTTGGTCAGACTCGAAGCGGTCCGCCGGTTCCATAGATAACGACCCTGGAGATACAAGTTGTAGGCCTCAAGATTCTCCGTGGGCTTTTTTCCCAGCCCCTGCTTCTCCCCCGGCAGCAATTGAACTTTCACGGCGGTGGCAACTCCCTGCGCCACTTCGCCCTGGACGGCGAAGATTTCTTTGAATTCGCGTTTCTCCTCGTACGACCAGAGGACTTCCGCCGTCTGCGAATTGAGCAGCTCCAGATGAACGCGAAGCTGGCCGCCGATTTGTTGTACGCTGCCGCGCAGCACCGAGCCGGCATTGAGGTCGCGGCATTTGCGCGCCAGATCGGGTAGTTCGCTTTGGACATTCGTGAGCAGCGCGCCGTCGAATACGTGCAAGCCGGAAATGCTGGAAAGTTTGCCGCGCAACGCTTCGGTCATGCCTCCGGCAAAGCTGACATCGGCCTCCTCGTGGCCGCGGGTCTGCAGCGGGAGCAGAATGATTCGCATCTTCTCCAACGCTCCTGGCAGCGCAGCTTTGCTGGCGGCAACTTCGCCCGCACCACTCTTGTTCTGAGGGCGATTGACCACGAAAACAGCCAGGCCAGCCAGCGCAAGGAGAATCAGAGAAACGAAGGCCGGAGCCCCAGTCCGCCGTCCCCCACCCTGCGCGCTCGACGCTGCCTCCTTCTCCCACGGCAACACGATGCGGAACAGTTCCATCGGCACCGGGATGTTCTTCAAGTCCGTCGGGCCGAGCTTCACTAATGATGCTTCAATCGTGTTCCGAATCTGCCGCTCCACATCGACCGAAATGCAGATGCCATTCGCCCCCGCCAGCGGTTCAATGCGCGAGGCGATATTCACCCCGTCGCCCAAGTCATCGCCGTCGGCGCGTTGCACCTCGTCGCCGATATGGATGCCAATGCGCACTTCGATGCGCCGCGCCGCCGTCACATCGTGGTTGCGCTTGGCCAGCGTGCGCTGGATTTCGATGGCACACTGCGCCGCTTCCAACGCGCTGTGGAACTGCACCAAAAAAGCATCCCCGATGGTTTTGACTTCGCGGCCATTGAAGCGTGGGAAGAGCGCGCGCAAAAGACTTCGGTGTTCCTCCAGCAGTTGGATCGCGAGCCCCTCGTTGCGCTGCGCCAGCGCGCTGTAACCGACCATGTCCGTGAACATGATGGCGGCCAGCTTGCGTTGTTCTGTTCCTTCGCCGGGCATCCGCGTCGATTGAATCAAAACAAGCGCCCGATTCAAAGGCAATTCACGACAACTCGGTTATGTCGGTTATGTCGTGGCCGCAGCCCACCACGGTCCTCCTTTCTCTGCCCTCCGCCCTCAGCCTTCGGTCCTCGATCCGCTGGCCCTGCGTCCTGCTCCCCCTCCGCCTGCGGTCCTGACTTCGCCACGAGTGCGTCAAACTCCGGTTAGGGATGTACCGGTTAAATAAGACTTGAAAGTCGGTCTTGAGATAGCCTTTGGCGTGCTCGTCGCCAATCCAAATCGTCCGTGGCCGGACGTCGTACGGCTGAAACCGTTTCGCCAGCCATAAGGCGTCGATCTGCCTTGTCTTTTTCAACTCCGTCCAGCCCCGCTCCCCGAAGTCGTTCAAGCTGGCCGCCAGGGTGCGGTTGAACATTCGATCCGCTTCGGCATTGACCTTCTCCCTGCAAGAGGCATTCAACTCTGATGCCACGCAACTGGGCGTATCCAAGGGTGACAACACGAACCTGCAGAAGTGGATGCGTGCCAGGGCAAACGAGGATTCCGCACAGGGAAGGCTTTAAATGTGAGGCAAAATGGGCTTTTCTATGGGTTGACTCCCTTTCCCCCGAGGTAAACCGAGGTAAACCGAGGCTATCCGAGCCTTCGGGGATTTTTCTTTTTTCGCTGGAATCCCCCTCCTGCCACAATGTCGGCTTTCATTACAGATTGATTTTTGTCGCAAGTAGCTGATTAACTGCGACTTGCTACGTTTAGGATCGTAGTTTCCCGGATTAAGCCCTGCCGCCGAGGTTTACATTCACAGCTTCCTGATTGAAGGTCCCTAAATTAAGTAATGGATTCAATCTGCTTGTTATAAGCCACTTACGACCAAAATAATCAATTTTAATCGAGTTGGCACGCTTCCAGCATTAGAGCATCCAGTTCAGTGAAATGTTTGCTGACGAAGAATAAACAGAATCGAAACCTTAAAGAAATAATGAAAAAATTGATAAAACTAAGCGGCAGCCTCCTCGCCGTCGCTCTCTTTACCACGGTCGCCAGTGCCATTCCCATGTTTGGTGAAATCACCATCTCCGGCGGCGCGACGATGGATAATAATGACCTGTCCCTCGCCAACGCAGTGACCGCTTGGTCCAAGGTCAAGGTGACATCCGAAGACGGAAACTTCCTCCCGTTTGTCTCCGACGGCGATGCCGTCGCCATGGCAGCCCCATGGACGTTCAACCCTTCGACACCCACTCCAGCGCTTTGGAGTGTGGATGGATTCACGTTCGACTTGGCAACGATCACCAGCGTCATTCGCTTCGCTGTTGGTAGCGCTAAGTTCCTCACTGTAGTGGGCGATGGTTGGGTCAGCGGCCATGGTTTTGGTCCCTCCGAAGGCTCATGGTCGTTCTCAACGCAAACCCCCAGCGCCAAGGGCGTGTTCAGCTTCTCCGCCGCCACCTCCGTTCCGGATGGTGGAATGACCATCATCATGCTGGGAGTAGCCCTCTCCGGCTTGGGCATCATGCGCAGAAAGATCGCCTAATAGCGCAATCCAATACTTCGTCACTTACGGGCAGGGATTAATCTCCCTGCCCTTCTTGCTTTTTAGGGGAGA
>JBBRPK010000199.1:0-9012 GCA_038228235.1 Verrucomicrobiota bacterium
ACGAAAACCCTCCGGGCAGCGGGTCTTTTGTCTGAGGCCTGCGTTGACTCGGCCATCACAGCCCGCTGCGGGGATGCTCCGGCCTCGCCGCCTTGGCCACAGCCAAAATCCCTCGCCGCAGGACCCCACGCAATTTTAAAAAAGGCTCTGAGAGATCAGGGACTCGTGGAACCGTCCTTCCGACCATGTCGTCCTGCGTTGCCATAATTAGAGCTGCTGCCACTTTCCTCTTTCAATCTGGAAAATGCTCGACCATGTTGCTCGACGTGGAAAGCTCGCAGAATCCCTTTGACTATGAAGTGGCGATCCTGGGTGGGGGAAGCGCAGGCTATGCGGCCGCGCGCACGGCTGCCAACGCGGGGCTAAAAACGGTAGTCATCGAAGGAGGGCAGGAGGTTGGCGGGTTATGCATTTTGCGCGGGTGTATGCCATCCAAAGCCTTGCTTTACGCGGCGGAGGTGACGCATATGGCAGCCCGGGCAGGGCTTTGGGGAATTGAGGTCAAAGAGGTTGCAGTGGATTTCATAAAGGTCATGGCGCGGAAAAATGCGCTCATCAAGGAATTTGCCGATGAGCGGCAGCAGCAACTTGCGAACGGGAAATTTCACTTCATTCGCGCTCAAGCCCGGTTTACGGGGCCCCATACGCTCGCCTTGGACAGCGGAAAGATTCTGAGGTCCCGAAATTTTATCGTATGTACCGGCTCACTTGTCGCCCCATCTCCGCTGCCTGAGCTCGAAGAGGCGGGTTATGTGGATAGCGATAAAGCTTTGGCCCTCGCCAAACTTCCGAAATCACTCATCGTCCTTGGAGGCGGGGCGGTGGGGGTGGAGTTCGCGCAGTTCTTCGGCCGCTTCGGAGTGGAGGTCACGCTCGTGCAGCGGAGTTTGCACGTCTTGAATGAAATGGATACTGATGCGGCCTCTGAATTGGAAAAGGTGTTTCGGCGGGAAGGGATGAAAGTGTTTACGAATACGACTTTGTGCGGAGCGGGACGCGGGACTCGGGACGCCACTGGCGATTACAAAGCGGTGAGATTCCAATACGAGAAGGGCGAGGTGGAGATTACCGCCGAGGAAATTTTCTTTGCCTTGGGTCGAATCCCGAACATTGGTTCGTTAGGATTGGAAAAAGCAGGAGTGGCTACGGAAAGTGGCGGGATCATTACTAACTCGCGGATGCAAACCAGCGCCCCGCATATTTATTCGGCGGGAGATTGCACGGGGCCGCATGAGATTGTACACATTGCCGTCCAACAGGGCGAGGTCGCCGCCCATAACATTGGGCATCCCGAAAAGCCCCTGGAGATGGATTACCGGCTTATTACAGAGGTCGTGTTCACGGACCCCCAAATCGCCACCGCAGGCCTGACCGAGAAGCGCGCACTCGCAAAGAATATTCCTTACCTGGCGGCCAGTTATCCGTTCAAAGAGCATGGCAAATCCCTTATCATGGAAGCCAGAGATGGTTTTGTGAAGCTGCTGGCCGATCCCGCCAGCGGCGAAATCCTGGGGGGCTGCTGCATGGGGCCTTCGGGCGGGGAGCTGATTCACGAAATCATCGCGGCCATGAGCAAGCGGATGACGGCACACGAGTTGGCCGTCATGCCGCATTATCATCCGACCCTGGCGGAGATTTGGACGTACCCTGCGGAGCAACTGGCAGAGCAAATTCGCGCCAGGGCTGAATGATCGAATCCCTTTGGGATTCAGGAGGTGGCCAAGATGAGGATGTGGACAAGCCCTTTAGGCTGTCCGCTAATTCAAAAGCCCTGGGGGTTTGAGGGCAGGGTAGCGACGGAGGCCCGCGCCAGGAATTCTGGCGGACTCTCATGCCATTGTCCGCATGTAGGATCGAAGCGAATATGAAACTAGTTATGAAAACCTCCTTGGCTTATCACTGGCTCCTTTTTCTGGCGGTTCCAACCGCATGGCCGGCCTCTACACCCAATTGGCCCGGATGGCGCGGACCCGAAGGCACAGGGGTGTCTTCGGAAAAGAGCTTTCCTCTCAAATGGAGCACGAACGAGAACGTGCGCTGGCGGCTCCCCTTGCCGGATGCCGGCAACTCCTCACCCATTGTGTGGGGCGACCGGGTTTTCCTCACTCAAGCCGTCAAGTCCGAGAACCGCCGCACCGTAATGTGCATCGATCGAGCCAACGGCAAACTGCTCTGGCAATCCGGCGTGAGCTACACCGAAAAAGAGCCGACGCAACAGAATAACCCATATTGTGCAGCGACGCCCGTAACGGATGGCGAACGAGTCATCGCTTCTTTTGGCTCAGCGGGACTCTATTGCTACGATTTCGAAGGCAAGGAGGTTTGGCATCGTGAGCTGGGCAAGATGAATCACATGTTCGGCAACGCGTCGTCCCCAATCCTGCACGGGGATCTCTGCATCCTGAACTTTGGCCCCGATGAGAAGGCGCGGCTTATCGCCCTGAAGAAGCGGACAGGAGAGATCGTGTGGGAAGCCCCACCACCGAAGGTGGATGCGAGCGAGCAACCAGCGCCGGGCGGCGCGGGCAGAGGCGGTGGTTTTGGTCCGGGCATGTTCCTGGCCCCGCAGATATTGTCACAGGCAGACAAAGACCACGACCAGAAGCTCTCCAAAGATGAATTTACCGCATTGGCAGACGCGTGGTTTGACAAAATGGATTCGGAAAAAAAGGGAAAGCTGAGCCAGGAACAGTTTGGCGAAAGATTTAATGAAGTGCTGCCGCCACCCCAGGGATTCGGTCCTCCGGGCGGAGGACCGCCGCAAGATGGAGCGCCCCCCAACGGCGGCCGCGGCTTTGGTCCGGGCAGATTCGTGGGCCCAGGCTTGTTCACCGCTGCAGATAATGACAAGGATGGTTCCCTGACGCGCGGGGAATTGAAAGGCACTTTTTCAAAATGGTTTGCTCAATGGGACACCGACAAAAGCGGATTGCTTAACGAAGACAAGCTACGTGAGGGCTTCAATGCAGCGCTCCCGCGGCCGGACTCTGGCGGTTCGGATGGACCTGGTGGCGGCCGCGGTCGGGGAGGGCCCGGCGGTCGTGGGGGCGGCGGCGCAGGGGGATCATGGAGTACGCCCCTGATTATCAACAGCGCCGCGGGCGAAGAGTTGATCGTTAACTTTCCGAACCGTCTTGCAGCTTACGAACCCGAGAGCGGCAAGCCGCTCTGGTTCACCAAGGGTTTGGGAGGAACCATTTATACCACGCCTGTGTGGGGTGAGGGCACAGTCGTGGCTATGAGTAGCGGGATGGGGGGCGGGAATGCGATTGCCATCAAACCCGGCGGGAGAGGCGATGTGACCGAAAGCCAGCGTCTGTGGCGTCTGGACCGGATCAAAGGCCGCACCGGTTCCAGCGTCATCTCCGAGGGCCACATCTACTCCATTAACGACAACGGCGTTGCCGAATGCGCCGAGCTCAAAACGGGCAAACAGGTTTGGGAAGAGCGCCTTCGCGGACCCGGCGCCCGCACCAGTTCCTGGTCTTCAATGCTCTTGGCGGATGGAAAAATTTACCTGCCAAACCAATCCGGCGATGTCTTCGTTATTCGCGCCAGCCCCAAATTTGAATTGCTCACCATCAACTCCGTAGGAGAGCCAACCAATGCCTCGCTCGCTGCGGCGCAAGGCGAGCTGTTTCTGCGCACGGACAGAAGCCTCTGGTGTTTTGTCAGCCGGGAATAGGACAGCCCGTTATTGGTCTCAACGACCATTTACGGCACGATAGAATCGGACTGGTTGCTTTATGAAGCCTGGGTCCAACAAATTAGTTGGGCCCGCTCCGGCGCTGTTGGTCGATATGGCAATCCAATCGGTCAGGTTAGAGGCTGCTTGGATGATGTATTTGTTCCCTGGACTGCCATTCAACTCCAGTAGCGGATGCGCGTCCGTCCAAGTCAAGCCCAGGCGGGCAGGCATCGAATCCAGCGCGTAGGAATCTATCACTTGATTGAAAATGTTAATAAATTGGAAAACGAAATTCGTTTCGGTCACTACCAACCGGCCCGCTCCATACGTTGTGTTATAGCGCGCCATGCTGCCAGCCAACAGGGGCAAATGGAAAGTGTCGATGCGGTCGCCTCCCAAGCCGATCGTCGTGTAGTTCAAGCCATTGGTGAAAACCCGCTCATAAAGGTGATTGTGCCCTGAGAAGATGGCAGTGGCCCCCCATTCCGTGAATGGCCACAGCATATTATCGGCTTGGTGCGTCCACGAACCGTGCGTCGCACTTGATGAATAAGGGCCTTCGTGGAAATAAACCACCCGCCAAGGCGCGCGCGAAGTCGCCAGCACATTGCTCAGCCAAAGCGATTGGGTCGAGGTTGGGGTCGCGCCGTCCGGTTCCTGTTGATCGCTCACGACGGCCATGATCTCGACCGGGCCTTCGCGGTAGCTGTAATACCGCTCGTTGCCGGGCAAGGCAAAGTAGGAGAGGTAAGGCGCGAGATAAGAAACGCCGAATGGCCATTCGTGATTGCCAATCGAGGGCCAAAAGCGGTTCGACGTCGCGCCGGCGCCAAAAGTGCCAACGTAGGGATAAATGAACTCGTGAAAGAATTGGCCAATGTTGGTGTCGATGTTCGAAGCTTCACCATTCGGATAATTGTTGTCCCCTGTGGTGATGATAAAGGTGGGATTCCAACTTTTCACGAGGTTTGCCACCGCCTGCTCGTTGGAAGCAGATGCCCCGCCGGCATAAGCCGCGCCGTAGTCGCCTATGATGCCAATCGTTACTTGGGCAGCGGATCCAAAGGGGGCGGTCTCGAAAAAGAGGCAGGCCGTCATCACGGGCAGCGCAGCCTGACGAAGCGAGCGCCAAGCCCAGGGGAAGCAGGATCGGCTTCGGGGACGCGCGGATTTCATGAGTTCAATTAAACACCGGCCTCTATAATTGGCAAGCAGTCCCCTCTCCGGCGCTATTTCATCAGCCGAGCAATCGAATTCCACCATAGGTCGTGCATCTCTACGACCTCCCAGATCAATTCTCTTACGGCAGTCTTGAATGTCATTCTAGTTCCGCCAACCACGCCGATGCGGGTCGCCTGAATTCCAAGGAGTTTCGCCCGTTCCAAAATCTTGACCGCGTCTATGGCGGCTGATGAAATGACGATGCGCCCCTGCGCCTCGCCGAAGAGCAAGGCGTCGAGGCGAAGGTTGCTGAAGGCCGATAGGTCCACTGCGGCACCGATCAAGCGCGGTGTATCGCGGGCGGTTTGTTGGGAGATGCAGCTCTCCGCCAAGCTTACAGCCAAGCCGCCTTCGCTGCAATCATGCGCGCTCTTGATGCCCCCGCCGTAAATCAAGCAGCGCAAGGCCCCGTGGAGTTCTTTTTCTTTCTCCAGATCGCATCGCGGAGGGGCGCCGGTTTTTTGTCCATGCATGAGCTGCAAGTGAGCAGATCCTCCAAGCCCTTGCAAAGGATCGGCGCTGTCCGCAACACTGCCAAGGAGAATAATGGCGTCACCTTCATCCTTGAACCACTGGGTTGTAATGTGCTCGGCTTTTTCGATGAGGCCCACCATCGCCACCGTAGGCGTCGGATCAATCGGGCCAACCGGATTCTGATTGTAAAGGCTGACGTTGCCGCCGGTGACGGGCGCATTGAATGCACGACAGCCTTCTGCCACACCGCGCACGGCTTCGCGGAGTTGGTAAAAAATCTCCGGGTTGTGCGGATTGCCGAAATTCAGGTTGTCCGTGGTGCCGAGCGGCACGGCGCCAGAACAGGCGAGATTGCGCGCCGCTTCCGCCACGGCGATTTTGCCACCCTCGTAAGGATCAAGGAAGACGTAGGTTGCGTTGCAATCGACGGTCAGGGCGATGAGCTTTTCGAGCTTTGGGGATGAGGGGCTGGAGGCAGTGGTTTCGAACCCTGGCGCGATTGTCGGGCAGGGAGGCTTGCCTGGTTGGGGGAAGGAATCTTCTTTGATTCGGAGGACTGCGGCATCCGAGCCAGGACAGATGACGGTGCCATCACGCACCATGTGGTCGTACTGGCGATAAACCCAGTTCTTGGAAGCGATGCTGGGCCAGGCTAACAAGCGATTCAGATCTCCCACTGGATCGCTCGTATCGGGAATGCCTGCGAGGGTGAAGGCCCGCACCGCTTCCAGATAGGCAGGCTCGCGCGCCTCGCGTTGATAAACAGGGGCGTCGTCTGCCAGCTTGGCAGCGGGAATATCGGCTACAATCGCCCCGTGGTTTTTGACCACCATTTGGCCAGTGTTGGTGACGAAACCAATCTCCGCCCAAGGCAAATCCCATTTGTCGAAAACTCGTTGCACCTCCGCTTCGCGGCCCTTCTTCACGATAATGAGCATTCGCTCTTGCGATTCGCTAAGCATGATTTCATAAGGGGTCATGCCCACGGCGCGCTGAGGAACTTTGCTTAGCTCGATTTCGATGCCGGTGCCGGCCCGGGCTGCTGTCTCACAGGTCGAGCACGTGAGGCCGGCCGCGCCCATGTCCTGAATGCCGGCCACGGCATCCGTGGCGAGCAGTTCGAGGCAGGCCTCGCAGACCAGCTTTTCCATGAAAGGATCGCCCACCTGCACTGCCCCGCGCTGCTGTTCGGAGGATTCCTTGGTCAAATCCTGCGAGGCAAAGGCCGCCCCCGCCAATCCGTCGCGTCCCGTGGCGGGGCCCACGTAGAAGACCGGGTTGCCAATGCCTTTGGCGGCACCGCGCACAATTTGCTCGTGGCGAAGCACCCCAAGACAAAAAGCATTCACCAGCGGATTGCCTTCATAGCTTCTATCAAAATACACCTCGCCGGCGATGGTCGGGATGCCGAAGCAGTTGCCGTAATGGGCAATACCCGCCACTACTCCGGCGAACAACCGCTGGTTATTGGCGACTTGCGATTTGCGATGAGCGATTTCAGAAGGGGCCTCCTCGGCTCGCTCACCCCCCTCAATCGGACCCAATCGCAGCGAATTAATCGCGCAAACGGGCCGCGCGCCCATCGTGAAAATATCGCGGATAATACCCCCGACACCCGTAGCCGCTCCTTGAAAGGGCTCCACGGCGCTCGGGTGATTGTGCGATTCGATTTTAAAGGCGATGGCGAGACCATCCCCGATGTCGATTATGCCCGCATTTTCCTCACCAGCGCCCACCAGGATTTTGGGGGACTTGGTGGGGAAACCTTTCAGGAGCGGGCGGGTGTTTTTGTAGGAACAATGTTCGCTCCACATTACAGAGAAAATGCCCAACTCGGTATAGGTAGGCTGGCGGCCTAGAATGGCTTGCAAACGTTCGTATTCGTCGGGCGTGAGGCCGTGCTTCTGCACCAACTCCGGAGTAATGCCTGGCTCAGTCATTGATCAAAACAGGATGTTCGAGATCAGTCTGAGCCGCCCGATCAGACGGATGAACGGATAGCCACCAGTGGATTAAACTCTCAAAAATCAACCGGCCATCGGCGCTGCCGAGCAAGCCCTCGCTGGCTCTTTCGGGGTGCGGCATGAGGCCGGCCACGTTGCGCCGCTCATTGCACACGCCGGCAATGTTTTCAAGGGAACCGTTCGGGTTGGCCTGCTCCGTGGGCTCTCCTTGCGCGTTGACGTACCTCCAGAGAACCTGATGCTTTGTTTTAAGGCTCGCCAGTGCCGAGGGGTCAGCGAAATAGCAGCCTTCACCATGCGCGATGGGGATGCGCAGCAGTTTATCCGGTGGAATTTGGCAGGTGAACGGAGAGTCCGTTGTCCCCACTTGCAAAAAGACATGCTCGCAACGGAATTGGAGCGATCGATTTCGAATCAAGGCCCCGGGAAGCAACCCCGCCTCGCACAGAATCTGAAAACCGTTGCAGATGCCCAATACTGGCCCCCCGTTGGCGGCGAATTGTTGCACAGCCTGCATAACCGGGCTGAAGCGCGCGATTGCTCCCGTGCGCAGGTAATCCCCGTAACTGAAGCCACCCGGGATGATCACTGCGTCGGTGTCGCCCAAAGAGGTTTCCTTATGCCAAAGCAGCCGAACCGGCTGGCCGAGGACATGCTTCAGAACATGAACGGCATCCTGGTCGCAATTAGAGGCGGGGAATTGTAGAACGGCGAAATTCATGTTTTACCGGTCAGAGGTCAGCGATGAATCATTACTAAAGATTGGCCAGGAACCACTGACAACGTCTCATTCGATTTCCAATCTATAATCTTCAATCACGGGATTGCTCAAAAACCGGTGACAGGCCTCGTCCAGTTGCTGGCGGGCGGCTTCCCGGTCGCCCGTCAGTTCAATTTCCAGATACTTGCCGACGTGGACGTCGCCGATGCCATTGTAGCCCATGTGGGCCAAGGCATTTTGGACCGTTTTACCCTGCGGATCGAGAACAGCCTTCTTGGGGGTGATGATAATCTTTGCTTTCATGTTTGGCGGGTTGCCCCGCGAGTCGTGCGCGCCATCTTGGGCCAAGAATGCGACGGAGAAAGAGTTTTTGCAAGAGCTTAACCTCTTTGGCCATTTGCCGATGAGAGATCAAGCCTCCGCGAGAGCGGAGAGCGTTTTTCGAGAGCAGAAGGTGCGTGCTGGATCGAAACTCGCTTCCATAGGCTGCAGGAAAGCTAAAAATGAAAAATCGAATCAGAACGGCCCAACCAAAGCGAAGGCTGCTCCTCCAATGGGGCGAGGAACACGCATTCCCGGCTAACGTGACCGTCCTTTCTCCGGGCGACACCCGATTTCTCAAAAATTATACCATTTCCATTCACTTGGAAAAACCCGATCTCCCCCCCGCGCCCTCGCGCCCCCGCGGCTCCTTAAATCCCAAGCCTCGGAATAAAGTGTTTTAAACGCTTGGTCTGAGAAATGCCGGCTGCGAACCTGCCGGTCCAGCCTCCTGTGCCTTGCCGAGTCGTGGTGGACTTCTAAGAGCCTGTTTTAAAATTCCGTGGGGTCCTGTTTTCGGGGAAAAGGCCGGATGGCGAGGCGCGACGAGGGGAGCATATCCGCCAGCGATCTGCGACCGAGGAGCAACGAAGCCAGTCGGCCTTTTCCCCGAAAACCCTCCG
>JBBRPK010000200.1:0-9008 GCA_038228235.1 Verrucomicrobiota bacterium
CCGAACACGATTTGCAGGAACCAATCGGGGGCGAAACCCGACTGCAATGCAGTAGGATTTTGTGCTGTAAGTGCTTCTCAATCCAATCGTTGTGTTAATGACCTCAAGTATTTTTAGCGCCTCTACTGCATAGTTACGGCTAAGTTTGTCATTAGCCGAATCCAGGCGATGCAGAGTGGCAGGCAGGCCTTTGTGAACAAAGAAATATTGGCCGGAGGCGCCCATGTTGACGTAAGCTTCATCCGATGAAATGGAAAAGTCGCTTTGCCAGCAGAACAAAACAGATGCGCCGGTCAACCATCCGCGAATTGCTCAAGCTTACGGCCCGACCGGACATGATTTCCTTCGCCGGCGGCCTGCCAGCCCCGGAACTTTTCCCGCTGGAGCAAATGAGGCGCGCGACGGAGTGCGTTTTGACTCAGAGGGGCCATGCGGCACTGCAATATGGCGAAACAGAAGGCGTCGCCGAACTGCGCGATTGGCTTGCCGCCCGATTCTCCACCAAGGGCATTGCTGTAGAGCGCGCGAATGTCCTCATCACCACTGGGGCGCAACAGGCGCTGGATTTGATCGGGCGCATCTTTCTGGACGAGGGTGATGCTGTCATCGTGGAGAACCCGACCTATCTGGCACTGCTGTCGGCATGGCGTCCCTGGGGCGTGCGATTCTTACCGGTGATCTCGGATGCTAGCGGAATGTGTGTGAATGAACTAGACCCGCTTTTCGCCCAACGGCCGAAACTGGTTTATTCCGTGCCCAATTTCCAAAATCCCCAAGGTACCACACTGGGCCTGGAGGGCCGGCTGCGTCTGCTTAAGCTGCTTCGCGAAAATGACGCGGTCGTGGTTGAAGATGATCCTTATGGAGAACTCCGTTACGAAGGCGAATTCCTTCCGCACCTGTTTGAGTTGGATCGGGGCGAGGGGCGCGTGCTGCACGTCGGGACGTTTTCAAAAACCATCGCTCCCGGTCTGCGGTTGGGTTGGGTAATTGCGCCGGAAGAAGTGATCGAAAAACTCGTCCTGGCCAAGCAAGGAGCTGATTTGCATACCAGCACATTCTGCCAGCATGTCCTTTATGAAATGGTTCGAGAGGGGTTGCTGGAAAAGCGTCTGCCCCTTTTGCGAGAAGCTTATCAGGAAAGGCGCGATGCCATGCTGTCGGCCTTGGAGGAATGGTTTCCGCGGGATGCCTCATGGACGCGACCCGAGGGCGGGATGTTCCTGATGGTGAACCTTCCAGCAAATGTGGACACGGCAGAATTGTTAAAATTGGCGCTCCAACATAAAGTGGCCTTTGTTCCAGGGGAAGAATTCCATGCCGCGGAAGGGGGACGAAATACTTTACGGCTGAACTTCTCCAACTCGCCGCCCGCCGTGATCGAGCAAGGCATCCAACGGCTCAAAACGGCGGTGGACGAACTAACATAGAGGGTTGACACACTTCTGCTCCCGCCTGCGAGTCTCGCAGGCGGGAGGGCAGATGCGACGGTTACTCCTGCTTTTTCTCTTCGTCGGCAGCGTCGAAGGCATGTTGCAGGGCGACCAGGTCTTCACCCGGTTTCAATGAGTCCAGCATGGCTTGTTCGGCCTTAAGCTGTTCTTGCGAGTAGTTGGCAGCCTTAATGGAAAGGCCGATGCGTCGATCGGTTTTGTCTATCTTGATGACGCGAGCATTCACTTCCTGGCCGACTTTGAGCACGTTCTTGATTTTCTCGACGCGCTCTTCGCTGACTTGGGAAATATGCACCAGACCATCAATGTCGTGCTGCAAGCCAACAAACGCGCCGAAGCTGGCTAGTTTGGTGACGTGGCCGGTAACCAAGTCGCCAACCTTGTAATATTTGTCGATATTGCTCCAAGGGTCTTCGGCGAGTTGTTTGAGCCCGACAGCAATACGTTGATTCGCCTTATCGATTTCCAATACGACGGCCTCGATTTCATCGCCCTTTTTGAGCACCTCGGAGGGATGGTTGATTTTGCGGGTCCAGGAAATGTCCGAGACATGAATCATGCCATCCAAACCTTCTTCGAGTTCGATGAAAGCGCCGTAACTGGTCAAATTGCGGATCTTGCCTTTGACCTTCGTGCCGGGCGGATATTTCTCGAGTGCTTTGTCCCAGGGGTTCGCTTCGAGTTGGCGGATGCCAAGGGATATTTTTTGCTCCTCGCGGTTGATCCCGAGGACGATGGCTTCCAGGTCCTGGTCCACTTTGAGCACGTCGGCAGGTTTGGCAATGCGTTTGGTCCAGGAAAGCTCGGTGACGTGGACCAGCCCTTCCACTCCCGGTTCCAGCTCGACGAAAGCACCGTAGGGCACCAGATTAACCACGCGGCCTTTGACTTTCTGGCCGACTTGGTATTTGGCGTCGATATTCTCCCAAGGATTGGCCAGCTTTTGCTTGAGCCCAAGGCTGACGCGCTCCTTTTCGCGGTTGATGTCGAGGACGACCACATCGATTTCCTGGCCAACTTTGAGAATTTCCGAGGGATGGCCGATGCGGCCCCAGCTCATATCGGTAATGTGAAGAAGTCCATCGAGGCCGTTAAGGTCGATGAAAGCTCCGAAATCGGTAAGATTTTTCACGGTGCCTTTTCGGATGTCCCCCGGCGTCATTTCGCCCAGGAGTTTGGCGCGGCGCTCGTTGCGTTCCTGTTCAATGAGTTCGCGTCGGGACAGGACAATATTTTGCCGTTCCTGATTTATTTTGACGACTTTGAAATGGTAGGTATTGCCGACAAAGCCCGTCAGATTTTTTGGCGGAATAATATCGATCTGGGAGGCAGGCAGAAAGGCTTCGACCCCGATGTTGACGAGCAAGCCCCCTTTCACGACCGCTTTGACTTTGCCAGCGACTGTGCCACCCTCTTTGCAAATGCTCAAAATCCTGTCCCAGTTTTGCTTGAACTCTGCTTTCTCCTTAGAGAGCACGACCATGCCGTCCTTGTCCTCAAGTTTTTCTATCAGGACATCGACGAGATCGCCGACTTTGACGGCTTTAATGTCTTCAAATTCGTTTCCGGCGATGACACCCTCGCTCTTATAGCCGATGTCGATGAGGACTTCCTTGGGTCTGACTTCGATGATGGTTCCCTTGACTATTTCGCCCGCGGCAAAACGCATGGCGGTTTGCCTCATGGCTTCTTCCATTGTAAGCATAATTATCTTGACATATGACTGTGGGAGGCTTGGTCGGGACACTACAGCGGCACCCGGCGAAGTCTCCATTGCCTAACGGACCAATCGTTGCCTGGCAACGGAGGTTGAAGGTTAGGTTGGTTTGTTAACTTTTCTTTTCTCAGCCTCAGCGAACTGCCGCACACACGACGTTCAGGCGCAAGTAAACTAAACAGATCCAGCAGGGAAGCAAGAGAAAAAGTCACCCCGGAAAGCGCCAAAAACCCTTGCTCAGGCGTTTCGCCGCCCCTGAAGATAGCGCTCTTAAGTGAGAATTATCGCGGCAGGAGAATATGGTTGGCCGGTCGCGCGCCCGTGATCGTGCGCTCTCCCCCCGCCTTGATGGCTGACAGGGCCTCGCTGGCCAAATCTCTTAACCCTGGACTCTTTGTCTTGACAACGCTGCCATCGGAAAGGGCAATATCACCTTTTAATCGATGGATGCTATTCGTCCATTGTACGGCGCTAAGTGTCTTATTCATGTCTTCCGCCGTAACCCCCGGCGCGGGGGCAACGCTCTGACACACATCAACGGCGGAGCCGCCTATATTTCTATCACCGGCCATGAGAGTAGCTGGAATGGTTTCGAAGCCATCCAATCCGACGAAATAACTGAGGGCAGCGGCCTGATTGCCAACCCGAGAAAAGCCATCCAAGGCCGTACCCCAGCGTGTCACGGTCCCCTTGGTGGCCACATCGCTAGGGCAGACCAGGACTTTAGGGGTATCCAACTCATTGGATACCGCCAGATAATTTTTCCAACTCTGACCCGCCGTCGTCCCGTACGTGCCACCGTCGGAGACGGCAGTATGCCACGGGAAATGGCCATCATGATCGAGAGAGAAAAGCCTGTCCGCGAGGACGATTTGTTTCAAGTTGTTCATGCACAGAATTAGCTTCGCCTGCTCCTTTGCCTTGGCCAAGGCCGGCAGCAACAGCGCGGCGAGAATGGCAATGATGGCGATGACTACCAACAGCTCGATCAGGGTGAAGGCTCGGCGGCATGTAGTGAAAAGTTTCACGAATTCAAAGTAACGCTTGCACGAAGACCGAGGACTGTCAAGGATTGTCTATCGAAAAGCCAGAAGTTCTTATTATGGCAATGTAGGACCACATGGTCGGAAGGACGAGTTCCAGGAGTCCCTGATCTCTTAAGAAAATGGGGACTCGTGGAACTCGTCCTTCCGAAAATTGTGCCGATCCTCTCGGGCTTGTCGATTTTCCTTCCGTATGTAAGGTGTTCCCTCTGATGAGCGAGAGCCTCCAACAAGCATTCAGGTTCGTTTGCGTCGCCATGCTGTTCGCCATGGGTGCCTTGGGAAACCAAGCTGGCGCGGCGCTCCGCACCCTTGACGCGGCGCGCTACCATTTACGCAGTGGCACTGAACCGGAGTGGCAGGAGTTTGCCGGGAAAATCCCTCATGGATCGCGATTGGACATCCGATTTATGGCCAAACAAAATAAAACAGAGGCCACTCTCCTCGTTCGCCAAAGCGACGTGAAGCTTGATTGGAATGTCGAACTGAACGGAAGCCGCATCGGTAAATTATTCTTGATGGAAGCGGCCTCGGTTCAGACCCTGGCGATTCCGCCGGGCGGGCTGCGAAACGGAGAAAACCGGCTTTCGATCCTTCCTCCGAAAGACAACGACGACATCCTGGTGGGGGATTTCCGATTGGATCATCGCCCTCCCAGCCAGGCGTTTGAGGGGACGATTCAAGCAGCCGTGACGGATGCTGACCTGCACACCCCGCTGCCTTGCCGAATTACGATTGTGGATGACCAAGGCGCGCTGGCCCCGCTCTATGTTAGCGCCGGCCAACAATTGGCTTCTCGGCCGGGCGTGATTTATACACCCGATGGCAAGGCTAATTTTCGGGTCCCCCCGGGCAAGTATAAGGTTTACGCTTCAAGAGGTTTTGAATACGGGCTGGGCCTGGAATCCTTCGAACTCACTAACAGTCAAACGCAGGTGGTCGCGCCAGCCATCCGGCGCGAAGTGCCAACACCAGGTTTAGTTAGTTGCGACACGCACATTCACACCTTTACGCATGCCAAACACGGTGATGCGACGCTGGAGGAACGGATGTTGACGTTGGCGGGGGAGGGGATCGAACTGCCCGTTTCCACCGAACACAATAGTCTGATCGATTTCAGAGGGCCAGCCAAACGCCTTGGATTGGAACAGAAGTTCACTCCCATTCTCGGTTGTGAGGTCACCACTAAGTTTGGACACTTCAATGTTTTTCCAATCCAGTCCGGCAGCCGCATTCCCGATGCTCGTCTGGAAAAATGGCCTGAACTGATGGAGTCAATCCGTTCCGTAGCTGGCGCGCAAATGATTGTGCTAAATCATCCACGCGACATTCACGACCAGTTCATTCCGTTCGCAGAAACTAATTTCAATTCGACCACGGGCGAGAACCGGCGCGGTTTCGAGTTCAGTTTCAACGGCATCGAGCTGATTAACTCAGGCGCGCTTCGCTCCGACTGGAGGCAAGTCTACCGCGATTGGTTCGGCCTCTTAAACTACGGCTATCGCGTGACCGGAGTGGCGGCCAGCGACAGCCATGATGTCAGCCGATTTATCGTCGGGCAAGGCCGCACTTATATCCAATGTCCCGATGAAAATCCGGGAGCGATCAACATCGAGGAGGCCTGCCGCAATTTGGAGCAGGGCCGCGCGCTGGTTTCTCTGGGACTGCTCACGCAGATAAAGGTCGATGATAAATTCGGCGTCGGCGACCTTGCCACTGGCCTCGGGGAAACGATGCTCGTCACCGTCACCGTGCTGGGTCCTTCATGGACCACTGCTGACCAGGTAGAATTGTACGCCAATGGCCTTCTGATTCGTCAGCAGCGAATCGAGCCAGGCGCGCCTGGACGCGAGAAAACTAAAATAAAATGGACCATGCCACGACCTCAACACGATATTTACCTTGTGGCCATTGCCAGCGGCCCGGGTGTGACTTCTCCCCACTGGGCCATTCCGCGTCCCTATCAGCCCACTTCCCGCCTCTGGGAGCCGCGCGTGATCGGCTCTACCAATCCGATCTGGGTGGATGGGGATGGGGACCGCAAATTCACTCCGCCTCGAAATTACGCTAAAAACCTAATCAAAAAAAACGGAATTGAGCCGGCCGAATTAGTGCCGGCTCTCGCCGCCTATGATGAAGCCGTCGCGACCCAGGCCGCCAGCCTTTGCCAATCGGCGGGGAAGGATGTGCGCAAACCCGAATTTGCTCGTTATCTGGAGGCAGCGCCGCCCTCGGTTCGGCGCGGGTTTGCAACATTCATTAACACGATCTTACGAAACGAGTAATTTGGGAGCAGGGGAAGGCAAATTCATGATCCCACAAATCCATAAAGCGTTACGTCCGAGCGCTTTCGTTGCGAACGGACTATCGCGCCATTGATGGTTCAGGCATTGGTTGACATCGATCAATGATTCTAAAAGGAAGAGGCGGGCCTAAGCCCGCCTCCTGCTGTGTGATTCAACTGGCTCGGCCAAGGGCCGATCTAGCGGTCCTATTCGTGGTGGGCGCCGCGATCATGATCATCACGCTCATCATCATCGGACTCATTTTTGCCATCGTGGTCTCCATTGGCTCCGCCCCCAGAGCCTTGTTGGAGGCACGCGACAAGGTCGGTGAGGGCCTGGTTGATCGAACTGGCTGCTTTGGCAGTAACCCAGTCATTGTTCCCGCCGTCCACATGGACCATGATCCCAGCCAGAGCGACCAACACGTCATCGAGGTTCCCCGCTTTGGCGGCGGTCGAGGCGGTGTGGATCTGTCTTAATAGATCATTGCGATGGGATTCTCGGACGTGAGCATTAGGACCAAGAATATCGTGCGCGCCAAGGCGATCTATAGTGTGGGTAAGGGTCTCGAAATTGCAATGGGCGGATCGGACGCTTTGCGGGGCGCGGGTGGCAACCGCCACGCTTGAGCCGCTGGTGAGTTTAAGCCGGGCGAGAACATCGCGTGGAGGGCTGGCTGACAGCAGCCCCACAAAGAAGCTGGAGTCACCGGGGCAGATTGGGGGGGAGAAGTGCAGAATAACCTGCCGGTTAGTTCGCGTGACTTGCGCAGGCCCAATGGCGCCTGGCGCACCGCTCGTCACGACATAGACTTGGTCCGTGGACGACCCATTCGTATCAAAGTCCAGTCGCGAAACCATGGGTCCAAAATTGATCCGTAATTCTTGAATGCAAGGCGGCGCCCCCTGACAAGGAACCAGATTCGTGCTGCAGGTAACGAGGTTGGTGAAATACCTCACCTTGTTCGTGCGGCAAGTCACAAGCATGTTTGTGTCAAGGAAGACGTTTGTCCGGCAAATAACAAAGGTCCTAGCTGGAATTCGATTGGTGATACATCGCACGAAATTTGTGGCCGCGAAATCGTTGGTAAAGCAAAGCACCTCACCAAGAACATTCGTGAAGCACTGTAGGAAGTTGGTGCCGAAATTTGAATTGGTCACACAAACTATGATATTAGTAGCCGGCAGTCTGTTGGTGATGCAAAAAACATGGTTCGAAACGACCATGCTGTTCGTCCGGCACACGACTACGTTCGTCGTAAGTTCTACGAAGTTCGTGACACATCGCACTAGATTCGTCAGGCAAGGCGAAGCGTTTGTGCCCACACTCATTCCGCTCAAGTCGATGCGGTACTCGTAGCCAAAAAGGCCTGCGGCGGGCGCGCCCGCTTCTCCTTGGATTACCCGAGTTTGCAAGAAGCCAGTTCCAGTCGCGCCTGGCAAACTGATCGGCGCAGAACTTTCCACGACGAGATTTGTGCACGCGGGGTTGTAAAGGCAGTCGATGGCGGGGGCCCCCACCTCAACGGGCGTGATAGAGGCCGCGGATAGTGCCATTGCCATTAAGCCCAAGGCAGGGGTTATAAATAACTTCTTCATGTTTCTTATTTTTGTATAGTGTTGGTTGAATTCGTTGAATTGTCCCTGTGTGTCATGAGACCATCCTTCGCGGAGCATCTAGCTCGGAGCGTGCCAAAGCCCTGCAACTTTCACCGCGAAAGAACCTTTAGTCCCGCGCTGGGCGTCATTGGCCTGCTAACATTTAAGAAAGAGGTGCGACAGGGCGCAGAAGGTTTGGGGACAATGTGCGGGAGTCAGGGCAACTACGGCACGATATTATTGCAGAATGCAATCAAAGGCAGTGCATTTTGCGACGGCGCGGCCGGAACCGTAGATGGGCAGGAAATTCGTTAGGCGGCTGCTCTCAGGCGGGCTCGGCGCACTCTTTGGTAGGCGGCGTTTTTCGCTCTCGCCTCGGCGGTCCAAATTCTTCGGCCTGGTCGCGACGCAGCCGGAGAACGTGGAGCCGGGGTTGGCGCGCCCAAAATCTGACTGATTTCAGCTTCTAAAGCCTCGACCCGTTCCTTTATTGCCAGCGCTCTTCTTAACTGTGCCACTGTTAGATCTGATAATGCATTAGCCATAACGTTCGTGGTATCCTAAAACCAGCATGGCAGTCAAGGTGCGAATAACCTGTCGATGCGTACTATTGCGTATCGGCCGCGGGGGTATTCCGTGAGCGCGCACTTTAGTTCGCCACGTTTGTTCCGCTCAAGGCCTATGGATCATGGCGAAGAGCCTGTTTTAAAATTCCCTGGGGTCCTGTTTTCGCGGAAAAGGCCGGATGGCGAGGCGCGACGACGGAGCATATCCGCTAGCGATCTGCGACCGAGCAGCAACGAAGCCAGTCGGCCTTTTTCGCGAAAACCCTCCGGTCGGCGGATCTTTTGTCTGCGGCCTGCGTTGACTCGGCCGTCACAGCCCGCTGCGGGGATGCTCCGGCCTCGCCG
>JBBRPK010000201.1:0-8960 GCA_038228235.1 Verrucomicrobiota bacterium
GAGCCGCGCTCCAGAACCGAACCCGCCACACTTTATGCCGGCAGGTCATTTCACATCCTCTGCCCTCCTCGTTCCCTGAAGGCAGCGGCGCAAAGTTTCCCTGTTTGACCAAATCTCGAAGTTGAAGCCGGCGAGTCCGTCACCTCGGGCTGCGGCTCGTAGAGCCGCGCTCCAGAACCGAACCCGCCACACTTTATGCCGGCAGGTCATTTCACATCCTCTGCCCTCCTCGTTCCCTGAAGGCAGCGGCGCAAAGTTTCCCTGTTTGACCAAATCTCGAAATAGTGCGACTATTCGCCCCATGAGGCAACTTAGTCGTTTTGGAATTCTTGTGCTGTGTTCCGTGCTTTGGTTAACGGGCTGCAAGAGCACCTACTACTCGGCTTATGAGAAATTCGGGGTTTACAAACGCGACCTGCTTAAAAAGCGTGTGGTGGCGGCGCGCGATGCCCAGAAGGACGCGCAGCAGGAATTCAAGGACGCGCTGACCCGTTTGAAAGAGCTTACGAACTTTGAAGGTGGTGAGCTTGAAAGCCGCTATCGACAGCTTCAGTCGGAGTACGACCGCGCGGACGGGCGTGTGCAGGCGGTACATAAGCGCATCGAGGAGGTGCGGACCGTCGCGAGCGATCTCTTTGCCGAATGGGAGAAAGAGAACACGGAGATTGGCACCGCGTCGCTTCGCGCCACCAGCAGGGAGCAATTAAACGACACCCGCCGACGCTACGAGGAAATGCTCGTCGCGCTCAGGAAAGCCGAAGCCACGATGGATCCTGTCCTTCACAAACTTCATGATTATGTGCTCGCGCTCAAGCACAGCCTCAACGCGCAAGCCATCGCCGCGCTCAAGGGAGAATCGACCAATATCCAGGAAGAGATCGGCCGGTTGCTCGAAGACATGAATGCGTCTATTGCTCGCGCCGACGAGTTCATCAAAGCGCTGCCACAATGACGTGACCATGGCTGCTCGCGCAAAAGTGAGGTTAATGGAGTAAGTTTCTTACGGTGCAGACAATAGCATGAAGGAAGACTGGAAGCATTGGCCGCCCGCCGCCAGAAAGGGGGACATGTGCCACGCGCTCCGTTATGGCTGGGCCTTGGGAACGGTTTTCCTGGCCGTCCTCCTCACGCTCAGCAGGCCAGTGCTGACCGATGTGCCGCATTTATTTTTTCTCGGAGCGGTCGTCGTCAGCGCATTAGGAGGGGGTTTGGGGCCCGCGTTTTTGGCGACGGCTTTCTCTGCGCTGGTCATCCGCTTGTTTTTTATCGAGCCGCGCTTCTCGCTGTATCATCGCGGGAATCTTGAAGACGCGGAGCGGCTGTGCTGGTTTGTCTTAGTCGCCCTGATGCTCAGCTCGCTGGTGGCAGCTTGCCGGCGCGAGCGAAACATGCTTCGGGATAGCGAGGAGCGGTACCGGATTTTGGCGGAAACCGCTTCTGATGCCATCATCGTGATCGACGAGGCGGGCGAAATTCTATTTGTTAATCCGGTCGCCGAAAAGACTTTTGGGGCTTCTGCGGGGCAGTTGCTGGGCCAAAATCTGGCAGTACTATTGCCGGACAACTCGTATCAACCCCATCTGGCCGAAATAAGAAGCCATTTGGATACGCGCAAGAAAGCCGTCGCCGTCCAACTTCCAGGGCGCAATCTTGGCGGAGGACAAATTTTGCTGGAAATGACTCTGGGAACGTTCAGCAAACACGGGAAAAATCTCTTCACCGCCATTCTTCGGGACATCACCAAACACGAACGGGTGGAGCCTGTGCATCTGTAACACTTACTAAGAGCCTGTTTTAAAATTCCGTGTGGTTCTGTTTTCGCGGAAAAGGCTGGATGGCGAGGCGCGACGAGGGAACATATCCGCCGCGATCTGCGACCGAAGAGCAACGAAGCCAGGCGGCCTTTTCCGCGAAAACCCTCCGGGCGGCGGGTCTTTTGTCCGCGGCCTGCGTTGACTCGGCCGTCACAGCCCGCTGCGGGGATGCTCGGGCCTCGCCGCCTTGGCCACAGCCAAAATCCCTCGCCGCAGAACCCCACGCAATTTTAAAACAGGCTCTAACCCGCATATTTCATACCTGAATTGATTTCTGACCCGCTCGGGACAATTTTTCAGAAAAACGCTTTTGTTTTGCTTGTCAAAATTGTGGAGAGGCCACCACTACAAGAAAAATGCTTTCCCGAGCGAAAAACGCGGTCTTCTCATTGTTTTTGGCGACACCGCTCCCGTCGTCACAGAATTTGTTCTACAGGTTGTGGGTCTCCAAACTAATCAGACCACAAGGGCAAGACCATCAGCCGCCGCTGGCAAAGTCGAAACAACTCTTGGAGCGGATAGGTGCTGCTCAGTTGCACATAGACCCGGCGCACACTCACTCGCACTTGAGCGGCCACCTTCAAGAGCTTCAAACGCAGGCTCCCCGCTGTCGCCCGCTCCAATTGGGTTCCGGCCAATCCTTGGGTGCGTAACCGTTCCAGCAGCAGGTAAGCAAAGGTCGATTCCCAAAGCCGAAATTGGTTGCTGGCCAGATGCTGGGTGCTCATCCGGTCGGCCTTTAAATCCAGCGCCTGCTGCTTGAGCTTGTTTTCCATGTCTCCGCGCGCACAGTAGAGTTCTTCGTAGAGTCGGCTGGGAAGGAATCGAGCGCGGTCCGCGTCGCCTTTGAACCCTTGGGCCGGTAGGCTGGTCACTACGAAGCGCGGATTTTCACCCTCGGTCATCACCTCGGCCTTGCCAATGACTCGGCGCTCCCGGCTCCAAGTTTTTTGGGTCCGATATTCAAACTCCGCAAAGGCCCGCACACACGAACCGCTCAGGCAATGGCGCGCTCGGGCCTCGGCCAGCGCGGGACTCAATTTTTCGACCAGCAGGCAGTTCTTGCTCAAACCTAAGCAGTAGTAAACCTGCGGCTGGCTCTCGCACCAGGCCATGATCTCTTCCCGGCAAAAACCGCTATCCCCGCGCACGATGATCCGCGCCCTGCGACAACGCCGACGAATGGCGGCTACAATCTTCTCCAGCGCCGGGACCACTCCGTGAGCCGCTTCGTGATCGGCGGTGCGCAATTGCGCCCACAGCGGGAAATCGCCCACGAAGGCGTAAAGGGGCAGATAACAATAGTCGTCATAATAAGCGTTGAAGTGGCGGCCCTCTTGGCAACCATGCAGCCGATGCCCCATGGCATCCAAATCCAACACCACTTCCTTGGCGTATTTGGGCAGACAACGCGCTCCCATTTTGAGCAAGCACGCTTCGATCTGAGCCGGATCGTGCGGCACCTTGTGGCAGCGGGTGCTCTTATTGTTTGACAGCTCCAAGCGGTTGAGCGTCGAAGGAGCGGCCAGGGCGATGCCTCGATCAGCCGGATTGAACCGATCCTCTCCCAAGGGATCGCGCTTGCCGCAGGCGGTGGCCAGCAGCGGATCCAGGCGCAATCGCTGGTGGTCATTGAGGTCTTCGTAACCCAGGGCCAAGCCGTAGATCCGCTGGGCCAGCATCTGCTGCACGGAGTGATCCACAAAATGCTGGTCGCGCCCGTCGGAAAAGCAGGCGGCCAGTTCACGGGTCAAACCCAGATGAGCATCCACCTCGCGCAACAGCAACGCACCGCCATCGCTGGAGAGGGTGCCGCCAGAAAAATCGGCTACGACCTGGCGTGGTCCCAGATTGGCGAAGAGCAGTGGTTCGTTCTCCGGGGCAGAAACGATTTTTGCGTTTGACATATAGATAGCCTATGGGGTATCTATGAACCATGCAAGCAAAATATGCAATCAAAGTCCAAGCCATCCGTTCCAAAACCCAAGCGCCTCGTTTTTATGTCAACTTTCCCCTGCCACTGGCAGCGGCCATCGGACTAGCGGCTGGAGAACCAGTCGAGTGGGAATTGCTCGACCGGGGAGAGTTGCACCTGGTGCGCCCCCAAGCTTCGGCTCCACGCGGACGCAAGCGCAGGAACAACACCCTGTAAACCAAAGGGCGGAAGCCAGTCGAAGCGCAAATCCCCGCCAATCGGGCTTTTGATCCACGAAAAAATCGAATCTGACTCCCGGCTTATGAAATAAGCGGGCTAAGTGGGCTGAGGCGTAAATACGATGACGTTCGTTGCGCCCAATTTGGCCTGTGGCAAGACGCAAGGAGGGAGCATATTCCGCAGGGAATCTGTGGTCGACGAGCAACGCAGGCACAGGCCAAATTCGGCTCAACCCGGAGGGCGACAGGTCTTTTTCGGCCAGACTTCGTTGCTCGCTCCTTACAGATCCACTTCGGGATATGCTCGTCGCTCACGCCTCGTCTGGCCGAAAAATCCCTTGCCGCTAACAACATCTTATTTACGCCTCAGCCCACTAAGTTTGATTAATCTAGGCTTGGCGAGCGTCAAATGATTTTACCAGTTTTAATAAATGCGAATTATTTCAGGATATTGCCGTGGCGTTTTGCCACTGGGCTGGCTGTTGTTCAGCGGCCAAGCGGCCATATGCTTCAATCCGCCTGCGACTCTTCGTCCGGAAGAGATCGTGAGGGCGGCGGTCACTCACGCCCAATCTGTGAGCGCGGACAGCCGGCGCGCCGGCTACTCTTACACGAAGCAGGTGGTGGTGGAAGATCTGGATACCCAGGGAAGGATCACCGAGACAAAAGAGAAACTTTTTCACTTCAAGTCCGGCCTGGGCTCGATTGAGCAGATAAAAATCAATGGGCGGGTGGCCTGCGCCGCGGAGTTGAAAAAGGAGGAAGAACGTGTCGCCCGCCAAGGGCCGCAGTTGGTGGATGGCAAGACAGCCAAACGCGACGATCACTGGGAAAAATATTTGACGCCAGAGCTGGTCACAAAATACCAATTTACCCTTCGGGAGCGCACGTTCCTGCATGGCCGTCCTACCTACGTAATTACCTTTCAGCCACTGAGCGGAAACCTGCCTGTCCGTCAGATTTCTGACCGGCTCTTGAACCAACTTGCCGGGACAATTTGGATTGATGAGCTGGAGTTTGAGATTGCGCGGGCCCAGATCACCGCTCAATCCAAGGTCAGCCTGGGGGGGGTGCTGGAGTTATTGGGATCGCTAAAGAGGTTTAGTTTTTCATTGGACCGCATACGATTGGCCGACGGCATCTGGTTTAACCGATTGGCCAATGGCGACTTCGAGGGACGAAAGCTCCTGGACACCACGCATGTAAAGACTCGATCTGAAACAAGCGATTTCCAAAAAACTTCGGCCCGCCAGGGTGATTAAGAGCGCCTGCGCTGAGTCACTGGATCATTATTTGCGCTCGGGCTGTGGGGAGTGAGAACGGGGGAGATCAGAGCCGACTCACGTCGGCTGCTACGATTTGGGATTGGGTAGCATCCAGCGTGAGCTGGATCATTATTCATACTCGGGTTGTGGGGCGTGCGAACAGGGAGGGATCAGAGCCGACTCACGTCGGCTGCTACAATCCCGATTGCGTAGCATCCAGCGTGAGCTGGATCACTAATTATCCTGGGGCTGTGGGCGAGAGGGATGGGGGAGATCAGAGCCGACTCACGTCGGCTGCTACGATTTGGGATTGGGTAGCATCATTTTGCGCGACTGAACCACTGGGCTAGAAAGGTTTCCAGAGCGGCGATCAGCAGGGCGGCTATCGCAATCGGCAGCCAGAACTCAAAACCCATTCGATCCCGTTCGACGAGGCCCTTCAAAGAGAGGTTGGGGGTCCAGGGGATGATATTGGCCACATTTTTCAGAATGCTGACTTGCGCGGGCGAAAGCTCGTCCATGCTTGATTCAAACGGGGCTGGCTGCGCCGCAAATTTCAAGGAGAGGGGCGGATCAATCACTGAGACGTCATAAACTCCGCCTAAATCAGTTTGGTCATAACGAAGAACAGGCCAGCCCTTGATGAGCTCGACTCGGCGGAGGTCGTGCGCGGTATCAGACTGCCGGGGCCTAAAATAGGTAGCATCCTTGTCCAGGAACTCCGTACTCACGCGGTGGACGAACTGTTCTCCGACGCGAATATTTAGACCTTCATCCTGGCGTTGTACAATCGAGCCAAGGGCCCGGTGCAGCAAGGGCACAAAGGAAGGGCGCACCGGCCAATCATTCCAAGCGCTGTTGGCGGTGCTGCTAAACAAAATGACGCGTCCGAGTCCCCAGGTGCGCTCCATGATGGCCGGGAGGCCATCCGCAAACTTCAAAATGATCTGCGGATCACCTGCTTCCTGGGAAAAAGGTCCGGACTCCTTCCCCGCGTCCCCGCGTTGCCGCCGGTCCCCATTCACCGCTGGAGGCGCGGGCTTCAGAACAAAGGCGCGATAAAATCGAACAGAGGAGAGCGTTCCGGAGCCAGGATCGTTCCAAATGGAGACAATGGGATGTTGATAATCCTTTTCCTGGAACAGGAAAAACTGCTCATCCTGATCCGCCTGCCCGCGTGGCGAGCCGAGTGTGGCAGGGAGAAAACTGTAATGGTTGAGCAATTGATCATTATAGAAGCTCAAGTTTACTTTACCTCCTGGAAAAATCATCAAGCCGCCGCCTCGCCGCAGGTAATGTTCCAATCCCTTCAAAGTGTTTTCAGACATGTCCGCCACGTTAGCAAGGATCACGGCGTCGAAGTCATCCAGCCGCGCTTGCGCAAACTCCGGCGCGGTGAGGGTGGTGGCCTTGATGAAATACTCCGGCGCTGCTTCGGGCGATACCGGCACGAGGGCGTGGCGCAGGAAAAAAGTTTCACTCTCCCGGGCCTCGGCGCCGGGCTCGCCGTCCACCAACAAGACCCGCACTTCCTTGATTGCCCGCACTGCCACTGTCCGATAATCGTCGGCTGGGAGGCGGTCTGCGGGAATGCGGGCCGTCACCGAATGAAAACCTTCGCTGCGCAGCCTGGCAAAGAGCGAAATGCTTTTGCTGGCCCCCGGGGCAATGGAGTCGATGGTAAACTCATCGCATGAGGGCTCGCCATTGACGCTCAGACTCACCCGGATATCGCGAGTTTCTGCTTTGCCGTAATTGGTCACTTTGACTTCGAAGCGCAAAGGCTGATTGACCGGAGAAAGACCGCTCGCCAGACGCAGATCACTTATGCCGAGGTTCTGGTCTTCGTGCTCGTTCACGAGAATCAGGTGAGTTTTCACTTCGGTTTTATTTTTTTCGAGGGTCTTTTGGATTTCGGTCAATTGCCGCCAGGCCGCGGCTTGGCCATCGGTGATCAAAAAAACTTCCTTGCGAACCACCATGCGGCCTTGGAGGTAATCCAGCGCTTTGTCGAGGGCGGGGAAAAGATCCGTGGCGCGATCGCTGAGCGGGGCTTCGCGAATTGTTTTGCGGGCCAGGTTCAAATCGAAAGTGGGCAAGGCGATGACCTCTCGCACGATGTCCGAGGCGAGCCAGACTGCTGCGGCCGAACCTCCAGGCATGGAATCGAGCACTTGCTCGGCAGCCTTGCGAGCTTTGTCGAATCGAGTCTGGGTGCCATCGGTTACCCCCATGCTGTAGGAGTTATCGAGAATGATGATGCCCGTTACTTTGGATTGGCCGAATCGGCCCCCCCCGCGGGAGAGGATGGCGGGCCGGGCCAGCGCCAGGGCGAGCAAGGCCAGGAGGAGGCAGCGCAGGAGCAGGAGGATTAGATCCTCGATTCTCATCCGGCGCTGATTCTGTTCCACACTGGTTTTCAAAAAGCGCATCGCTGCCCAGATGACCTTCTGAAATTTCCTGCGGTTGAGCAGGTGGATGATGATGGGGACGGAGATGGCCAGGAGACCAGCGAGCATGATGGGGTTGAGAAAGCTCATGCTTCACAACTCTCAAGGAGGCACAGACTTTGAAGCTTGAGGCGAAGGGACTGCGCGGAAAGGAACAGATCGGTTTTCGAACGCGTCCGGATCACGAGTGACATTCTGCGGTGTTTAAATTAAAGGTGAAGCGGCGATGCGGTGTCTTCACTGCTTGACGGTGAATATTTTCAATTTTTCACCCTAAACTTTTGAAGCGTCTGGCGCAAGAGCATCGGAATGCTCTGGGAAGAACGCTCATTGATGGCAAAGTTCGAACGGTGCTGGGTAAGAATTCCCCCAAGGGAAAGTTCGTGTAGCAGCCGATGTTAATCGGCTCTGATCTCTTCCTGTTCTCGCGCTCCACAGCCCCAGGATGAAGAGTGATCCAGCTTACGCTGGATGCTACGCAATCGTGATTGTAGCAGGCGAGGTGAGTCGGCTCTGATCTCTCCCGGTTCTCGCGCGCAGAGGGTCGGGGTGAAGAATGATCCAGCTCACGCTGGATGCTACGCAATGGTGATTGTAGCAGCCGAGGTCAGTCGGCTCTGATCCCCTCCGGTTCGTGCGGTCAGAGAGCCGGGGTGAATAATGATCCAGCTCACGCTGGATGCTGCGCAATCGTGATTGTAGCAGCCGAGGTCAGTCGGCTCTGATCCCCTCCGGTTCGTGCGGTCAGAGAGCCGGGGTGAATAATGATCCAGCTCACGCTGGATGCTACGCAATGGTGATTGTAGCAGCCGAGGTCAGTCGGCTCTGATCCATCCCGGTTCGAGCGCTCCGCCGCCCCAGGATGAATAATGATCCAGCTTACGCTGGATGCTACGCAATCGTAAATTGTAGCAGCCGATGTCAATTGGCTCTGATCTCCTCTGGTTCGTGCGCGCAGAGGGCCGGGGTGAAGAATGATCCAGCTTACGCTGGATGCTACGCAATCGTAATTGTAGCAGGCGGTGTCAATCGGCTCTGAACTCTCCCGGTTCTCGCGCTCCGTTGCCCCCGGGTGAATAGTGATCCAGCTCACGCTGGATGCTACGCAATGGTGATTGTAGCAGCGGACGTCAGTCGGCTCTGATCTCTCCTGAGTTCGAAAAGGATTGCGGCTACCCTCCAGTAATCCCAAAGTTCGTGGGCATGGACTCGCAGCCTCCCCTGGAGCCTTCGCCTCGATTCCATGGCGAAGGATTGGATCGCCGCTTTTTTCTCCC
>JBBRPK010000202.1:0-8934 GCA_038228235.1 Verrucomicrobiota bacterium
CAAATCCTACTGCATTGCAGTCGAGCTTTGCCCACTAAAAGGTGAACACGATTCTGCCGTAAAATGATAGGGGTGAGATATAGGCTGCGGGGGTTCCTCCCATTTCGGAGAAAGACTCTACTGAATAGTTACGGCTAAGTGCAAAGCTTATCTGCCAAGGTGGGGGGGAGCATGGGGGGGGCTGAAGCCGTAAACCCGTAAGGGATCAATAACGACGGGGATTCTATAAGATTCGACGCGTAAGATCACTCTGGGGCAAATTCTAGGGGAATCCCCTAGGAAACAAAAGGTAGTTTCCAGGCGCGAACTCCATTGAGCGAGTTCGCCTAAGGGTCGATGGTATTAGCATAGCCGTTAGAAAAACTTGATTCCAGCAGTGTTTTCATCGTATGCCTCGGGGCTAAATGGAACACCTGAGAAGCTTCATCCCGGTCTTCGTCTTTTCATTTATCTGTGGTTCCGTTGCCGCTCATCCTGACTTAATTCTACACCACGCCCGAATCGTGACGGTCGATGAGAGGTTCTCCATCGGGCAGGCCATGGCGATCGAAGGGAATCGCATAGTGCAGGTAGGCGGGAACGAAGCGGTGTTGAAGCTGAAGGGCCCGCGCACCACTCTGCTCGATTTGAAAGGCAGAATGGTTTTGCCCGGCTTAATGGACTCCCATGCGCACCCTCTCAGCGCCGTCATGACCGAGTTCGATCATCCCATCCCCCGAATGGAATCGATTGGGGACGTGCTCGCTTATATTCGGGCTCGAGCGAAGGTCCTCAAGACCGGCGAATGGATCGTAATCCAGCAGGTCTTCATCACCCGGCTGCGGGAGCAACGGTACCCCACGCGGGCAGAGCTGGACCGGGCGGCACCGGGACATCCAGTCGTTTTCCGCACCGGTCCCGATGCCTCACTCAACACTCTGGCCCTGCAACTCAGTGGCATTGATAAGGATTTCAAAATCGCCCCCGGGACACCGGGGCGGATTGAAAAAGATGCGCAAGGCGGACCGACAGGCATTTTGCGAAGCTTCGAGCATTACGTGAAACTACCCTCGCCGGGCAAGGAAGCGACGGACAGCGAAAAGTCGCAGCGACTCTTGCAGTTGTTTAAAGATTATAATTCCGTGGGCCTCACGAGCATTTGTGATCGGGACGCCAAGGAAGATGCCATCGGCCTTTATCAAGAACTGCGGACGAATGGGGCCTTGACGGTGCGGCTCTCGGTGTCCCACCACATCGACACGGCCGGTCCGCTGGCCGAGATTCAAGCGAACATCCGGCGAGTGGCGGCCCATCCCCTGTTCAGGGAGAAAGACGATTTCCTGCGCATCGTCGGCATCAAAACGTACCTGGATGGCGGGATGCTGACTGGCAGCGCCTACATGCGTGAGCCGTGGGGTGTGAGTGACATTTACGCGATCACTGATCCCAACTACCGGGGTGTGTTATTCATTCCCAAAGAGCGGCTCTTGCCCATCGTGAGGACGACGGTCGATTCCGGTTTGCAGTTCACAGCACACTCGGTGGGCGACGGCGCAGTGCACACGCTCCTCGAAGTTTATGAGGAGATTAACAAGGACATACCCATCCGCCAGACACGCCCCTGCATCACGCACGCTAATTTCCAGAGCCGTGAGGCCGTGGAAAAAATGCCGCAACTCGGAGTGGTAGTGGACATCCAGCCCGCGTGGCTTTACCTGGATAGTCGCACCCTGGTGAAACAATTCGGCTATGACCGGCTGCGCTGGTTTCAGCCGTTGAAAAGTATTTTCGAGGCGGGCGGAATTGCGGGCGGCGGCTCCGACCACATGCAGAAGGTCGGCTCCCTGCGGTCGATCAATCCCTATAACCCGTTTCTCGGCATGGCGACCGCGATCACCCGCCGGGCTCAGTGGCAGAAGGGCGCGTTGCATCCGGAAGAAGCCATCACTCGCGAGCAAGCCATCCGCTTTTACACCATGAACAATGCTTACGTGCTTTTCAAAGAAGACAAGCTCGGCTCACTCGAAGCAGGCAAGCTGGCGGATTTCGTGGTGCTCGACACCGATTTGCTCGCCTGCCCATTAGACAAAATCGCCAGCACCCAAGTTCTCCGCACTTATGTGAACGGGAAATTGGTCTTTAGCGCAGAAGCCCTTAAGCGCGCAAAGAAAACAAGTCCCGAAGGGACGGCTGACATTTCATCCCGCAGGCACACCCGGGCCCCTCAGCCGTCCCTTCGGGACTCGGCAGATTCCAATCCATTCCCCGCGTTAAAACGCCGGGCTATTCTCAAATGTCCCTTCGGGACAAGCGCCACCGGCCAAAGCCGGGTCGAACCGGCTCTCCAATCTTTGTGACATTAGGTGAGGGCACCCGGCGGGGCACCCGGGCTACATCCGGCCACACCATCGCTATGTTATGGGCCTACTGCCCTTCCCATGAATCCCGTAGCAGCCGAGGTGACTCGGCTCACTATTTTGAGTGGAAAGATCAGAGCCGATTCACATCGGCTGTTACGGTTCAAACCCGGCGTTCCCGTTTAGTGGCATAACGAATTTCCGAGACTTTAGGCCCGCCGCATTGACTTTGCTCTGGAAGGGCGGTAGGTCTGCTTGCATGAAGAAGTTCGTGGCCAAAATGCTCGCTTTCGGGTTGCTGGCGGCGCCCCTGCTCAATGGCAATCCAGAATTGATGGCGAACGATTGGCCGCAGTGGCGTGGGCCAGATCTCGACGGCATCTCCAAAGAGAAGGGATGGACGACCGTCTGGCCGCCAGAAGGGCCAAAACAATTGTGGAAAGCCTCCGTCGGGATTGGCTTCTCCTCGCTGGCCGTAGCGCAGGGACGCGTTCTGACCCTTGGCAATACGGCCGGGATGGACACGGTTTTTTGTTTCGAGGCCGACACGGGCCAGGAGCTTTGGAAACATTCTTACCCCTGCCCACTGGACGCCACTTATTATGAGGGCGGCCCTGGTTCAACCCCAACGGTGGATGGAGATAAGGTTTACACATTGAGCAAACGCGGCCATTTGTTCTGCTTCGAGGCTGCAAATGGAAAAGTGGTGTGGCAAAAGAATTTAATCGAAGAACTCCATGCCGCCAAACCGCGCTGGGGTTTTGCCGGTTCGCCATTGGTGGAAAAGGACCTGCTGATCCTCAATGTCGGTGGCGCAGGCGCGGCGGTAGAAAAAGCCACTGGGAAGGTGGTTTGGAATTCCGGCACCAACCCTGCGGGCTACGCTACTCCAGTTCCGTTCACGCAATCTGGAGAACGGTCCGTGGCCATCTTTTCCAGCAAAGCGTTAGTTGGCGTCAGGGTGAAAGACGGCAAAGAGCTGTGGAGTCATCCATGGCCCACCCAGTGGGACATCAACATCGCCAATCCCATCCTGATCGGAGACAAACTGTTCGTCTCGAGTTTCGATCACGGCTGTTCTCTGCTCCAACTGAGCCCGGGCCAGCCCCGCGTGCTGTGGGAGAACAAGAACATGGCCAGCCATTTCAACAGTTGCGTCTTTCTGGGCGGCTTCTTCTACGGAATCAAAGGCAACACGGACCAGCCGGAGAAAGACTTGCGCTGCCTTGATATAGCCGACGGCTCGGTGAAGTGGAAACACGAAGGATGGGGGCTTGGCTCGTTGATGGCCGCAGACGGCAAGTTAATCATCTTGAGTGAGCGTGGCGAATTGGTGATTGCCGCTGCCAGCCCGGACGGATTCAAACCCGCGGCAAAAGCTCAGGTACTTGGTGGCAAGTGTTGGATTGTGCCGGTACTGGCAAATGGGCGGGTTTACTGCCGGAACGCGCAAGGCACGCTAGTGTGTTTGGATGTGAGCGCCGGCAACCGAAAGGGATAACCCGGATTTCTTATTTCGAACGATTTGGATTTTGTGAGCGGCAGATTCGCACGGTGCCTGCCGCTGACCTCGGGCTGGTGGTAGTCATTCCCTGTTTCAATGAGCCTGACCTGATCGGCAGTCTTGAATCGCTGCGGTCTTGCGATCCTCCCGCCTGCGCAGTGGAGGTAATTGTGGTCATCAACTCGCCCGCCAACACCAGCGAGGAGGTCGAATTGCAAAACCAGACGACTTTGCGGGAGGCCACCGTATGGGTCAGTCAGGCTTCACCGACTTCTGTTAGTTTTCACCTGTTACACATGCCTGAGCTGCCCGCCAAACAGGCCGGAGTCGGCTTGGCCCGAAAAATAGGCATGGACGAAGCGACGCGACGGTTCGATGATGTCGGAAACGCCGCCGGGATTATCGTTTGCTTCGACGCCGATTGCCGATGTGAGCGCAATTACCTGATCAGCATCAAGGGACATTTTCAAAAATATCCGCGGACGCCTGGTTGCAGCATTTACTTCGAACATCCGTTGAGCGGGGTTCCCGGCTCCCGAGTTGATGAAGCCATCTCCGCGTATGAATTGCATCTGCGGTATTATGTTCAGGCTCTGCGTTACGCGGGTTTTCCTTATGCGCACCATACGATTGGTTCGTGCATGGCCGTCCGCGCCGACATCTACAAAAGGCAGGGCGGCATGAATAAACGCCAGGCCGGGGAGGATTTTTATTTCCTGCAAAAAATTATCCCCCTGGGCGGTTTCACCGACCTTACCGCGACGACGGTTTCTCCGTCGCCGCGGGCGTCCAACCGCGTGCCTTTCGGGACAGGCAAGGCAGTGGGGGATTGTTTGGCCGGGCAACCAGGCTCGACTTATCCTTTGCAGGCCTTTTTGGACTTGAAACTCTTTTTCGACTATTTACCGGGGTTGCTCGCGTCACCAGATTTCCGGAGGGTCGAGCTACCCGATTTCCTTCCCGAGTCGATTTGGGCTTTTTTAAAGCCGGAAGTGTTCGGAAAAGTCATGGCAGAAATCCATGAAAACACTGCTTCAAGCTCGGCTTTTCAAAAGCGCTTTTTCCAGTGGTTCAGTGGATTTCAAACCATGAAATTTATCCATCATGCCCGCGATCAATTTTACGGCCCAAAACTCGTGGCAGAGGAAGCCCAAGGCCTGCTGCGTCTTCAGGGTAAAGATTTGCCCAAGGACACCTCCATTGGCAAACTGCTGAGGATTTATCGGGATATTGATCGGAATGGCTCCGGCCCATGGTCTGGAAGGCCCATTACTTTCGCGCGCCCTTTCGAAGGGGGATCCTCTTAAATGCTCTCGTCAATTCGGTGAGCGAGTCTTCCACTGCCAATCTTTCCAAACTCGAAGCGCCTACGAAACCGACGGCGTCAGTATGCTCGTTGACGTAGGCCGCGTCTTCTGGCCGCGAGATCGGTCCGCCATGCGAAAGGAAGAAAATGTCCTTCCGCACCTGCCGGTCAGCCTCGATGATGGCCTTCACACGGTTGACCGCTTCCTTCATGGTGACGACAGCGCCCTTCACGCCAATGGAGCCGCCCACCGTCGTGCCCACGTGGGCGATAATCGCATCGGCGCCCGCCTCGGCCATGGCCTTGGCTTCATCGGGAGTGGCGACATAGACAATGGAGAATAGATCCATCTTTCGGGCCAGCCTCACCATCTCGAATTCTTTTTTCACGCTCATGCCAGTTTCTTCCAGCACCTGGCGAAAATGACCATCGACGATGGTGTGAGTCGGGAAATTGTTTACGCCAGAGAACCCCATCTCTTTGACTTGCAGCAGCCAATGCCACATGCGGCGCCGCGGATCAGTAGCGTGCACCCCGCAAATAACGGGAATTTCTTCCACGACCGGCAGAACTTCAAACTCCCCGATCTCCATCGCGACAGCATTGGCATCACCGTAGGCCATGAGGCCGCAAGTGGAGCCATGCCCCGACATGCGGAAGCGGCCGGAGTTGTAAATGATAATGAGGTCGGCACCGCCGCGCTCGATGAACTTGGCGCTAATACCGGTGCCAGCGCCGGCGGCGATGATGGCTTTGCCATCCTTGATGGTGTCGCGCAATCGTTGAATGACTTCTTTGCGGGTGTAGGGGTTTCCTTTTCCAGTCCAGGGGTTAGGCATATATCAGATTGATTTAATAGGTTGCCCAAATTAAACGAGTGGAAGGCCGGCAAAGCAAGCGCGTTCCAGGGGCGCCCCTCTCCGATTTCAGGGAAGCGCGCGGGTGCGCGAGGGAAAATCCAGCGGTCGGGCTTAAAAAAAGGCGTAAAAGGGATCGTGCGCGCCGTCGCCTTTTCTAAACAGGGTATAAGAGTAAGCAATGTAAAAGCCCACGGGCTTCAGCGATTCAACCTCCGGACGAATTCTGTTCAACTCGAAGGGGTCCCTCATGCGGATGGGATACTCCGGCCTTTTGGTCCGCACGACGGGCATAAAGGTTGGCCCTTCATTCCAAGGTTCGATGTTCAGCACGAAAGTCGTGAGTCGCATGGTCTATGCTGCCATTGAATCACATCCTCAATGACGGGAAGCGGACAGAGAGATTACAACTTCGTCATCTGAACTGGAAACGACAGGATGAACGTGGTCCCCTTGCCCAATTCGCTTTCCACTTTCACGTGGCCGCTGTGCAAGTCCATGATCGATTTGACGAGGGCCAGCCCGAGGCCGGTGCCTTCGGGATGCCGCGCGCGCGAGGGATCCACCCGATAGAACCGATCGAAGATCCGCGGCAGATGCTCCGCCGCAATTCCCGAGCCGGTATCGGCGATCCGCACTTCGATCAACTGATCGGAATCGTTCCGAATCGAAACCATTATTTTGCCCTCGCGCGGCGTGTAGCGCAACGCGTTCCCCAATAAGTTGCTCAAGGCCCTGCGGAATAAAATGACATCGCCGAAGAGGACCGATTGGCCTTGCGATTCCAGCACGACTCCCTGTTCTGCGGAGAGCGCGTCATAGAAATCCAGCACCGCGCGGATTTCTTTGGTGGCATCGAACCAGGAGGCCTGAATTTTCATCTCGGTATTCTCGGCGCGCGCCAGGAAGAGGAGGCTGTCGATCATGCGCGAGAGACGGTTGCACTCTTCGAGGCTTGATTCAAGCACCTGGCGATATTCCTGAGCCGTGCGTCCGCGGGCCAGGGCGACCTCGACCTCTCCCATGAGATTGTTGATGGGGGTGCGCAGTTCGTGCGCGATGTCCGCTGAAAACTGGGAGAGCCGGTTAAACGTATCTTGCAGCCGGGCGAGCATCTCATCAAACTCCGTCGCCAGGGTCGTCAATTCTTTCGGCCAGGAGCGCGGGCTGATTCGTTCACTGAGTTGGATGGCGGTCATTCTTTGGACGGCCTCAGTAATGGCCTGCAAGGGGCGCAAGCCGCGTCGCGCAATTCCCGACCCCACCATGGCCGAAACAATAATGCCCGCCAACAGCACCACTGCCAGCCGATGGCGGTAGTTGCTCAACATCTCTTCCTGCTGCGTCACCTCCAGGGCCAATTGGATGATTCGCGGGTTGGAGCGTGTAAAGCCCAGTTGGGCGCGCGCCGCCGTGCAGAGGTAAGCCCGGCCATCGGGGGCTTTCCATTTCGTTCCCCGCCGCAACGAGTCGCTTAGTTTCAACGGGGGCGGAAAAACCGTGGGAGAGGAGATAACTTCCTTCATGCCGGGAGTTTGCATGAGCATCTCTCCTGATTCGTCCAGAATCCGCACGTAATATCGGGTGAACGGCCGAACGGCGCTTTCCACTTCCACCTCCGACTGGAGGAGTTCGGTATTATTGGGGTGATCGGCGATGACCGCGCGCAGGGTGCTGAGCTCATCCACCAGGGATTGATCTTCCTGGTTATGCAAATCGGCGGCTATCTCCAGGTATAAGAAAGCCAGTGCGAGCGATAAAATGGCAAAAGCGCATAGAGTATAAAGGACTGTTATCCGCGTGGCGATGGACCACCCTCCGGCTTGCGCCGGGGCCATTTTCATACTAGGGGCGGCCCGGAGTTCATCGCTGTTCCAGGACATAACCTACTCCGCGAACCGTATGAATCAATTTATTCGGAAATGGATCGTCCACCTTGCGCCGCAAACGACGTACTGCCACATCGACCACGTTTGTTTCACTGTCGAAATTCATGTCCCAGACCTGCTCGGCAATCAGCGTGCGGGATAATACTTCCCCGGTGCGTCGCACCAACAGAGACAAGAGCGCAAATTCTTTGGGGGCCAAATCGAGCGGCTTGCCCTCCCGGACTGCTTTGTGGCGGATTAAATCAATTTCCAAATCGGCCAGGCGCAACCGCTCCAACTGCCGCGCGGGGCCCCGGCGCAACAGGGACCGCGCTCGGGCCAATAATTCCGAAAAGGCAAACGGCTTCACCAGATAATCGTCCGCGCCTAAGGTCAAACCCTTTACCCGATCCTGCACCGCATCGCGCGCGGTCAGGAAAAGGACCGGTGTCTGCTTGCCTTTGCGCCGGATTTCTGCCACAATGGACCAGCCGTCCCGATCCGGAAGCATCACGTCCAGGATGACCAGGTCATAATCGCCCGTCAGCGCGAGGTGTAATCCATCTTCACCATTCACGGCGACATCCACCACGAAACCATTCTCCATCAGCCCTTTTTTCAGGTATTCGTGGGTCTTCTTTTCGTCTTCGACTACTAAAATATGCATAAGCAAAAACGCAGGCTCAGAGCATGGCATAGAATGTAACGCTTTTTTTGCGTAAGCCAACGATTTTTCCGGCGGGCGGTTCTGATTATATCGGCGTCGAAGGGGAGGTGTGTTAGAGTCCGGGCCCAACGGGCACGGAGTTGCTGTCTTGCAGGCGGGAGGACTTCACGGTGCGGCCCTGTCTGCTGCCATACCGGGCGTACGAACCTAAGAGCCTGTTTTAAAATTCCGTGTGGTTCTGTTTTCGCGGAAAAGGCTGGATGGCGAGGCGCGACGAGCGAGCATACCCGCCAGGGGTCTGTGACCGAGGAGCAACAAAGCCAGCCGGCGTACGAAAACCCTCCGGGCGGCGGGTCTTTTGTCTGCGGCCTGCGTTGACTCGGCCGTCACAGCCCG
>JBBRPK010000203.1:0-8922 GCA_038228235.1 Verrucomicrobiota bacterium
CCCTCAGACAGTTCTGGGCGGTCACTCAACCCCCAAGCCCGCCCCTCAACAACTGGCCCGAAATCCTCGGAAAATACTCACTGTAAAATCTGTCCCCTTTTGAACTCGCGCACAAATCCCCTTTTGAACTCCCGCCGACAAGCACGCATGATTTCCTTGCATCTCGCAGGCGCATGCTCGCTTATTTTCCCCAATGCCTTCATCCCTTTTCCGGTTGACTTAAATGGACTTTGACCACGATTGTCAATTGAGCCGATGATGTTTCTTTATGATTAAGCGCCTTGTTTTTTTTGCCCTCCACCAGCCCATGTTCATGGGACTCATGGCTATCCTGTTCGTGGCGGGGGGAATTGTGGCTTTTCGCGCGCTCCCCATTGAGGCCTTTCCAGATGTGTCGGATATCCAGGTCGCCGTCATCACCCTCTTTCCCGGCCATGCTCCAGAGGAGGTGGAAAAGCAGGTGACTATCCCGCTGGAGATCGCGCTAAGCGGTCTCCCTCATCAAGTGCGGTTGTTCTCTCATACCCAGTTTGGTCTCTCGTTCATTATGCTTACTTTTGACGACGCGGTGAATGATTACTTCGCTCGCCAGCAGGTGCTTGAGCGGCTGCAGGGCATCGATTTACCCCCAGGAGTGCAATCACAATTGGCGCCACTTTCAACGGCCATTGGCGAGATCTATCGCTACCGGCTGAAGGGCGACAAGTTCAGTCCCCGCGAGCTGCGCACGGTAGAGGATTGGACGGTGGAACGGCACTTCAAGATGACGCCCGGTGTAGCTGATGTGGTCAGCTTCGGCGGGTTTGTCAAACAGTACGAGGTCAACCCCAACCTGTCCAAAATGAAGGGCTATAACATTTCAATGCAGCAGCTCTTTACCGCCTTGGGACGCGGCAACGCCAATGCCGGCGGCGGTTACGTCGAGCAGGGCCAGCAACAATACCTCATCCGCGGCATTGGCTTGCTTCGTGCCAGCGAGGACATTGGGAACATTGTGGTGGTTGAGCGCAATGGAACGCCCGTGCTGATTAAGGATCTGGCCGACGTCACCGTCAACGCTATGCCGCGGCAGGGAATGGTCGCCCAGGACGATGAAAACGATATTGTCACCGGCATCATCCTGATGAGGAAAGGCGAGAATCCCTCCCGCGTCCTCAATGCCATCAAGGAAAAAGTCGAAACGCTCAACAATTCAGTCCTGCCCAAAGGAATGCAAATCGTCCCATTCTATGATCGCTCCTGGCTAATCCATACCACGCTCAAAACGGTATTTAAAAACTTGCTGGAAGGCGCCCTGCTGGTTACGGCCGTCCTCTTCGTCTTCCTGGGCAATATCCGCGCCGCCGGAATCGTCGCGCTCATGATTCCGCTCTCGTTGCTGGCGACATTTCTAGGCCTGACCTGGCGCGGCATTCCCGCCAACCTGCTTTCTCTGGGAGCGATGGATTTCGGAATTATCGTCGATGGAGCCGTCATTGTGGTGGAGAATATTTTCCGGAAACTTTCCGAGCATCACCGCACCCACGACCGGCACCAAATGCGCACGGTCATCATGGATGCGACAATCGAGGTCGGTCGCCCCACCTTTTTCTCGATGCTCATCATTATCATTGCCCACATCCCCATTTTCACCTTGCAGCGCCATGAGGGACGGATTTTTGCCCCCATGGCCTACACCGTTACCTCCGCCCTGGTGGGGTCGCTGTTGTTCTCGCTCACTTTGGTGCCGCTTCTCTGCTATTATTTGCTACGCAAAAAACTGCCGGAAGAGGACAACCTGCTCGTGCGTTCCTGCAAGCGGTTCTATCGCCCGGTCCTGGAATGGGCGCTCCATCACCGAAGCATCATCGTGGGCGCGGCCGTAGTGGCGTTAGTGGTGAGTCTGGCATTGGTGCCGCGATTGGGCACCGAGTTTCTGCCCGAATTGAACGAAGGAACCATGTGGCTCAATGTCAACTTGCCCTCCAGCGTTTCTTTGACCGAAGCCGGTCAGGAACTGGGGAGAGTGCGCAAAATTTTGCGCCAATTTCCGGAAGTCAAATCGGTCATCTCAAAAACCGGCCGCCCGGAGGACGGCACCGACCCGAAGTTGGTCAATATGGCCGAACTTTTTGTTGATTTGAAAGATCCGTCGGAGTGGACGCGCAAGATAACCAAGGAACAACTGATCGAACAGATGGATAAGGCGCTGGCCGTCATTCCGGGCATTGAAACCAGTTTTTCCCAGCCCATTCGCGATAATGTGCTCGAGAGCATTTCCCAAATCGACGGGCAGATCGTCATTAAAGTCTTCGGCGAGGACAGTGCTGTTCTCCAGGAACAGGCAGACAAAGTCTTGCACACGATCTCGCCGGTGCGGGGCGTGGCGCGGGCATTTATCGACCGCACTGGAGAGGTGCCCCAATTGCAAATCGAGATCGATCGGCCCAGCGCGGCCCGCTACGGCCTGAATGTCTCGGATATCCAGGATGTGATTGAAACCGCTCTTGGGGGCAAGGCCGCCACGGAGCTTTGGGAAGGGGAAAAGCACTTTAGCGTGGTGGTGCGCCTGCATGAAGCGGAGCGCGAGATGGCCAAGATCAAAAACATACTGGTGGATACCCCAGGTGGCTTTCATATACCACTTGAACAGGTGGCGACTTTTACTCCGAGGGGGGGGAGCATGAATATCAGTCGTGAGTTTGGAATGCGTGTGAAGGCGATCGCCGTCTTTATCCGCAACCGCGACATGGGAAGCCTCGTGCAGGAGATGCAACAAAAAGTTAAGGCGGCAGTGAACTGTCCGCCCGGCTATTTTATCACCTGGGGAGGTGAGTTTGAAAATCAACAGCGAGCGATGAAACGCTTGGCCATCATCGTGCCCGTCAGCGTCTTTCTCATCTTTGTTCTGCTTTTTGACGCGTTTAAGTCGGTCAAGAGCGCGTTGCTCATTCTCCTGAATGTTCCTTTCGCCTTGATTGGCGGCATCCTGGCGCTCCTCTTTACCGGAATTCCCTTGAGCGTATCGGCCGCCATTGGTTTCATCGCCCTGTTTGGCCAAGCGGTGTTAAATGGGGTGGTCATGGTGAGTTATTTCAACCAACTCCGCGATTCCGGACTCGCCTCATTTGAAGCGGTCGTCCAGGGCGCCCTGGTCCGTTTGCGCACGGTCCTGATGACCGCCCTCCTGGCCATGTTGGGCCTTCTGCCCATGGCCCTGTCCAGGGGCATCGGCTCGGAAACGCAACGGCCTTTGGCCGTGGTCATTATCGGGGGCCTCATTTCCGCGACCTTTTTGACTCTGATCGTGCTGCCAACTCTTTACCTGCTCTTCGAAAAGGACGACAAGCCAAAGGATGGACTGGCAAAAACAGAGGTAACAGAGCCCAATGTTCCTTGAGCGGGCCGGTTATCGGGGCGCACTCTTCTGCACTGCATAGAGTTGGCTCATAGTGGCAATATAGAGCACCCCGTTGGCGGCAGTGGTGGTAGCGCTGATGGGACTGCCGAGTTCGATGGAACTGAGGATCCTCTTCTCCCTGGTGGCGGCGAACACCCAAAACTCACCACTGCGTGTGCCTAAATAGACCTTGCCATCCGCCACTAAGGGCGAGGCCCAGACTTCGCCTTTTATTTCCTGGGTCCAGTAGGCCTTGCCCGTTTCTGCATCCGCGCAATGCACTTTGCGGCCGCAATCCGCGATGAACACCAATCCGTCATGGATTGCCGGTGTGGACAGGACGTGACGCTCCAAAGGATAAGACCACACCATACCGTTCGTCGTGACATCGCCGGTTTTTGTCGCGTCAATGCACTTGAGTGAAGCCTCATTTTTTCCCCAAAAGAGGTCACCGCCACCCGCCACATAGATGCGGTCGCGATAGAACACGGGCATCCCATAAATATTGCTCGGCCCTTCCCGCCGATTGCTTAGATACCGATGCACGTCTCCTTTGGGCGCGCCAGGATCGAAATCGAATTGCCAGACCTTTCGCAGAGTGGACGGGGCCGATTTGCTGGCGCTGGGGCGTACGGTCCCGATGGTCTCAAATGCATAAACGACCCCGTCGCCACCCGCGAAGAAGACCAGAGGGCGTCCATTGACGGTCCCCATTGAGGGTGAGGACCAGGTGCAGTGAAAAATGTTAGTTGCCATGTGTTCGTCATCGCGGGCCACCAGCCTCCCGGTGTGCTTGTTCAGCACGACCAGACTCGGTGCGTCCGGAGTACGGATGCGTTTGTGCGTGTTATCCACACCCGTCCCCGTATTCAGATAAAGATAGTCGCCGTGAACTAAAATCGAGCTGTGCGCGGCATCATGGGGCCAAATGCCCGCCCCGGTGGTGAGGTCGAATAACCAGACGATGTCCGCGTCGAGGAAGCCGGGTTCGAGATGGGAGGCCGCGCTGAGAATATTGCGCTCCGCCGCGTTCGTGTTAGCCGGGGTCATGTGCGCGCCTTCGTCGCGATAGGGGCCCTCGTTTCCGTTGGTCATCCCGCGGGCATCGAGGCACATTACCTCGCCCCGACTGCTGACGAGATAAACTCGGTCGCCTTCAACCGTCACCGATGAAGAAAGGCCCATCTTCGGCCAATCCATGTAGGGATCCTCTTCACGTTTGGGCACGACAAGCTGCCAGAGAAACTGACCGGTTTTTTCGTCAAAACACATCAACACCCCGCGGTCTCCTTGATGTTTGGGATCGCGTGGCTCCCCATTGTTGGTGCCGATATAAACACGGCCCCCGGCGACGACTGGTGTGGAATGCGTCTCGGTGCCCAGCTGAACGGACCACTTGATGTTCCGGCCTGTCTTCGGATCAAACGAGTCGGGCAAACTTTTTTCTTCCGACAGCATGTTGCGCGACCAAGCCTGACCCCACTGTGGCTGGTCCTCCGCGCGAACCCGGAAACTGGAAGCCTGCGCCAGCACGGCGCAAAGCACCATAAAGTGTAATGATTTTCTGCTCATCTGTGGCAAATCGACACGAAACCACCCCTGCAATCAGACTCCAGCGGGGGCTGGTTGGTTGGGGGAATCTCTCGGCCCGATTCGCTTCTCCTTCAACTCAGTTTTCACTTCATCAATGAGTTTTCTTAACCGCTGGCCGTATTCGACGTAGTTCGCGCGCATCGCATCGCCTTGGGCCTCGGAAGCGGCCTCATGGAATACAACCACCATGTGGGGTTCGATGGAAATCCCCGCGTCATAGCCGCGTCCCAATGCATCTTTGAGGATGTCTCGAACGCGACCAGCGCCTTCGCCAGGCCAGTTGTAATCCGCATCATTCCGCGCGGGATTCCACGTCGCGTCCTTGACATGGATGTGCGCGGTGTGGTCACGCAGGTGCGTCCAGAATTCCCATGGGTCTTGTTTCGGCCACGGCTTGGGCTGGGAACGATCGGAATTAAAAATGGGATTGGCGGTATCGAAGACCCATTTGAGGCCAGGGACTTTGTCGAGCAATTCCAAGGCATGCTGCCAGCTCATTCCCCCATAATTCATGCAATTCTCATGCACTGGTTGGAGGCCCGCATCGAGGAAACGTTGGCTGACCTCGCGAGTCCGTTCGAATACCACCGTTGGGATGCGGTACTCATCATCCTTAGGCTTCAGGCTCATGATGCGCACAAATCTGGTTCCGAGCCGTTTCATGCGTGGGATGGCCCGCTTGACTTCCGCCAGAGTAATGTCCCATGGCGTGTCAATGGTCTTGGCCCAATTCATGATCGTAGAACCGAAGCAATAAACTTCCAGGCCGGCCGATTCGAGTTTTTGGACGCAGATGTCAAAGGCCTTATCAGGAATCTCATGGAAATTGGCCTTGGCAAAACCCGTCACTTCTACCCCGCGCATTTCGAGTCGGCTCCAGCCGAGCTCTCTGCTGGCCTGAATTTGGCCCTCGATGGTATGGGCGGCTTCGTCGCCAACGCCTAGCAGGTTCATCGCTTGTGCACAGGCCTTGTTGGGGGTGGTTGGATTTTGCGGGGTTTGGCGGCTGGGGGTAATCCAGTATTTTCGTATAACTCTGCCAGAGGCACTGCGCATTTGATTGACTTGAGGCGCAACACCCCTTTGGCTCCCTCCACGGTTTTCAAGACCCAAGTGCCATCCCGCTGGCGGGCGTATTGCTCAATGAGCCGCGTTTCCTGGGAAATCAGCACATATTCCTGGAGGGATTCCAACTGGCGATAATGCCAGAATTTTTCACCACGATCCCAGGCGGCTGAAGAATCCGATTTGATGTCTTCCGCTGTCACAAGCCCCAAATTACCTGCTTTTACGGAAAGTCGCAATTTCTTCCTTTTAGGCGCGGAAAAGGCGAAGCCGGGCGAGGTTCTGTTCCAATCCATCCTCCTGCGGCTCCGGCTAACGGTTGAACGATTTTGTGAAATCTTCACTCGTCCCTTGCACGACCTTTTTTTCAAACTTCGATTCCTTGATGAGCTGACTCAGCTTGCGCTCATAAGCCTCGCCGTCGAGGGGCAAATCGATGGTCTTGCCCTCTAAGGAAGAATAGAGAATGGCGTTGGCCAGCTCCACCGAGTTCGTCCCTTCGGCCGCCGGAGCAATCAGCGGAGCACCGTCCAGGATGGCATCAATGAAATTCTGCGTGATTTCGTAATGCTGGCCGCCCATGGCATCGTACGGCACATCGATGTTCCACGCCGCCGGCCTGGCGAAACCGGCCTTGCTCGACTTATTAAATTCAAGCATTGAAACCTCGTTGCGAATGAAAGTGATCTTATTGTTTTCCAAAACGACTTTTCCGCGCTCGCCACTAATCTCAAACCGGTTGCTTCCTGGTGTCTCCCCTGTGGAAGTGATGAAGACCCCGGTGGCGCCGTTGGACCATTCGAGGTAAGCCGTCACATTATCCTCCACCTCAATGTTATGGAAGCGTCCAAGCTGACAAAAGCCCCGAACCCGAGTTGGCCGTCCGATCAGCCAAGCCAGCATATCCAGATTATGCGGGCATTGATTGAGCAGAACTCCGCCGCCTTCCCCTTTCCAAGTGGCTCGCCACCCGCCGCTGGCATAGTAAGCTTCCGTCCGATACCAATCGGTCATGATCCAACTGACACGAGTGATTTCTCCCAATTCTCCATTCTCAATGAGGCTCTTAAGCTTGCGATATTTGGGCTCAGTGCGCTGCTGAAACATGGCGGCGAACACTTGCTTCCCAGGTTTGTGGGCGGCAATCAATCGCTCGCAGTCCGCTTTGTGAACGGAAATTGGCTTCTCGACCAGCACATGGAGGCCGTTTTGGAGCGCATCGATGCCAATGGAGGTATGCAGATAATGTGGCGTGGCGATGATGACTGCATCGATATCGCCAGAGCGAATCAATTTGTCGCTGCTCTCAAATGTTTTGAACTGTTTGTAATTTTCGAGGTTGGCCGGAAACGCATCGCTCACCGCGGTCAATTCGCCCCGGGTGACTTTGTTATTAATCAGGTAATCGGCATGGAACTTCCCCATGTTTCCCAGGCCGATGATGCCGATGCGAACCTTTTTCATCGTTGCCTGACCGGTATTAAGCGCAAATCTGTGATAGTTAAAGTTACTATTGGTTCGCGATTAAGACCAAGTTTTTTCTCATCGCCAAAGCCAGGTGATCAACGGCGCGAACACGAGGCTCGGGAGATAATCGGTTAGCTCGATTTTCTTGAGTTCCAGAATAATCAGGGCAACGCAAAAGACCAACAGACCGCCCGTGGCGTTCAGGGAATCCAGCAAATCGTGATCGCCCAGCCACGGGGCGACCAAGCCGGCGCCAAGGGCAAGTGTGCCCTGATACGCGACTACCGGCACCACCGACAGAATAGCCCCCCAGCCAAAAATGACCACAAAGGACATCATCGCCAGGCCGTCAATCAATGCCTTGATGCCGAGCGTTTGCCAATGGCCTTGCAGTCCATCTAAAAGCGCGCCGAGAAGGGCCATCGGGGCGCTGCAGTAGAGCAGCGCGCATGTGATGAAGCCGTCGGCGAATCGCTGCGGGGTCCCTGCGCTGGCTTGATTGATATTTTTTCTGGCATGCTGTCCCAGGCGATTCAGGAATTTTTGCAGGTGCAGCAACCGCCCAGTGATTCGGCCCAGGATTAAGGCCATCAGCACAATGGCAAGCCGTCTGGCAATTTGGCCCATCCCCTCGCCCAGGCTCACCCAAGTCAGTTTCAATCCCACATAGACCGTAAGCACTCCCAGCAAGCCTTTTAGGGCTGCCTGCCGGGGAGGCGGGAGGGGCTTCCTTAAGGTCAGGCCAAGGATGCCGCCCAGCAAAATTCCCGCTGCATTCAGGATGGTTCCGATGATCACTCGCCCGACTCAATCGGTTTAATGAAGAAAGTTCAAGGTTGCAATTTATGGCCGCGCCCCGCAAGTTAAGCTCCTCTGGTGCGGGGCGTAGCGTAGCCTGGTAGCGCGCGTGTTTCGGGTACACGAGGTCGTGAGTTCAAATCTCACCGCCCCGACCATTTAGACAGCAGATTTCAGAATCCTGCATCCGCCCGTCCACTTTTGACCAGTCGATTAAGCTCCTTCGGTTGGGCTTTCTATCCTTCGTTCGGGGCCGGAATTCTGGAAACTTCTTCTTTTGATAAGATGCGGGCCGGGGCATGGCTGAAGAGCGCAGCAGCCGCTTTGACTGGGCAAGTCCATTGTGTCGGTCCCGTAGTGCGGCGACGATGCGGCGGATGCGAGCCACCACCTCCTCGCGACTAACGAGTGCGAATTGGGGTTGAAGAAATTGATTGGGCTTTAGCCCGGATAATTCACCAACCCATTCGCTTTTTGGCCTTAGAGTGAGGTTTGAACCAATTCTGACCGGGTGTTTCTTACTTTCACTGGTGTAAATTCTCGCTGACAGTGTGTCCGCCCTTACGCGCCCGCTCCCGAGCTTTGGCTGACGGAATATTTTTTCTGACCAGGTGTAGTTC
>JBBRPK010000204.1:0-8717 GCA_038228235.1 Verrucomicrobiota bacterium
GCGGAACGGTGCTCAGAGCCTGTTTTAAAATTCCGTGGGGTCCTGTTTTCGGGGAAACGGCCGGATGGCGAGGCGCGACGAGGGGAGCATATCCGCCAGCGATCTGCGACCGAGGAGCAACGAAGCCAGTCGGCCTTTTCCCCGGAAACCCTCCGGGCGGCGGGTCTTTTGTCTGCGGCCTGCGTTGACTCGGCCGTCACAGCCCGCTGCGGGGATGCTCCGGCCTCGCCGCCTTGGCCACAGCCAAAATCCCTCGCCGCAGAACCCCACGCAATTTTAAAACAGGCTCTCAGATTTTCAACGGGCTGTTAACCACCCCCATCGCACCGGAGCGGAATAAATTCCGCGCTTCGCCGGCCGCGGCCTTCACTACCGCAGATTCGTGAAATTCGGGTCTCTCCGCCTCGATTAGCTAAGGAGCATTCCTGTGTTCGCCGGATTTTTCCTCCGCCGGTTGGGCGAAGGGGAAATGCCCAACCGGCGCGCCACCCGTTCAATGGTCTGGCGGGTTCTGCTGAACGCTTGGTGGGTTAGAGAACGTTTCCGAGAAATATCCTTAACATCCACTCAGGCACGAGAACTCGCTACCCCGAAGCCTATTCGCCCTCACTTCTCCTTGCTCTCTCCTCCCTCGGCGGGAGCGGAGAGGTCCTTCGCTCCACCGTCCCTTGTCCCTCCGGCGCTCATGACCCAACTGCGCCGCGAACTCTCGAGGGACTCGTGGAACTCGTCCGTCCCGTTAAGATGCCTGAGCGCACCTTCATCTTTCCTCCGCCGTGCAGCTCGACTATACTGTTTGCCGTGAAGATTTACGAGCATCCGACGTTTCACATGGCCTGCCAGCAATTTGATCTGGTGGCCGATTATCTGGATATCCCTGCCGACCAGCGGGACCGCATCAAATATCCCAAGCGCTCCATGACCGTCGCGCTGCCTATCCATCGCGATGATGGGAGCGTAAAGGTGTTTACCGGCTATCGTGTTCAGCATCATCTGACGCTGGGGCCAACCAAAGGGGGTTTGCGCTATCATCCGGATGTCACCATTGGAGAGGTGGCAGCGCTGGCGATGTGGATGAGCTGGAAGTGCGCCCTCACTGGTTTGCCCTACGGCGGGGCCAAAGGCGGCATCGAATGCGATCCGGGAAAACTGTCGCTGACCGAGGTGGAGCGGCTCACCCGGCGATACACTCAGGAAATGATTCCGTTTATTGGGCCGCAGGTGGATGTGATGGCGCCGGACTTGGGCACTAACGAACAGATCATGGCGTGGATCATGGACACTTACTCAATGCACGTGGGCAGCAGCGTTCCAAGCATCGTCACTGGCAAGCCGGTGGGATTGGGCGGTTCGGTCGGACGACGGGAGGCCACCGGACGCGGCGTCGGCTACCTGGTCAATCGCGCTATGGACACGATTCGACTGGATGCCGCCAAAGCCACGGCGGCAGTGCAGGGCTATGGCAACGTGGGTTCCATCGCGGCGCTGTCCCTGGCCAAGTATGGAGTGCGGGTCATCGCCGTGAGCGACGCTAGCGGCGGGCTATACAATCCCAAAGGAATCGACCTCTTCAAACTGGATCTGCATGTGCGCCGGGATAAAACCGTCACCGGATTCCCCGACGCGGAGCCCATCACCAATGAACAGTTGTTGGTCACTCCTTGCGACATTCTGGTGCCTGCGGCGATGGAAAGACAGATCACCTCCGCCAACGCGGGCGCGATCAAATGCCGCATCCTGGCCGAGGCGGCCAATGGCCCGACGACTCCGGAGGCCGACGAAATCCTCCAGCAGAGGCCCGAAATCTTTATCATCCCCGATGTCTTATGCAACGCGGGGGGAGTGATTGTTTCCTATTTTGAATGGGTTCAGGACCTGCAAAGTTTCTTTTGGACCGAATCGGAAGTGGTGGACAAATTGTTCCGAATTTTGGAAGGCGCTTACGTGCAGATACTGGCCTTGAGCCGGAAAGAGAAGATTTCCATGCGCCTGGCGGCACTCAGCATCGGCATCCAAAGGGTCCAGGACGCGAAGCGCATGCGCGGGCTTTTTCCCTGACAGATTAGGTTCCATGCAACCCGCCTCCTCCTATCGCATCGTCCAACTGGCCAATGGATCGCGCAGCATCCACTCGCTGTCGTACCGCGAGACATTTCATCCGGTCATCGGGCCGGTGGCGGAGGCAGAGGCGCTGTATGTCCAGCAACTCGATTTGTGCCAGCGCCTGCGCCGCCACTCGGGGGAATTTGTGATTTGGGATGTGGGCCTGGGGGCCGCTGCCAATCCTCTGACGGTGCTGCGCTCCACGCGCGAGATCGCCTGTTCCCTCCGCCTCATCAGCTTCGATGAAACGTTGGAGCCGCTCCGGTTCGCGTTGGGCCATATCGATGCGTTAGGATACCTTTCCGGTTACGAGCGGCATTTGCGAACTTTGGTCGAATCCGGTCGCGCGCTCTTCCAGGACGGAACCCAATCTGTGGCCTGGGATCTGCATGTGGCCGATTTTCCCACCTTGCTCGCCCAGCCTTTCGCGGCCACGCTCCCCAAACCCGATGCGATCTTGTTCGATGCCTTTTCCCCGGCCAAAAACCCCGCCATGTGGACGCAACCGCTCTTTGCCAGATTGTTCCAATTGCTCGACGCAGAGCGCCCTTGTGCCTTGCCCACCTATTCGCGGAGCACGATGCTGCGCGTCTCATTGCTGCTGGCTGGGTTCTTTGTCGGGGCGGGCCATGCGACGGGCGAGAAGGAAGAAACTACCATCGCCGCGAACACTCTTGCTCTCATCTCCGAGCCGCTGGATCGGCACTGGCTGCAGCGGGCGCGCCGTTCCACTAGCGCGGAGCCTTTATGGGAACCGGTTTACCGGCAGGCGCCGCTCTCCGAAGCCACCTGGGAAAAGTTGCAAGCCCACCCGCAATTCACTTGAAAGCCGCCCTCCCCAACGAGTTTGAGCGCATGCTTCAGGCGGCCGAGCCAATTCTGGCGCTGGCCCCGATGCAGGACGTGACCGACCTCCCATTTTGGAAACTGATGACGGCATACGGCGGAGCAGATGTTTATTACACCGAGTACTTCCGTGTCCATGCCACTTCCAATCTGGACAAATATATCCTTAAATCCATTACCGAGAATCCGACGGGACGCCCGGCCATCGCTCAAATGATCGGCAACGATATTCCCGCCTTGATCCGCATTGCCCGCGAATTGCAGCAATATCCGGTGGCGGCGGTGGACTTGAATCTCGGCTGCCCCGCGCCGGTGGTTTATCGGAAATGCGCCGGCGGCGGCTTGTTGCGCGACCCGGCCCGCGTGGACAGCATTCTGGGCGCTTTGCGCGACGCGGTGTCCGTCAAGTTCACCGTTAAGACCCGGCTCGGATTTGACTCCCCAGATGTGTTCGAGGAGCTGCTGCCTATCTTCGCCAGGCATTCCCTTGACTTGCTAACGGTGCATGGCCGGACGGTGCGGGAGATGTACTGGAGCGACGTTCATTACGATTTAATCACCAAGGCCGTCCAGGCCATGCCTTGCCCCGTGCTGGCCAACGGCAACATTTACTCCGCGCAGAATGCAGCGGATATTCTGCGCGAAACCGGAGCGAGGGGGCTGATGATCGGCCGAGGGGCCATTCGTAATCCGTGGCTATTTCAACAAATCCGCCAGCACCGCCAGGGCCTTCCTGCTTTTCTCCCGAGCGGGAAAGACCTGTTGGGGTATGTGCGGGCACTCTATGAGGCTGTTAAACCGCCAGAGGCGAAGGAGTTGGCGCTGGTGCAAAAAATGAAAAAATATCTTAACTTCGTCGGAGTCGGCGTCGAGCCTACCGGACAATTCCTCCACCAGATCCGGCGTGTCAGCACGGAGGTCGAATTCTTCCGCGTCTGTGAGGATTTTCTCAATCACGAGGAGCCGATGGCCCTTGAACCTTTCGCGACGGCAGGCACGGCTGTGCCCCGTGATGAAACGATGGCGGGATAGAGAGCGCCAGCCCCAGAGAGGCGCAATGTGCAGTAATTCGCATGATGCCAGGCTGGAACCCTGCTGCGTCGGAAGGACGAGTTCCACGAGTCCCTATTTGCTCAAGAGATCAGGGACTCGTGGAACTCGTCCTTCCTGGCGTTGTGCCAAGCCACTGCCACCATGAGAATTGGTGGCGAAATAGGCTGGTGAATTTCAGATCATTGCTCCGTTGCAAATGCAACCCACCCGCAAACCGTTGCGTGACCAAAACTGAATTGCGCCTCCTATCTCAAGTCGGCTACGCTCGGGCGTGCTGAAACGGATCAAAAAAGCGCGCGCCAACAAAGCCGGAGGCGGCCATTTCGCGATAGTGGCTTCGAGATATAACCCTTCTTACGTAAAAGGGATGTTAGATGCGGCTGAGCGATGTCTGCGTGCGGCGGGAGTCGAATCTCTAACGGTTTTCCGGGTTCCAGGCGCCTTCGAAATCCCCGTTGTCGTCACCATGCTGGCGCGCACGCACGTGCCGCCACTCTCTGCGATTATCTGTCTGGGCGTGATCCTGCGCGGCCAAACGACCCATGCACAGCACATCGGCGAAGCGGTGAGCCAGGCGCTGGCGCAAATTCAGATTCAGAGCGGCATTCCGGTGATACACGAAGTTTTGCTGCTGGAAGGCAAAGAACAGGCTCGGGCGCGCTGCTTGAGCCTCGACCGCAATCGCGGCACCGAAGCGGCGCAGACGGCGCTGGAGATGAAGCGGGTGATGGACAGCTTGGGTTAACGCCACGCAGCTTCCGCTTGACCGAACCAGGAAATCGACTCCTCTCGCCAGCCGGGTCGCCACCAGGATGGCGAAATAACGGTGCGCGGCGAATGGCTTGCCCCAAAAAAAGCAATCGCTCGCAAAGCGGATTTGTGGCTACACTGGGTGACTGTTTATGACCAGTACCGAAATACGCCAATCGTTTCTCGATTTCTTCAAATCGAAGGGACACACCATTGTGCCGTCAGCGAGCCTCATGCCCGGTTCGCCCAACCTCCTTTTCACCAACGCGGGCATGAACCAGTTCGTGCCTATCTTCCTCGGCCAGCGACCGGCGGACGTGGACACGTGGCCGGGCGCTATCTCCGGGTCGCCCCTGCGCGCCGCCGACACCCAGAAGTGCATCCGCGCAGGAGGCAAGCACAATGACCTGGAAGATGTCGGGCTGGACACTTATCACCATACTTTTTTCGAGATGCTTGGGAATTGGAGTTTTGGCGACTATTTCAAAAAAGAAGCCATTGCGTGGGCCTGGGAATTGATCACCGAAGTCTGGAAATTCCCGAAGAACCGTCTCTACGCCACGGTGTATTCCCCGGATAAATCGAAGGGAGAACCGAGCGATGTTGATCAGGAAGCTTATGAGCACTGGGCTGGGTTCTTCACTAGTGCCGGCCTCGATCCGAAGGTCCACATTGTTAATGGCGCCAAAAAGGACAATTTTTGGATGATGGGCGACACCGGCCCGTGCGGACCCTGCTCGGAGCTCCACGTCGATCTCACGCCCCGAGGCGATACGCGCGGGGCGCTCGTGAACAAAGGCAGCGCGCAATGCATCGAGATCTGGAACCTGGTCTTCATCCAGTTCAACGCAAATCCCGACGGCACATTTCCGCCCTTGCCCGCGCGCCATGTGGACACCGGGATGGGCTTCGAGCGCGTGACCGGTATCATTCAAAACACGAGGAACTTCACCGATTTTACGCGTGTTATCTCGAATTATGAGACGGATATCTTTCGCCCGATTTTTGACAAGCTGGAGCAAATGAGTGGAAAGAAATATGGTTCCACGCTGCCTACATCCGCATCGGAAATCTCAAATTCAGAATCTCAAATTCAAATCGATATCGCCTTCCGCGTGATCGCGGACCACATCCGCACCCTCAGCTTCGCCATCGCTGATGGGATTCTCCCCGGCAATAACGATCGAAATTATGTTCTGCGCCGCATCCTCCGGCGCGCAGTTCGCTATGGGCGCACGCTGGGGTTTCACGAACCATTCTTTTATCAATTGCTGGATGTGCTGGCGGAAACGATGGGTCCTGTTTTTCCGGAGATTCTAAAAAAGCGGAAGCAAGTCCAGGATGTTATCCGCAATGAGGAGGAGGCTTTTAACAAGACGCTCGATCGAGGGATCGATTTGTTTGAACAAGTGATCGGCAAGACGCATGAACAATTAAAAAAGGAGACGCAAATTTCCACGGAAGCTGTTCCAGCCGAAAAGGTCTTTCCGGCGGAAGAGGCATTCAAGCTCTACGACACCTACGGGTTTCCATTGGATCTGACTGAATTGATGGCCCGTGAAAACCAGATGAAGGTTGATGTCACCGGGTTCAGCAAGCTTATGGACGCGCAACGCGCCAAGGCTCGTGCGGCGCAGAAGAAAGAGATCATCTCAGTTTCCCAGGTGGAAACCGCAACTGTAACTCGTTTCGTCGGCTTCGAAAAACTGGAGGCCAGGGCGAAAGTCATGGAAGTAATTAGTGTGAAGAATCGGACTGGGGTCATTCTCGATGTTTCCCCTTTTTACGCCGAGATGGGGGGGCAGGTCGGTGACACGGGGGAAATGATGAGTGGCGGTCAGCTTTGGTATATCGTCAACACGCAGAAAGCTGGGAACACTTGCCTGCACTTTCTGGCCGAGAAGGATGCTCCGTTGGTCGGGACGGAAATTCAACTCGCCGTTGAAAGAACACGCCGCGAAGCAACTCAGCGCCACCATTCCGTCACCCACCTGCTTCATTGGGCGTTGCACGAAGTAGTCAGCGAGGAAGCCACCCAGAAAGGTTCTTATGTTGGCCCGGAAAAGCTGACCTTCGATTTCAGCAGCGCTCCGCTCACTCCAGGCCAAGTGAACGATGTCGAGAAGTTGGTTAACGAACGCATCCTGGAAAATGCGTCTGTCGCATGGAAAGAGTTTCCTTACGCCGAGGTGAAGCATCGCAAAGAAATTATGCAATTCTTCGGAGACAAATACGGCGAGGTGGTGCGAGTGGTCCAAATTGGCGGCAAACCAGGGGAACTGAACGGATATTCGATGGAGCTTTGCGGAGGTACGCACGCGAGGGCGACTGGCGAGATTGGGTTGTTTCGCATTGTAGGGGAGTCAGCAATTGCGGCTGGCGTTCGCCGCATCGAGGCGGTGGCGGGATTGCAGGCGTATCAAAAGACCAAAGCCGAGGCTGAACTGATCAGCCAGTTGGCCAGTAACGTGAATTCCCCAGTCGGTGAGTTGGGAAAAAAGATCGAATCGCTGCTCGCCCTGCAAAAGGAGATGGAGAAACAGCTCAATGCGATGCAGCAGCAGCAGGCGGGGGAGATGGCGCGTGGTCTCATTGCTAAGGCGCAAGACATCCAGGGCCTGCGCGCTATCGTCGAAAACCTTGGCCCCGCCGATGGTGATTACCTTCAGAACGTCGCCGATGCGCTCAAAGTTCAGTTCAAAGGCGTCATTCTCCTGGGCGGAGTTGCTAATAATGCTGTTTCCCTCGTCGCTGCCGTCTCTCCTGAACTCACTGCCAGAGTGCAGGCGGGCAAAATCATTCAGGCCATCGCACCCATCGTCGGCGGCAAAGGCGGCGGGCGGCCGGACAACGCGCGCGGCGGGGGCAAAGACACCGCAAAGTTGGATGAAGCGCTGGCCAAGGGGATGGAGGCCATGAAGAGTGCTTTGGTATGAGACAGAGGCGGTTCCCCATCGGGTCGTACGCTCCCGGGACCGGAGTGCCGGCGTCCTCGCCTAATGTCACAAAGATTTGAGAGCCAGTTCCGGCCAGCTTTGGCCGGTGGCGCTTGTCCCGAAGGGACATTTGAGAATAGCCCGGCGTTTTAACGCCGGGAATGGATTGGAACCGGTCGAGTCCCGAAGGGACGGCTGAGCGGCCCGGGCATGCCTGCGGGACAAAATGTCGGCCGTCCCTTCGGGACTTGTTGTCTTTGGGCGGTTCCCCCTTGGGTCGTAAGCTCCCGGGACCCGAGGGCCGGCATTTTTTTGAATGATTATTTGACAAAAGCGTCAGATTTGGTATTAAAGGCGTGTTACAAAACATTTAACGCCCCCAATAAACAACATTATGAAAAAAGTGATCGTTTCGTTAACACTCGCTGGCTTTGCTTTCATCCCTGCTCTGCAGGCCGGCGATGCCAAAACTTGCGACAGTGCGAAATCCGCCTGTTGCGCTGACAAAGCCAAAACCGCCGCCGCCGGTAGCTGCTGCGCCGCCAAAAAATTGGCCATGATCAAGAAAGCCGATCCGACCTCCAAAGGCGCCACTCTTTTGGTGCAACGCTAAGAGCCTGTTTTAAAATTGCGTGGGCTCCTGCGGCGCGGAGTTTTGGCTGCGGCCAAGGCGGCGAGGTCGGCGCATCCCCAAAGTGGGCTGTAACGGCAGAGCCAACACAGGCCGAAGGCAAAAGACCCGCCGCCCGAAGCGTTTTCACGGAAAAGGCGGGCTGGCTTAGTTGCTTCCTCCCTCACAGACCGCTGGAGGGTATGCTCCCTGCGTCACGCCTCGCCATCCAGCCTTTTCCACGACAACAGGATCCCACGGAATTTTCAAACAGGCTCTAAGAGCCTGTTTTAAAATTGCGTGGGGTCCTGCGGCGAGGGATTTTGGCTGTGGCCAAGGCGGCGAGGCCGGAGCATCCCCGCAGCGGGCTGTGATGGCCGAGTCAACGCAGGCCGCAGACAAAAGACCCGCCGCCCGGA
>JBBRPK010000205.1:0-8618 GCA_038228235.1 Verrucomicrobiota bacterium
CCCTATGAAGCCCGCGCCCCGGCAGGGTCGCTGGAGATTCCCGCGCCTGGTACCTTTAATCCATCGCCCCTGCCGGGGCGAAATTAAAAATTGGCGTCGCGTCCGGGGGCTGCGCGGACTTGCCCCCGGCTAATCTCCTCCATGCCTCCGGCATTCAAAATCCTATTGGCATCGGATAGAGCATTGGAAACTGGATGAATGAACCGAATGCTGCTGATTGTCACAATGGGCGCGCTGGTTGGCGGATGTCACACCGGCAGAAATTCTGGTGGCACGAGCACGAACTCCTATGAGAATCGATCCACCGGTAGCGCCCGAACGAATAGCACGCCCGAATCGTGCGCTCCCGGCGATACCTCACCAAATAATCCTGCGCAAAATTAGACATCAAACGGGCCTGTGGCGGATGATGGTTTCGGTGCCCGCCGCGGCCCAGATCCGACGGCCCTTGGGGCCGGAGACCCTTAACGTCACAAAGATTTGAAAGCCGGTTCCGTCCGGCTTTGGCCGATGGCGCTTGTCCCGAAGGGACGATTGAGAATAGCCCGGCGCTTTAACGCCGGGAATGGATTGGAATCAATCGAGTCCCGAAGGGACGGCTGACCGGCTCGCACCGGCCTCGGTGTGCCAGCGTAAAAAGGGGTCAAACTATAGTCTCGACATAAAATGATGCCGGGGGCAAGCATTTTCTCATGCCGCGCAAATTAAGAGTCGAATAGGAATGGAAGGCGATGCGGCGAGGTTGGTGCCTGGGCCCCGCGGAGTTCAAGGCGAGCTTGCTGGAGCGAATGGGGGGAAGCTGGGGGAACATCATTGCGGGGAACTACCCTGACGCTGCCCTGGATCGCAGCTCGGCTGCGCCTGGGAACCTAGAGGAGCCTCAATGCCAAGTTACATCGCTGGCGAAAGACTCACCAAACCCTGAAGGATTAGTCCAGACTATAGTTTGACCGCTTACTTGACCCCTTACTCGAGCACGCGAAACGCCGCCTTGCGCGCAAGTCATCGTCCTGTAGGATCAAGCCAATGAATGCCCAGAGGTCATGCTTGGCGAACCGCGCGCGTCGCGTCTTCGGATTACTCCTTGCTCCATCTCTGGCTTTCGCTGGAGCGGTGATGCCAGACGTTGGCGGCAACACTAATGGCATCGCGTCCAAATATCCTCGGGACGCCGGGATTGAGCGTGACCCGCGCGTCGTCTTTGTCGAGGACTTCGAAGAGGACGCTCGCGAGACCCTCTGGAAACGCTGGGAAAACGTCTCCGACCGCGAAGGCATGACCTTCTCCAACGATGTGCCGCCCGGCAGCAGCGGGAAACAGTCCCTCGTGATGGAACGGCTCAAAGGCTCTGGGGCACAACTCTATCGCCGCCTCAAGAATAAGGCAGGTGGCTGGGGTTACGACCATCTCTTTGCCCGCTACTACGTAAAGTTCGATCCGGACTCCGGCGAGATTCATCACTTTGGAACTTGCCTCGGGGGCAACTATCCGGCTACGGCCTGGCCGATGGTCAACGCCGGTCACCGGACCGACGGCGCGAAGTCCTTCTGGTCCGGGATCGAACCGTTCGGCTCGACCTGGGTGTGGGACTATTACACCTACTGGTGTGAGATGCGGGGCAGTCCGCCGGGCGGACAAACATGGGGCAACAGTTTCGTCCGCGATCCGCAACTCAAGGTGGAGAAAGGTCGATGGATCTGCATCGAGCAGATGATCAAACTTAATGACCCGGACGATTCGAATGGCGAGCAGGCGCTCTGGATTGACGGCAACCTGGTCAGCCACTTGGGCAAAGGCTTCCCGAGAGGCTTATGGACCTACGACAAGTTCACTCCTGGCGAAGGCGGCCAAGGCATACGTTGGAGCGACGGAAAAGGCGGACCGGGATATTTCGACGTTCCGAATGGCGGCGCGCCCTTTGAAGGATTCCGTTGGCGCACCGTCCCGGGTTTGAACGTCAACTACGTCTGGCTCTACACCTACACTGCGAAACCCGCCGGCCACCGCATTAAAGTCTGGTTCGACGACGTGGTGGTGGCGACTGACTATATCGGTCCCATCCAGACCAAACCCTGATTGGTTCGAATCACGCCCGCCTGCCCCTACAGATGCCGATCCACCCTTCGCGAGTTCGCGGACAACGGCGGCGTTACCCATCACTCCGGTTCGCACCGAACAGGCGAGCGTTTTGACCACACTCAATCCAGCACAGGCTGGCGACGAAACCCTGGCCGGGTGGATGGCGTCGATTTTCTGCACTGCGACATTGAAGAATTTTCATTGACCTCGCCTTTGGTCCACGAAAGCTTGCGCCGGAGGGGCCGCTTGAGGACACTGGCTCCATGAGCGCCGCCGAACTGCCCATCGCCATCAACCGCGAAAGAGTCGCCGCCTTCTGCCGTGAGCGCGGCATCTGCAAGTTGAGCCTCTTCGGTTCAGTCTTGCGGGACGACTTCAACCCCGCCCGCAGCGATCTGGACGTGCTGGCCGAGTTTGGGCCCTGCGCGCTGGACGGGGTCGGCTTGCGCTATTTCGGCTTTGGCGACGAACTCTCAGCCATTCTCGGATACAAAGTGGATTTCTGTTCCAAGCTGAACAAATACATCGCCGACGCCGTCCGCCGTGAAGCCGTCACGATCTATGAGCAACCATGATCCGAAGGTGACGCTGGGGCAGATTGCGGATTACGCCCGCCAAGCCCAGGCCATCTGCGCAGGCAAAACGCTGCCCGCTCTCACTGGTGACTGGCAGGCTCTGCTTGCCTTCGAGCGGGCGTTGGAAATCCTGGGCGAAGCCGTGAAACGCCTGCCTGCGGAATTGCGGGACCGCTACCCCGCCGTCCCGTGGCGGCTCGTGGCCGGAATGAGGGATCGCCTCAGCCACGGCTATGATGATATCCGGCATGATGTGCTTTGGAACACGGTCCAACACGACGTGCCGGTGCTGCTCACCACGGTCGAACAAATGTTGCGCGACCTCGAAACCACCACCGGCTCCAACTAACCGGAACAGGCCAGCCGGCACCGGGAGCAGGAACGCCACCATTCGGCCCGTCAAGGTTCGCAGGCGCTGGCAGTCCGTTTGCCAGGCGTCAGCGCGGGCCGGCCGCCAGTTTCTCATGGAGGAAGGACGTCATCAGGTCGCGCAGGTGCAGGGTCGTGTTCGCACCTTCGCTGATGCCGTGGGAACGATTCGGATAGGACATCATCATAACCAGCATCCTGAGCGCGGACTTGCGCGTCGGTAGCAGCGGTTGCGTTCTCCCCGTCCGCCGCGCCCTCGCGTTTACCTGCCTGCTGGAGCGGTTCTCGGGGGGGGGCTCGGGGTTCTCGGGGTCGCGTCTTGACTTATGACTTTTCAATTTGTCTTGGAATCACCTGTCTTGCGGTCACGCAATGGCCACTCTTTCGCCAGCCTTTGTTCGAACCTTCGAATCGCTGCGGCCAAGGCCGAACAATCCATTCCTCCTGCCGCCTGACGCAATTCGCGCAACGTCAGCCCAGTGGAGCGCCTGGCTCAATGCTCAGACAATCATCCAGGAGGCGATCAGACCCCGAAGTAGTGCCGGGCGTCGCGCCAGGGGCGAGAACCGTGAATTCGACAACTCCTAGCCAACTGTCACTCCCTTCTGACCGAGGCCAGGGCGCTTCCGCTGCCGGGGCGAAATTAAAAATTGGCGTCGCGTCCGGGGGCTGCGCGGACTTGCCCCCGGCTAATCTCCTCCATGCCTCCGGCATTCAAAATCCTAGTGGCATTGGATAGAGCATCCCCCCTTGATCCACAGTGGGGTGGTTACCCTGCTGCTATGGCCTTTAGACACCCGGATTCGGTCGTTTCGGCACTTGACGGGCCTGCCCCAATCGCTTTTCGTTTATTTGCGGCGGATGGTTGTGCGTCAGCCAAAAATCTTTGATGGATTGGACGATGCTCGCCAATCGGTCTGGATCGGAAGGTTTCACCAGGTAGGCATTTGCTCCCAGTTCGTAAGCCTCTGCTATATCCGCCCCACTGAGCGAAGAGGTCAGCACCACGACGATGAGTTTTCGCAACTCGGGCTTTTCGCGAAGATACTTCAGGAATTCGAGTCCGGACAGCCCAGGCAGTTTCAAATCCAAAACAACCAGGCAGGGCACCGGATACTTTTCGCGATCCGCGAATCGGCCCGCGCCTTCCAGGCAGTCCAAGGCTTCCCGTCCGTCGCTGGCGATGAGCACCGGATTGAAGATGCCTGTCTTCTGAACAGTGTGCTTAAAGAAAAAGACGTCGTTCGGATCGTCCTCCACCAACAGAATCGCTTTGCTCATGGTGGAGGCGCTTTCGGGAGCTCGATCCAAAATTTGCTTCCTTTTCCGAGTTCGGACTCGAAACCAATTTTTCCACCCATGCGTTCGGCGGCCTTGCGAGCAATGGTCAAGCCCATGCCAGTCCCCTCAAATTCGTTCCTGGAATTGATTTGCTCAAACATGCGGAAAACTCGCTTATGATCTTTCGGCGCAATGCCAATGCCGTTGTCCTCAAACCAAACGCGGACGCCAGAGTTGGCAGATTCGGCCCATATCCGCACGACCGGGGTGGCATTGCGCCCAACAAATTTGACGGCATTGCCAATCAGGTTCGAGACGCATTGCGTTAAAAATCCTTCGTGGCCAAGGACGGGCGGAAGCGATCCTTGCACGTGAACTGCCGCCAGCGGGGGTTGCCAGCCTGGATAGATTGCCACCACGTCCCGGACCAGCCGGTCCAGGTCCACGGGCTTCAACTGGGTATCGGCTTGGACCACGCGCGTATAGTCCAGCACGTCTTGGATAAGCACATCCATTCGCGAAGCGGAATTGGCGATGCGCTCAAGGTAAGGGCGGGCGACGGCGTCCAACTGGCTCGCATGTTCTTGCAAAAGGATTTGGGCATAGCCTTGCATTCCGCGCAATGGAGCGCGCATGTCATGGGCCACGCTGTAGGAAAACGCTTCCAATTCGCCAACGGTTTCGCGCAGCTTCTCCGTCCGTTCGGCCACCAGAACCTCCAAATCCGCGGCTTGGGCCGCGAGCAGGTCTTTGGCTGCTTGCAGCGCGGATTGCGTTCGTTCGCGCTCGGTGATTTCTCCCTTCAGTTGCGCGTTCAATCTCTCCGCGACTTCCGCGAGTTGGTGCTGGCGCAACCCGGCGATGAGCAACGCCTCGTTAATCGCGGTGGCGTGTTGACGAAAATCGGTGGCCTTCCTCAACTGGATGATCACCCCCACCGGACGTTCGTTGGCATTCAGCGCCGGCCATATCGCATACAACCAGTGAGTAGGATTGGGTTCGGAGTCAGCCTCCTGCGCAAGTGTTGCAGCTTCTCCCGTTTGATATACTTTGTCTAACACCGGCACGCATTTGTCACCTCCAGGAACAATTTCCGCGAAGGATTTTCCGATTAGTTCCTCTCTGGTTTTTCCAAGCAGACTGCAAAAGGCAGAATTCACATAGGACACGACGTGCGCGCTTCCCTGCACCTCGAGGCTAGGCAAGGGCGCGCGCTCGATGATCGGCGCGGCTCTGCTCCGCAGGTGGGGCGCCGGCGTGGCTTTGGTTTTTTTTATTTGCCCCGACATGGGTTTAGAATCTTTTTTCAATCCCAACGGGATTGCAGCATCCAGCCCAGGGTTGCGAGGTACGAGCCCAGCGGCCGCGATGGGCAGTTGTTGCGGCGATAAAACCTTATATCCTCTGGCATAAGCGCCGACGCACCGGGGCGCGAAAAGTAGGGCGCGTCGCTCCGCGCGCGCCGGACTGAGGCAAGAGAAGGGAAGGAAGACTTGGATTTCCCGTGCCGGTTCAGCTTTGCAGCATGCCAACACGTCTGTCCGATTCGCGTCGCGCGCGGAGCGTCGCGCCCTACCCTGGGCGGGACAAACATTTCTTGTCTCATGCTTCCCGATTCCCCATTCATAAATTTTCCCTCAGCACTTTGGCTTTCGCTTCCGGCGGGGGCTCGGGCGGCGCTTGGCCGACGCGTTCCGGCAGCCCGCTGGTCAATCGCACATAATCCGTCTGGCGGGGACCGATGACGACTACCCCCGCATCGGTGATGACATATTCACGGATGTCCTTGCTGTGGTTGCCGCCGCGCATTTTGACTATGACGATCACTTTGCGAAGCTGGCCGTCAATCTCCACGTAACGCATCCGAATAATGTCATCGGTGAGAAACGAAATGGTGTAGTGGCTAAACTCGAATGAATTGAAGGTATCCTCGATCTCGACCGTGGTGAGGATCGTCACCCCCGCTCCGGTCAACGCCGCGATCATGCGGTAGAGCGATTCACGAAAGTCCTCCCGGAAACCGGGGGCCAGCGCCATCTCAAAACCGACCAGCGAATCAATCACCAGCCGCTTGGCTTTAGTCCTTTTCACCGCATCGAGAATTTCCTGCATAGTCTCGTCCACCGAGAGGTCCAGCGGACGCAGATAAAGCATTTCGAGGTTTCCGGCTTTTTGCGGAGTTTCCAAGTCCAGCCCAAAGGAGTCGGCCCGCGCCGTATAGCCTTTCGGGCGTTCTTCGAAAATGGCCGCGATGCCCGCTTCTCCGTGGCGCAGACCTTCGGCCAGAAAATGGGTCGCCAGCGCGGATTTTCCCGTCCCCGAAGGTCCGGACACCAGCACGCTGTCACCTTCCAGAATGCCCCCGCCCATCATCTTATCCAGTTCGGGAATGCCGCTGGACAGACGCCGACGATTGAGCGCTCTAACTTTTTTCCAGATCAGGCCCAGAGTGCGCGGGAAGGTTTGCAGCCCGTCCCCGGTAATGCGGACGGTGTGCAAGCCCGGCACCGATTCCTGGCCGCGCAACTTCAGGACCTGCAACTTCCGCACCACGGAGTTTCGATCCGTATTTTGGGTGAGCCAGAAAAGGCCGTCGGCCACGGTGAAGACAGGATTGTCGCGGAACTCATCATGGGTATATTCGCCGATCAAAAAAGTAGTGGCTTGCCAGGTGGACAGAAGCAGGGCCAGGTGCTGGACAAAGCCTTGCAGTTCGATTTCGTTTTTCCCGGCCTGCGCTTTGCGCACCACGGTGCGGAAGGAGTCCACCACCACCATGCTGGGATTGGACGCTTGCACCTCTCTGGTAATTTCCTCCAGCACTGCGCTCAAATCCTTCTCCAACACCACCTGGCTCAGGTTGATAAAGCGGATGGCCTTAGTCAACTTGGCGGGGTCGAAGAAGGAGTATTGTTGCTGGTAGCGCAACATTTTCAGGGCCGGCTCGCCAAGGATGGTGAAATAAATCACCGGTTTCTGCGGGGTCGCATTGGCGAAGACGATTTGATGCGCCAGCGTAGTCTTGCCACAACCCGGCGCGCCCGCGATGATGTTGAAGGAGAGTTCCGGCAGCCCGCCGCCCAGGATGTCATCGAGGCCGCGAATGCCGGTCCGCAGTTGGCGGATTTTCACTTTCTCCGGCTGGGCCGCCTTTTTCGGCGGCTTGGCGGGCGGGACGGTATTTTTCTTCATAGCATTGTTCCGTTTCAAAAATTCAGACCGTTTTTGTTCGGCCAAATATCGCGTAACAACTGCAGTGTGAAGGTCGAGCCGATGAAAGTCACCAACAATTCGAGTAAATGCCCCACGAGGACGACTTCGCCCTCGGCGACCTCGCGCGCGTCAAGTTCGGCCTCCAGTTCATCCAGGCCCTCCAACGACCCGTCTGCCTTGATATGCAGCGCGCGCAACCAGTGAACTTCCTCGCCGGCCAGCGCCAGAGCGCGAGACAGGAGCGAGCGAAAACCAGCCACGCCGGTAAAGCTGCTGAGTGGCCGGCGGAATTTTTCACAGACGGGGAAGGCCGTGGTTTCTCCCGCTTCGCTCCGTTTGCGCGATGGCGTCTCTCGAGCGAGAAGTCGCCGGGCAAGCTCCTTCATCTCCGGTGGGGCAATATCGGGCATTTGTCAAAAACCGTTCTCGAACACAAAGCCTTCGCCAGTGTCCGCCAGCCTTCGCCAGTGTCCGCCAGCCTTCGCCAGTGTCCGCCAGCCTTCGCCAGTGTCCGTCCGCAAATATGCACTCTCCCCCGCACCTGAGCAAGGCTTTTCCAGCAATTCTTATTTTACAACGCCACGCCCATTTGGTGTCCGCGCTTTAGCGTGTTTCACGACAGGCGGGCACCCTAAAGGGTGGGCGCCAAACGTTGGCCATCACGAAAGATGAGAATCGCTGCCTATTTTCCCGCGAAAGTTGTTGCTGCCTCAAAGGAATTTAGATCATCCCCAAACAAGGCGCCCCAACTAGGCTTCTTTTCCGGATCTCAGGGAGGGGCTAACAGCAAGGGGATTTTCGTTCAGTTTTGCGCCCCAACCTGAGTTTCAACGCCCCAGAGTAGCGGGGATCGGGCAGGTAGGAGAGAGGGGGCTTCACCGTGGGGTATTTCCCCCCGGTTTATCCCGGAGGGATAAACGACAATAGCCCAACGTTTTAACGTTGGGAACACGAATTCGACATTGCATAAGTCCCGAAGGGACGGCTGAGATCGATTGCCTCGGCCGTCCCTCCGGGACTTGTCCGGCACGAACCTTAAACCCGGCGTTGAAACGCCGGGCTATTGTCGGTCGTTTGTCCCTCCGGGACAAAAATGGTCGC
>JBBRPK010000206.1:0-8502 GCA_038228235.1 Verrucomicrobiota bacterium
CGGAGGGTTTTCGCGGAAATGGGCGACTGGCTTCGTTGCTCCTCGGTCGCAGATCGCTGGCGGATATGCTCGCCTCGTCGCGCCTCGCCATCCGGCCTTTTCCCCGAAAACAGGACCCCACGGAATTTTAAAACAGGCTCTAAGAGGAAGAACTATTTCCCTGGTCTGGCCGCGCGCGGCAAAAAGCAAATCGCGGCGTGACTGAACATATTTCGAACAATGCAAGATGTCGAGGATGGGGAGGACCGTGGAGACCCCTTTGCCGGAAGCCGGCGTGGCGCGATTTGGCCTCGCTCTGAAATTATTGCGTCGGAGCCAATTCCCTCGCGTGCGCGATCTCCCCGGCATGCGCCGGACGAACCTGATCAGGCATCAGTGTCAATACAGCAATCGTATCGCCGTCCAGGGAAGTAAACTCCACTTCGTAACCTTTTTCCCCGCGATGGACCAACACCGCGGTGCCGATGTCACCGGCGCTGAGGCCGTACTGCGGGAGATCGCACGCGAGAACTATATCGTCCAATTCTTTGATCATAATCGCTTTTTGTTTCGCAATGGATAGGCGGTAACCAACCGCGCCATGCTTTCGCCGCTTTCAATAAGCCATACCGAGCGGATGTTGGCAACCGCACCAGTGGGCATGCGCATCGGACCTTCCACGACGAAGCCCGCGCCTAACGAGGTCGGTTCCCGTCTGGTAACCTCATGTTCAGCCGAATGACGGCGCAACGCGTCCGCGAGCTCCTGCCACCGCTCAACGGTAAAGCCTTGGCTGGAGAAGAAGATGGCCTTTCCTTTGCCGGACCGATGATCGGGATTCAGTAAGTAGAGAACAATTTTGGCCCTTGGCACGTCGGCCTCGTTCGCGGTTGGCAGTTTCATCCGCGAAGTCAACCGCGGAGTCAGTCCGCCGGCAATCCTGTGCGCATCCGTCACAACCGGTCTGATTGTTTTTTAGGTCGTTGTTACGCGTCGATGAAAGGCCAGCCTGATTCTCCACCGAGCCCTTAACAAACACTACTTTTCCAAAGGGCCCGGGAAGTGCATCCTGAATTCTCCCAGAATCAAGTCGCGCGCGGATCAAACGCATCCCGCAGCCCATCGCCTAAAAAATTCAGCGCCAGCAAAGCCGCCACCAACGCCACGCCGGGAAAAACGATCAGCCACCAATAAATTCGGATGGGATTGAGCTGGCTGGCCCCTTCGGCGATCAACGAACCCCAACTGGCCATCGGTGGCTGGATGCCCAGCCCCAAATAACTGAGGAAGGATTCATATAAAATAATTCCGGGCACTGTAAGGGTTAGGTAAACGATAATAATCCCATAAACATTCGGCAAAATGTGATGCCACACAATGCGCGCATGACCGGCTCCGAGCGCGCGACTCGCATCGACAAAGCCTCGCGCGCGCAACGTCAACACTTGGCCGCGGACGATTCGCGCCATCGTCAGCCAGGAGATTGCCCCCAATCCAACGCACAGCAGGAGCAAGCGGACGGACAGCCCCGAGTCTGCTCCGAATCCTCCGGGAAGCGCCGCTTTGACCAGATCTTCGAGGGTCGTGATCAACACGATCACGAATACGATGGAGGGCAGCGAGTAGAGCACATCCACCACCCGCATCATCACTCCGTCCAGCCGTCCACCGATATAACCCGCCACGGCCCCCCACATGACGCCGATGAGCAGGCTCACCGCGGCGCCCACTGCTCCGACCAGCAGCGAAACGCGGGCGCCGGACATGATCCGGGCCAGCAAATCGCGCCCATGCACATCGGTCCCGCACCAGTGGAGCGCGCTGGGAGGCTGGAATTGCGCTTCCGAGAGCTCCTCCGGTTTGTAAGCCGAAAGCATCGGCCAAAGGAAAATGAGCGCTAGTAGAAGAAGGAAAAGGGCGAGACTGATCAGGGCGGGCAGGTTTCGTTTGAATCGTCGCCAGGCCCTTTGGTTCGGGCTCTTTGAGCGTTGAGCGTTGAAGTCAGCGGCTTCCATAGGCTCAGGTAGAAGGAGTTAGAAGCATTTTGAAGACAACGAAAATATTGAGCGCCGCTTAATAGCTCGCGGCCTCTCACTCATATTGCACCCTCGGGTCGAGCAAACTGTAGCCGGCGTCCACAAGCAGATTCATGATCAGGAGCAACGCTGCGTACACCAAAACCAGGCCCACCACCATGGTATAATCGCGGTTGAGCGAGCTATTCACCAGGAAAACACCAATTCCGGGAATTTGGAAAATATTTTCGACTACGAACGAGCCGGTCAGTAAGTCGGCCAACAGCGGTCCTGAATAGGAAACGACAGGCAAAATCGCCAGCCGAAACACGTGCTTTAATAGAATGGCGCTCTCGCTCAGCCCCTTCGCGCGCGCGGTGGTGATGAACCCCTCATGCATTGTCCCCAGCATCCCTTCCCGCATCAGCCTGGCGATTTTGCCTGCGAAGTAGAGTCCGAGGGCCACGGTCGGGAGAATCGCGTGCCAAGGCGTTTCCCACAACGCAGCCGGGAATAGGCGCCAATGGATAGCGAAGGCCATGATGAGCAGCGGACCCACGACGAATCCAGGTATGCAAATGAACAGAATGGCCACAAAACTTCCCACAAAATCACCCCACTGGCCCCGCCGCGCCGCCGTATAGAAGCCGAGCGGAATCCCGACGCCTTGCGCGAAGCAAAAAGCCAACATGCCAAGTGTTAGGGAGACTGGGAGGCCCTGTCGAATAATGTCGTTGACGCTGTGGTTGCGGTACTTCAGCGAGGGCCCAAAATCACCCTGGACCAGACCGCTTAAGTATCGCAAATACTGTTTCCAACCCGGTTCATCGAGGTGGTATTTGGCTTTGAGGTTGCGCTCTATTTCTGGCGAGGCCGGTTTGCGTTCCCTGTCGAATGGCCCGCCCGGCGCCACCCGCACCAGCACAAACGCCAAAATGCTGATGAGGAGCAACAGCGGGACCATAAGGATAAGGCGTTTTAGAAAATACATGGGGCGGGGCCGAGCAGACTTGGTGCGGGAGGAAACTTTCTCGGGGCAGGTTTCTCACTTTCTAACGAACGCATATTATTTCTTTTTCCGAATTGCATTCACCGGGTGCTCATCAACCAGATTGAAATAAATCCCTTCGATCTGACTGTCATTAAAAAAGGTGATTCCTTTATAAAACCAGAGCGGCACAATGGGTATCTCGTTGCGCACCAGCAATGTCTCGGCTTCCTGCAAGAGCTTTTCACGTTGGCGCGGATCGACTTGCATGTTTCCATCGCGCAGTAATTGGTCATAGCGCTCGCTATTCCACCCCGTGCGATTATTCCCATTGTGGCCCAGGAATATCTCCAAAAAGGTGTTCGGATCGTTGTAATCACCGATCCAACTGCTGGCCGACAGGTCGTAATCCATTTCGTTTTGGGTGGCTAAATAGACCTTCCACTCCATCTGGCGGAGTTCGATTGTGATGCCCAGTTCTTTTCGCCACATCTCCTGCAATTCGATGGCGATCTGCTCGTTCAGCTTCTTGGCATTCAGGAGGTACTGGAAGGAGGGAAAACCTTTCCCGCCTGGATAGCCCGCTTCGGCCAAAAGTCGCCGCGCCTCATTCGGATCAAACCCAAGTGCTTGCGGCGGCTTATAATTCGCCACTCCGTTGGGCGTAAAATGATGGGCGGCTTGCTCGCCGCCTTTGGTGATTTTTTCCACGATTCGATTTTTGTCCACGCTCAGCGCAAAGGCTTTCCGCACCCGCACATCGTCCAGAGGTTTGCGCCTCACGTTGAATCGAAAAAAATAAGTTCCGAGGTAGTCGAAAACATGGCAATCAGGATCAGCGCTTAGCACATCCATTAACTCGGTTGGAATCAGGCCCTTGTCCCAAATAATATCAGCCTGGTGTGTCCTATAAAGATTCATCGCCAAATTGGCGGATTCCACGGGCAGGAAATCGACCACCTCATTTTGCGTCTGGGCGCCGTCCCAATAAAGCGGGTTCTTGCGCAGACGTATCTTGTCGTGAATGCGCCAGGCTTCCAATTGATACGCCCCGCTCACGGGCAAGGCGGGCGACCGGAGCCATCGGTCCCCGTGCTGTTCAATGGCCTGGCGCGGCACGACCGCCAGCGCAGGGGACGCGCACAACTCGATGAAAAATGGCGTCGGGCTATTCAGTTCCACCAGCAGGGTCCGGGCGTCGAGGGCCCGAAGGCCCAACTGCGAAGCGTCCTTGATTTTGCCATTATTAAACGCCTCGCCGTTTTTGATGTAATACAATTGTCCGGCATAACCCGCTGCCGTGGAGGGTTTGAGCAGCCGGCCCCAGGAATACACAACGTCCTCCGCCGTAATCGGATCCTTGGTTGACCAGAGGGCGTTGGTCCGGAGATGGAAAGTGTACGTGCGCCCATCAGCAGATTTCTCCCAGTTCTGCGCCAGACCCGGCGCCGCTTGGCCCGTCCGCGGATCGAACCGGGCCAATCCCTCAAATAGCGCCAGCGCGATGCGCATCTCAGGCTGGCCTGTGACGATGGCGGGGTCAAGGGACTCGGGTTCTGCCCCATTGAGAATGACGAGGTCAGCGCGTCTTTCCTTGGCTGCGCAGCCAGGGAATACAAGGGAGGCGCAGACCGGAATCCAGAGGCTCGACAGTCGGAGGAGTTTAAACTCGCCCACCTGGCTCAGAAAACGAAACGCCCTCTTGATTCGATAGAGGGCGTTCGGTGCAGATTGCATCAAACAGGTTACTTGGCCTTCTCGGCTTCTGCCGCGGGGGATGTGTTGGTGCTATTCTTCGTTGCGGCATTCGTTGGCGCCGCCATCAAGAGGCTGTTCGAGGGAGCGGTAACCATGGGGTTCGCTGTCGGTGCGGGGCCAGTTTTCGCCGCCGGAGGCAGCGGTTTCTCTGTCTTGCCGAGTTCTTGCATGGTCTTTTCCAGGCTGGACCCTCTGTGTTTGACTTCCTGGGCCTTGAGGACCCAGAGGAAGAGCGTCAGCACGAGAAAGATGACCGTAGTGTATTTGGTCATTTTGGTCAACGCCGTGCCGCTGCCCGCGCCGAATAAGGCATCGGTCGCGCTGCCGCCAAAGGCCTGGCCCATGCCTGCTTCCTTCTTTGGTAGCTGGATTAATACCAGCAGAATCAACAATAAACAAGCGATGACAAGGAACACCGATAAAATACCAACAATCCAACTCATAATGTCTTTCTCTTTAGATGGAGTTTTTGACGATATCGCCAAAACTCCGCACTTCCAATGAAGCCCCACCCACTAAGGCGCCATCCACGTCCGGTTGACTCATCAACTCGCGCGCGTTTGACGGCTTCACACTTCCACCATATTGGATGCGGACCTTGCGCGCAACCGTTTCCCCGAACATCTCCAGCAGCAATCGTCGCACAAAAACATGCGCGTCCTGTGCCTGCGCCGTCGTCGCGGTTTTTCCAGTTCCGATGGCCCAAACGGGTTCATAGGCTAAAACCGTTTCTTCCATCTGCTCCGGCATCAACCCCGCCAGGCTCCCGCGCACTTGAGTTTGCAGGACTTTTTCCGTCTTTCCCGCCTCCCGCTCGGCCAGCGTTTCCCCCACACAAACAATCGGCTTGAGGGAAGCTCCATGCGCCGCCAGCGCCTTTTTTGAAACCAATTCATCACTTTCTCTCTGGTATTGACGCCGCTCCGAGTGGCCAAGAATCACATAACGCACCGAGAATTCTTTCAACATCCCGGCTCCAATCTCCCCTGTATAGGCCCCGAAATTCTGCTCGCTCATGTTTTGCGCGCCCAGGCGGATGTTGGTGTTGAGGACGGCCTTGGAGACTTCGCACAACGCCGTAAAAGGCGGACATACCACGATGTCCACCTCTTTCACTTCTCTCACCTCGCGCTTGATGCCTGCGACCAGATCCAGCGCTTCGGCTACTGTCTTGTTCATCTTCCAGTTGCCGGCAATAATCAGTTTGCGTTCTTTTTCCATGCTCTCTTCAATTTCCTATCCGGTTTTCGATTCAACGTGCTGTCAGATCTCCGTCAATGCCGCCACGCCAGGCAGAACCGCGCCTTCCAAAAATTCCAAGCTCGCTCCTCCTCCTGTGCTCATAAACGTCACCTTGTCACCCAGGCCCGTATTGTTCAGCGCTTTTACACTGTCACCCCCTCCGATGATGCTCTTGGCTCCGCTCTTTTGCGTGGCCTCGGCCACGGCCTTGGCCACCGTATTGGTGCCTTCGGCAAATCGCGGATCTTCAAACATGCCCATCGGGCCGTTCCAAAGGATGGTCCTGGCCGAACGGATCACCTCCGAATACCTCTTCGCGGTTTCCGGCCCAATGTCCAGGCCGCAAGCCTCATCCGGGATGTTCGCCTCGGTGTTTAGCCGTGGCTTTTGCATTTCGATGATCGCCTTGCCCTTCTTGTTTAGCTTTCCCGTATCCACCGGGGTGGCAATGATGTCGTCGGTGGGAATCAAAAACTGCGCTCCGCGCGCCGTGGCTTTTGCCACCGCCGCCCTGGCCATATCCACTTTATCTGGTTCGACTAATGATTTGCCGGCTTTCAATCCTTGGGCCAGCTTAAACGTGTAAGCCATGGCGCCCCCGATCAGGATGGCGTCCGCTTTTTCCAACAAACGGTCGATGACTTTGATTTTGTCTGAAACTTTTGCCCCTCCAAGAATAACCACGAAAGGACGCGCCGGCTTGTCCAACTCCTCTCCCAGAAATTTTAATTCGCGCTCCATCAACAACCCTGCGGCGCACACTCCGCCTCGACGCGCGATCTCGCGGGGCAGGCCTTCAGTCGAAGCATGAGCGCGATGAGCAGCGCCGAAGGCATCGTTCACATAAACATCGGTGATACGCCCGAGCTTTTCGGCGAACGCGGGGTCATTCGCCTCTTCTTCTTTATAAAAGCGGAGGTTTTCCAGGAGCACAATTTGTCCGGGATGCATGGCCGCTACTACTTTCTCCACCTTTTCCCCGATGCAATCATCCACAAAGTTGACGTCGCGGATAAGCATCTCGGCGAGTGCCGCGGCCACCGGCCGCAATGACATGGACGCTTCCCGCTGACCCTTGGGGCGGCCTAGATGCGCAGCAAGAATGATTTTCGCCCCTTGGCTGAGAAGCAGATCCAGCGTCGGAAGGGTCTCTTTGATGCGGGTGGCGTCCGTAATAGCCATTTGGCCGCCTCGTTCCTCCATCGGCACGTTAAAATCCACGCGCACGAAGACACGTTTTCCGCGCACGTCCAGGTTGTTCACCGTCAGCTTCGCCATAGTCCAGTCAGGGACCGAGAGGATAATGCATGTGCGGCGAGAGTCAAAGGGAAACGGAGCGTGCGGAGCTCCCCCAGGAGCGAGATCGTGCGATTGCGGACTCACTCGGCTCGAAACTGGTCAAGAATAACCAAAAGGGCGTAGGATAGCGAAATGAGAATTTCATGATTCTATGAATAATACACGTCGTTCTTTTTTGAAGGCCGCTGGTTTAAGCGCCGGGGCCTTGGCGGTTCATGGCGCAGCACTGGCCGCCACCACCAAACCGCCCAGTTTTTCCGGCAAAGCGTCCCGGATGAAATTGGGCACGGTGACTTACAATCTGGCCGAGGCTTGGGACCTCGAAACGATCATTAAGAATTGCGAGGCGGCTCATTTCGAGGGCGTGGAGTTGCGGACGGGCCATGCCCACAAGGTGGAAGTGGCGTTGAGCAAAGACGAACGAGAGAAAGTGAGGCAGCGCTTCGCGGAGTCCAACGTTCAACTCATGGGGTTGGGCAGCGCGTTTGACTTCCATACACCCGACCAGGACAAACTTAAGAAGGACATCGCCGCCACCAAAGACTACATTGTCCTCGCCCACGACGTTGGAGCCAGCGGCGTGAAAGTGCGTCCCAACGCTCTGCCCAAAGAGGTAGCGAAAGAAACGACGCTCGAACAGATCGGCCGCTCCTTGCGCGAGTTGGGCGAGTTCGCCGAGAATTACGGAATGCTGATCCGGCTGGAGGTCCATGGAACAGAGACCTCTCTACTGCCGCACATTCGCGCCATCCTGGACGCGGCGGATCGTAAAAATGTTGGAGCTTGCTGGAATTCGAACCAAAGCGACCTCGAGGGCGAAGGCTTTGACCACAACTTCGATCTGGTGAAGGACAAGATTTTCTCTGTGCATATGCGCGATCTTTATCTGGAGGAATACCCCTTTCGCAAACTTCTCACTCGTTTAAAGGAGAGCGGCTTTAGTGGGTTTTGTCTGGCGGAAATTCCCGCCAGCGCCGATCCGGTGCGGGTGATGAAGTATTTTCGGGCGTTATGGCTGGCCTATCAGGGGCTGCTGTGAGGAGTGGCGGGTTGCGCGAGTGATAAACCTGCGCCAGCAACGGTTTAGAGCCTGTTTTAAAATTGCGTGGGGTCCTGCGGCGAGGGATTTTGGCTGTGGCCAAGGCGGCGAGGCCGGAGCATCCCCGCAGCGGGCTGTGACGGCCGAGTCAACGCAGGCCGCAGACAAAAGACCCGCCGCCC
>JBBRPK010000207.1:0-8491 GCA_038228235.1 Verrucomicrobiota bacterium
AATATCCCGGGGCCATGTATCACGTGATGAGCCGTGGCGATCAGCGCGATGACATCTTCTTCGACGACGTGGACCGGTATGACTTCATCAAGACCCTCGGCGAGGCTTGTCGGAAGACCGCCCAAGCCAAGGCCGACCGGCTAGTGGCCGAGGAACGACTGTGGCTTGGTTGGAGCGCGCGGGACCTGGTCCGCCGGCCAAAGAACGACCCAGGGAAACTGGCCATGGCGGTGCGGCTGCGGCGTGAGACCACCCTGACGATCAAGGACATCACGGCGCGTGTTCATTTGGGAACCTACAACACCGCAAACGCGCGGTTGCACCGGGCGATGAAAGAGGGGTTCGCATCCTGTAGCAGGGCGGAAACGACGATGAGGAAATGAATCAAAAGACAACAATAGATGGTTTGACCCCGCCGATGCGCGTATTAGGAGGAAATATTGTTCCATAGGAGGTGCTATGAGCCGTTCCCGCAGATTGGTTGTGGTCAGTTTCAAATGGATGATTGACGCCCATTCATTTCCATTCCCCCAGTCGTCGTCGTTCGCGGCTACAGGTTACCGAAAAAGAGAAGGTATTAACGGAATTTTCAGCATCTGGGTCGAGTTAACTGACTGGGATGGGGATGCCAAGGATTGCAAAACGGCCCGTCTCTTCGCGTTGTCACAGGAAATGGAATTTAAACTGCCCAAAAATGGGGAAAGCTTTATTATTACCTCAGGAATCCAGCCTGTGGCCGAATGCACGGTCCTGGAGACGGGCCAGTGAGGTTGAATATAACAGGGGATACGGATTGGGAGTCGATAAAACATGCTATTGCGCAGGGGCACGACGCCAAAAAGATGAACCACAGAGACACTGAGGCACAGAGGCAAGAATTGAATGATCTGAGTGGAAAGGTCCTGGGTTTATGTATTGAGAGCAAGGAGTGAAACGGGTTGCGTGCGGAGATTTGTTCAAGAATGAGACCGGGGGACCCCGCTTGGGTTTCGGGCTGGTCGTCTCCCTTTTCGCCTCTGTGTCTCTGTGCCTCTGTGGTTGAAAAACTGGGCGAAGGATTTTAGGCTGGCATAATCAAGAGCTTTTTTAAAACATGCTATTGCGCAGAGGCACGACGCCAAAACGATGAACCACAAAGACACTGAGGCACAGAGGCAGGAATTGAATGATCTGAGTGGAAAGGTCCTGGGATATGTCCCGTGTGCTCGAAATTACCCATGAGCAAATAGTTAACATTTACCAGTTTGAGCGTAAACCATTGTGAATCGGCTTCGAGATGTTTACTCATCTTGTAACTCGGCAGGGAGGGAGCTTCCGGGAAACAAGCTACCCGCAGATTGCATGGCATCAAAGGTCAATGCCTCTTTCTGGGGGCAAAGCCAAGAGGAGAAATGCACTTTTCTGATTCTGCTGAAAAACCCTAGCTGCTCAAAAACTAACAGTTAACAACACCACCAAAACACCAAGGGCAACCAATAAACATCGCGTCCACGGCATTTTAGAGAGATATTTTTTGCGCGACTTTCACGCATTCACTCCAACTTTTTAAAAATGGGGGGTTCTTCAGCAGAATCCAACTAATTGACTGATCCCTTCTGAACGCCCGGTCGGGGGAGCGGGCCTGCAGGGGAACCGGTTTCACGGTATTTCGCGCAGGCTGCGCGCCCTCACGCGGCGAATCCGTGGATTTTTCAGACAAGTTCCCTTTCAGCACGATCCGTTGCGCAGCCTTGGCCGCTTGCCTGGACGCGTCCAGCCGCCGCTTCCGCGGCGATAAACTTTGACAAATAAAACAAGATGTTGCATGAAGATGAAGAATCGATGCGGGAAAACAGTCCAATCAATCGTTGAAAATGAAAGTTCCGCGTCTGGTTATGTTTATGGGTTGCCTGGCTGTTTGGCCTCTCCTCGGAGCAGAGCAACCGCATGTCTCAACTCCCGGAACGCCCGGTGTCAAGAGCGAGGGATTCAAGACTGTAGGTGTGGAGGAATTCGATAAATTGCGCGCAGAGGGTCACAATCCGGTTCTGGATGTGCGCACGCCGGCGGAGTTCGCCAAAGGCCACATGCCGAGCGCTCTCAACATCGATGTCAATGGGCCGGACTTTGAAAAGAAGGTGGCGGCGCTGGACAAAAGCAAAACGTATCTGGTCAACTGCGCCAGCGGCGTTCGCAGCGCGAAAGCGTGCGGCAAAATGAGCCATCTTGATTTTAGAAACCTATACAACCTTCAAGGGGGATTCAGGGCCTGGGAGAAAGCAGGGAAACCCGTCGAAAAGTAATTTGCGCCCGTGACTAAACTTCAACCCGAATACATTTCTACCACTCCATGAAAAACTTGATCCTTGCCGCGATCCTCCTCTTCTCCAAGCTCGGGCTTTCCCTGGCCGCTCCGCTGGAATTCGATTTCAAAGATCCAAAAGGAGTCAACAACGTGGTTTTCAAAACTGATGCGCCGCTGGAATCGATCAACGGCACGGCCAGCGGTATTTCAGGAAAGGTCACTTTTGATCCGCAAGATCCCGGAGCTGTGAAAGGCAAAATCATCGTTGCTGTTTCCTCTATGCATGTCGGCAATCCCATGCAAAAGGAGCATCTTCAGGGAGCCAATTGGATGGACGCGGCTAAATATCCGGAAATCATCTTTGAAGTGGCAGGAGCGAAGAACGTCAAAACAGAGGCGGACGTGACCACTGCGGATATTACTGGCAAAATGACCATCAAAGGCGCGAGCAAGGAAATCACAGTGCCGGTGAAGATGACCTACTTAAAGGACAAGCTGGGGCTGCGGATACCAAACCAAAAAGGCGATTTGTTAGTTTTGCGCAGCAATTTCAGCGTTAAGCGAAGCGATTTTGCGATTGGAGGGGCGAAGCTGGAAGAGAAGGTCTCCAATGACATCGAACTCAACCTGAGCCTGGCCGGCTCGGCTCCACGGTGATAAAGCGCCGATCATTTCTAAGAATTGCCGGGGGTAGCACGGCCTGGGCGGGGCTTGGTGACCTTGGCTTTCTGGCGCAGCTTGGCCCGGTTTCGGCGGCAGAGGCCAAGCTGGCGCCGGCGATGGTCCAGGTTCATCCGGAGATTGAGCCGCTGGTGCGGTTGCTTGAAAATACGCCACGCGAGCGGCTGCTGGAAGAAGTGGGCAGCCGAATTCGCCACGGGCTCACTTACCGCGAGGTGCTCGCCGCGCTGTTGCTGGCCGGTGTCCGCAACATTCAGCCTCGTCCCGTGGGCTTCAAATTTCATGCCGTCCTGGTGGTCAACTCGGCCCATTTGGCCAGTTTGTCCTCGCCGGATTCCGACCGCTGGCTGCCTGTTTTCTGGGCGCTGGATCAATTCAAAGTTTCCCAGGCTGCTGACGAGAAAGAAGGCGATTGGACAATGGGGCCAGTGGATGAATCGTCCGTGCCCCCAAGCCATAAAGCCAAAGCTGCCTTCATAGAAGCGATGGATAACTGGGACGAGGCAGCCGCGGACGCCGCCATAGTGGGGCTTGCTCGCACCGCTGGCGCGAATGAGATTTTCGAGATTCTCTGTCGCTACGGGGCGCGGGATTTTCGGGAGATTGGCCACAAAGCCATTTACGTGGCCAATAGTTTTCGCGCGTTGGAGGCCATCGGCTGGCATCATGCTGAGCCAGTCCTGCGCTCGCTCGCCTACGCCTTGCTCGACCGCAATGGCGCAAAAGAGAATCCGGCCAAAGCGGATTTGCCTGCGGATCGGCCCTTTCGCCACAATTTAGCCGCCGCAAAAACTATTCGACCGGGTTGGTTGGACGGCAAGCGGAGCGCTGAAGCGACCGCGGAATTGCTCCAGGTCACCCGCCAGGGTTCCGCGAGCGAGGCGAGCGATAAGGTGGTCGAGTTGCTTAATGGCGGCGTGGGGCCGCAATCCATGTTTGACGCACTGTTTGCCCGGGCGGGTGAGCTATTGATGCGGAATCCCGGCATTCTCTCGTTGCACGCAACCACCTGCACCAATGCCATGCATTATTCCTGGCAACACTGCCGGGATGAGGAGACACGCCGCTTGTTGCTCCTTCAGAATGCCGCCTACCTCCCGCTCTTTCGCGGGAACAACAAGGACACAGGCATCCGAATTGATGAATTGGAGCCCACGCCTTTAAAGGAATCTGGCCCAGCGGCGGTTGAAGAAATATTTGCGGAAATCAGCAAGAACCGCCTTTCGGCTTCGCAAAAGCTCCTGGGCTTTTTAAAGGAGAATCCCGACCCCAAGCCGCTGGCGAACGCCGCCCGCCGCCTTGTTTTTTTGAAGGGTCACGACTCGCACGATTACAAATTCAGTTCCGCAGTGCTGGAAGATTATCATCATTTGGCGCCGCCCTGGCGCGACCGCTTTCTGGCCGCGAGCATTTTCAACTTGAAAGGTAGCGGCGCTCCGGATAACGAATTGGTGAAACGCATTCGGGCGGCGCTCACCTGAAAGTATTTGCCCAACAAACAAACACAAATAACCTACACTAAACCATGAACTTGACCTCTCACGCTTTCCGTTGGCTGGCCGTGATTATACTCGCCAGCTTCTGTAACACGAACCGGGCCCCGGCCGCGGGGAGTGACACATCTCTTCAACTCAGCGCCGCGGCGGTGGGCAAGCCCTTGACCATGAAATTCAAGGCTGTGGACGGCCGGGAAGTGGATCTAAGCCAACTCCAGGGCAAAGTGGTGCTGATTGATTTTTGGGCGACCTGGTGCGGACCGTGCCGCGCCGAACTGCCCAATGTCAAGGCAGCCTACCAAAAGCTGCACTCGAAGGGATTTGAAATCATCGGTGTTAGTTTTGATAAAAGCAAAAAGGATCTCCAATCATATGTGGCCAAAGAGAATATGCCCTGGCCGCAGTATTTCGACGGTTTGTACTGGGACAATAAGATCGGGAAGAAGTACGGCATCGAAGGCATCCCGGCCATGTGGCTGGTTGATAAAAAAGGCAATTTGCGCCAGATGGAAGCGCGCGATAAATTAGCGCCCCGAGTGGAAAAACTGCTGGCGGAGGATTGAGCTAGCCTCGGTAGACCAGCAACACGCCGTAATCCGTGACCCACTCGCGCGTGGCGAGGTCCAAATGGGTGTAGCTGAAGGTTTCCAGCTTCACGAGGTTGGCTTCGCCTACTTTTTCCAGAAAATGAGTGACAACTTCATCAAAACGGTCTTTGCCGACCTCGATGCAATCAGAGCGGCGGATAGTTTTGACACGCAGCTTGACCCCCTCTTTCGCCGCCGCTTCCAACGGTGGGAGAGGTTTGCTGATTAAACTCTCGGATGGCTTGCTATGGACGGGGACCGCAAAGTGCTTTTCTTCCTTGGCGGCCGCGGAGGTGGAGATGGGATTGACCGCGTGCGGCTCTTGTGGTGGCGGCTGGGGAATGACAATTTTTTGACCGCAAGCCGGACAATCGATTTCCGTGCCGGCGCCGGCGGCATCCACGGACAATTCTTGTTCGCAATGCGAACAATTAAAAATAACATCCATAACTGGTCGCTTTCGTTATCGCTCTGGAACGTGTTGCTACGATGAAAGTCTAAATTCATGCCGCCACGAAAGCGAGCAAAACTTGCGCATCATTCGAGGGTTTTCTCCAACGCCTTGATGCGGGGGTAAACAGGGGATCCGGCGGGAACGCGTTTCTTGACTTCCGCAAACACACGCTTGGCTTCAACGGGGTTTTCAAGCGAGAGACGGACCACGTAGTCCAGCTCAACCCACGCCAGGCGGGGATCTTTAATTTGGGGGGAGCGTTTCGCCTTCTCCAGCCAATCCTTCAAGCCCGGGGCATTTTTTTTGTAGGCCTCTTGCAAGGGCTGTTCGAGCTGATAAGGCAGGCCCGGGAGTTGCTTGGGATCCAACTGCGCGGCCAGTGCCTCCTGCTTCGCCTCCCTCTCTTTGGCCACGTCATCCCAATACTCTAAAAGCTTCCACCCGCCAACAAGCGCTCCCACGATGAGCAAAATTGTGATCAAAACTTTCATGATTCTTCAACGCGCCGAATGCGCGCCCCCAACTGGCGCAGTTTTTGATCGATTTTCTCGTAGCCACGATCCAAGTGATAAATCCGGTTAACCTGGGTCGTTCCTTGCGCTGCCAGACCCGCCAGCACCAGGGCCGCAGAGGCGCGCAGATCGCTGGCCATGACGGGTGCGCCGCTGAGCTGTTTGCCCCCTTTGATAATGGCGCTTGGCCCTTCGATGGAGATTTCTGCGCCTAATCGAGCCAACTCGCTGACATGCATGAAACGCGATTCAAAGATTCTCTCCGTGATGATGCCCAAACCCGGGGTCAAAGCCATCAACACCATCATTTGTGCCTGGGCGTCGGTCGGAAACCCAGAATACGGCAGCGTCGTAATCTCCACCGGATTCAATTTTGTGCCGCGGCTGACTTTTATGGTCGTCCCATTGCGTTCCACCTTTACCCCTGCCTCACGCAGCTTGTCCAGCACGGCGTGAAGGTGATCGGGTCGAGCTCCTTTAATGGTGATTTCGCCATTGGTGGCCGCCGCCGCAATCGCGAAAGTGGCGGTTTCAATCCGGTCCGGAATCACCTCATGCTTAGCCCCATGCAATTCCCTGACACCATTAATGGTAATGGTGGGACTCCCCGCGCCCACGATCTGTGCGCCCATCTTATTCAGAAAAAATGCCAGATCCACAACCTCTGGTTCGCAGGCCGCGCTTTCAATGGTCGTTACTCCCTCAGCTAGAACGGCAGCCATCATCACGTTGGCGGTGCCGAGGACGGTCGGGCCGGCCCGGCCACCCAGAAAAACATCCGCTCCAGTCAAACGGGAAGCCTTGGCATGGATGTAGCCGTTTTCAATCGTCAGCTTCGCCCCCAGATCGCGCATCCCTTTCAAATGCAAATCGATGGGACGCGTTCCGATGACACATCCTCCTGGCAGAGAAACTTTGGCGTGATGCTGGCGTGCCAGCAGCGGGCCGAGGATACAGATGGAGCCGCGCATTTTCCGAATCAGATCGTAATTGCCAACGGCCTTTAACTTTCGCGCTCTCACCGTCACCGTGTCTCCATCCACTTCGACCTTGGCGCCGAGGGAGATCAGGATCTTGGCCATGAACTTGACATCGCTCAGGTCAGGCACCCGACGGATAATGCACGGCTCAGACGTCAGCAGCGTGGCGGCCATGATGGGGAGGACGGCATTTTTGGCTCCGCTGATGGTGACTTCCCCGCGCAACGGCACACCCCCTCGGATGGAAAGGCTATCCATGAGGGACCAGCCTTTGGGGTTCAAACATTTTTATACTCATAACGCATCGCTCAACTGTGCGAGAGAATTTCATTAAAGGGGCCGATGCGCAATTAAGATTCTCGGCTGCTTGGAATAGTCTTTTTCGACTGTTTCAACGATCCAGTCGGGCGGGCAAAACAATTGCCGGATGTCTTCCTCCTGGCCATCGCCAATCTCCAGCATGACGCGAGCGCCGGCCGTCAGAAAACGCGGTGACTCGACGGCGAGGCGCCGATAGAAATCCAAGCCATCGCTGCCCCCGTCCAGCGCGACGCGCGGATCGTGCTCACGAACTTCCGGCTCCAATGTGTCCACTTGGGCGCTCGGAATATAGGGCGGGTTGCTCACCAGGAGGTCAAACTGGAAGGGCTCCGGCAGCGCCGCAAAGCCGTTACCGGCATGAAAATGAACTCGTTCCGCCACATGATGTCGCAGGGCATTTTGACGGGCCACGTTCAAGGCAGCTTCGGAAACATCGATGGCCCGCACTTGAGCATGGGGAATCTTCACGGCGAGAGCGATGGCCAGGCAACCGCTGCCGGTGCCAAAATCCAACACCCGCAACGAGCGCTGGCCGCTGGCCTCCCGCTGCCGCAAAAATTTCCATGCCCGTTCCGCCAGCAACTCGGTTTCAGGGCGCGGCACCAGCACATCGCGGGTGACTACCATCTCCAATCCGCAGAAAGACGCGGACCCCAGGATATGTTGCAACGGCTCTCGATCGGCGCGCCGTTGGAGCAGGCCGCGAATGGTGTCCAATTCACCGTCGGCCAGGACCCGATTGAAATTCAAATAAAGGTTTAAACGTGGCAATTGCAGCATGTGCGCCAGCATCAACTCAATTTGCAGGCGGGGCGATTCCACGCCTTTCCGCTCCAGGAATGCGCTGCTGCGTTGAATGATTTCCAAAACGGTCACCGTAACCAGTTTAAAGTCCGCATTCCAAAAATCAATCGCTTGGTTAAGCCCGAATTTTCTTAAGAGCCTGTTTTAAAATTCCGTGTGGTTCTGTTTTCGCGCGCTGGATGGCGAGGCGCGACGAGCGAGCATACCCGCCAGGGGTCTCTGACCGAGGAGCAACAAAGCCAGCCGACGTACGAAAACCCTCCGGGCGGCGGGTCTTTTGTCTGCGGCCTGCGTTGACTCGGCCATCACAGCCCGCTGCGGGGATGCTCCGGCCTCGCCGCCTTGGCCACAGCCAAAATCACTCGCCGCAGG
>JBBRPK010000208.1:0-8491 GCA_038228235.1 Verrucomicrobiota bacterium
CAAAAATGCGATTTTGATCAATAAAATTAAGGAATTCATTTCTGGTGCCAAAATACAAAAGCTATAGAACGCCAAAAGTGGCATCGGTGTATTGGGCTTGTGTGTTTCGAATCGAATTATTTCTTAGGCGAGGAAAATGGGGATTCGCTTACCAGTTGTCAACCCCGCCGCCAGTGTGTAGCCTCAACACATGGTTTCCGATCAAGATAAAGCCATCATCACTGACCGCGCGCGCCGCTATGGTGCCGTCAAAGTCTGGCTGTTCGGCTCCAGTGCCGAAGGCCGCACGCACGGTCGTGATCTGGATCTCGCGGTCGAGGGTCTCGCCCCGGAACATTTTTTCCGGTTTGTCGGCGAGTTGATGATGGCGTTGTCCAAGCCGGTGGATGTGGTCGCCTTGGAAGGGCGTTCGAAATTGAGCCGGTTGATTCGCCGGGAAGGGACGTCCATTTATGCTCGGCCTGAATGAGAAAGTTGCGGCGGAGTTGGAGCAAATGGACTGGGCCTTGCGCGAAATGCCGGAGGCCCGGCGGATCAAGAAACTCTCCGTGCTCGAATTGGGCGGGACGGGGTCGCTGTTGAGCGCAGTCTATCACGGGGCGGAAAACCTCCTGAAGCAAAGCCTGCTCGCGCTGGGAGCGGCGTTGCCCGCCGGAGCCTCCTGGCATCGCGATCTGTTGCAATCTTCCAGCGACCACGGGATCATTTCCGCCGAAACGCGCGACTTGCTCGCCCCTTACATGGCGTTTCGGCATGTCTTCACCCATGCCTACGGGTTTGAACTGGACCCGGAGCGATTGCAACCATTGGTCCGGGACATGCCGGCGGTGTACGCCCGATTCAAAAAGGAGGTCAAGCGGTTCGCGCGAGCGCGGGCGAAACGCCGCCCATCATCCGGGCCGCGCTGATGACTGGGGGCTCTGACATGAGGTTGGTGGCGGCGATCCGCCTCCCCTGTTGCAGATGGCGATATCCTTAAGCGACGGACCCGGTCCACGGCCTGGAGGCACTTGGCCAAAGTGTCCCGCCGGCTTTGCAATGAGGCGGGCAGCCGATCAAGCAGCAGTTTCACAGGAGCAACCTAAGATACGTGACCGCGTGTCGCAAGATTAACAATCCAGCCGTTGATCCCAATCACCCGCGCCCTCGTGAGCTTGCAGCAATCCAGCAATGAGAACAAGCGCTGTCAGCAAAAACGTCACCCAAGGTGTAGTCCCTTAAGGTTCGCGCTATCTCCCCAGATAATTTGGGTTGCGTACTGAATCCGAAGATCCGCGAGAGGTTTTCCCGTGTCCCATCGTCAGAGGAGTGATGTCGATTTAGAAGTGGGGGTATCGCTTCGGCGATCCATCTTGGCGCGTCGCAGTCGGACTTGGCGCACTTGCAGGCCGAGGATGTGGATTGGCAGGCGCGGATCATCTGCTTCGTTCGGATGAAGACGCGCTGGCGCGGACAGCAACCGCCGCAGATTCGTTTCGGCAAGGAGGTCGAGGAAATTCTTGCGACGCTTCCACAAGTCGGCCCGCTGTTTCCGTATCTGCAAACCGTGCGTGCTGGCGACCGGGCGACGGAGTTCAAGCAACGCTGTGTCGGCCTTGGCATTCAAGGTGTGTCGTTGTATGCGTGGGCGGAACGAGCCAAGATTTGCGGCTATCCCTAAGCCGGGCATAGCTATCCCAAAAAAGCCGCATGCACAGCCTTCATCGCTTCCTCGCCTTTGGCCAAATCGATGACCACAGAGATTTTGATTTCACTGGTGGAGATCATGTCGATGTTAATGCCGGCGTTGGCGAGCGCTTCGAACATGCGGGCAGCCACTCCCGAATGGCTCCGCATGCCGACCCCCACAATGGACAGTTTGCCGATCTTTTCATCCGCGATGACTTCGCGATAGCCGATCGCAGACCGAATCTCATCCAGGAGCTTGCGTGTTTTGAGCAGGTCGGCCTTGTCCATGGTGAATGAGATGTCAGTCGCCGGGGCGCCGCTGCCATGGCTGGCCGTTTGCACAATCATGTCGATATTGATGGCCGCTTCGCCGAGCGCCTTAAAAATGCGCGCGGCCACTCCAGGTTGGTCTGGCACGGCCGCCAAAGTGATCTTGGCCTGGTTTTTGTCGAGGGAGACGCCGCGGATAACGACGCTCTCCATGTGTTGGGTTTCTTCTTTCACGATAGTCCCTGGGTTTTCATTTAAGCTGGAACGAACTTCAAAGACCACGCCGAACTTCTTAGCGAACTCGACGGAGCGCGATTGCATGACCTTTGCTCCTAAACTGGCCAATTCGAGCATCTCGTCATAGGAAATTTCCGGCAGCTTGCGCGCCGTCGGAACGATGCGCGGATCGGCGGTATAAACGCCGTCCACATCGGTGTAAATCTGGCATAACTCGGCCTTGAGGGCAGCGGCCAGCGCGATGGCGGTCAAGTCCGACCCCCCGCGCCCCAAGGTGGTGATTTGGCCTTCCAGGGTCTGGCCTTGGAAGCCGGCCACGATGACTACTTTGCCCTTATCAAGGAGCGAATGAATTTGTTTAGGGGTGATGTCCTGGATTTTTGCCTTGGTATGCACGCCATCGGTCAGGATGCCAGCCTGCGCGCCGGTGAGAGAAATGGCTTCCACCCCAAGCGCATGAAGGGCAAGGGCGGTCAGGGCGATGGTGGTCTGCTCGCCCGTGGCCAGGAGCATGTCCATCTCCCGTTCCGTGGGCAGAGGCATGATTTCCTTGGCTTGTTTAATCAGATTATCCGTCACCCCGCTCATGGCAGAGACCACTACCACGATCTGATCGCCCTGGGCGCGGTACTTCGCCACGCGTTTAGCGACATTTTTGATGCGTTCGGGATTGCCCACCGAACTGCCGCCGTATTTTTGAACAATTAAGGACATGAACTGGCTCTCGACATATGATGATTCAACGATTTTGTCACGGCCCGGGTATGATGCACAAACGAAGGAAAATGGCAATCTTGTTTGATTTCTATTGGGGACGTGCCTTTGGCGATTTTCCACAAAAGTTGTGGAACCAGCGGTTCATTATGGCAACGTAGGACGCCATGGTCGGAAGGACGAGTTCCACGAGTCCCCATTTTCTTAAGAGATCAGGGACTCGTGGAACTCGTCCTTCCCAAAATTGTGCCGATCCCCTGCCATAATGAATTGCGGTTGTGGAACGTCAGCAGCTAGACGAGCCGTTGCTTTTGACGTACTCTTCTAGTATAAATTTTCTGCCCGTAGCAACACATCAAAAGAGAGCTTATGGAGCTGGGTCCGCCCAGGCTGTCCAAACCCTTCAAATGGTTACTGGTCCCACGTCCTCGATGATCACCTCGCTGAAGCGGGGCGTTGATGAGAGTTGGGGGTTGGATCCAGTGAAAGTCCTCATCACCTTATTTTCCGTAGTCGTGGTGGGATTCAGCCTCGCTCCGCCAGGGCGGGCGGCAAGCACGAATTACCTCGGCGCCGGCACTCGAAGCATGGCCAGGCGGCTGGAAGAGGTCGCCCGTAAAACTAACCCCGATCATAATCCCTATCTCAGCCGTCAACGCGCGGACTTAGCGAAATCCCGGCTGGCTAGGACGAAGGATCCGGATGAGCAATTTGATTTGACCCTCTCTCTTTCCAAGGAATTGTTGAATGCGGGGGATAATGAGGGGGCGCTCACCGAACTGGAAAAGCTTCCGAGCATGTTTCAGGAAAGGGGGCTTTGGGCGACGAATAAATCATTTTTGCTGCTCAATAAGGCCGTGGCTTATTTGCGGATCGGCGAATTGGAAAACTGCCTCACCAACCACAATGCCGACTCCTGCCTCTTTCCCGTCGAGGGAGGGGGGGTTCATAAACTCCAGCGTGGCTCCCGGGCGGCCATCCAGGTGTTAACGAACTTGCTCACCGAGGCGCCACAGGACCTGTCAGCCCGCTGGCTCCTCAATATAGCGTTTATGACGCTCGGTGAATATCCGGGGAACGTGCCGCCAGCTTGGCTTATTCCCCCGCAGACCTTTCAATCCCAACACCCCATGCCTCGCTTCCCTGACGTGGCCGCGCAGCTTGGCTTGGACCTCAATGGCCTCTCCGGTGGCGCTATTCTGGAAGACTTTAATGGTGACGGCTTTCTGGACGTCATGATGTCCGACATCGGTTTGAATGCGCAATTGCGTTTCTTCCTCAACAATGGGGGTGGTACGTTCACCGAAAGAACCGAGCAGGCCGGATTGCTTGGCGAAGTCGGCGGGCTGAACATCATCCAAACGGATTACAACAACGATGGTTTTCCAGACGTGCTTGTCTTGCGCGGGGCCTGGTGGGGCCGGGGAGGACGCCACCCGCTTTCACTCCTCCGTAACAACGGCAACGGCACTTTCGACGATGTGACCGAGGAAGCCGGATTGCTCCGATTTCACCCAACCCAAACGGCCGTCTGGCTCGATTTCAACAACGATGGGTGGCTGGATCTTTTCGTCGGCAACGAATCGGTGGGCCGCGAAATCCACGCCTGCGAACTCTATCGCAATAATCGCGATGGAACCTTCACCGAGTGCGCTCTGGAATCCGGGGTCGCTTTCCGGGGCTTTGTCAAAGGGGTCACCGCGGGGGACTTCAACAATGATGGCCGGACGGATCTCTATCTGTCGATCATGGGTGGACCGAACGTGCTTTACCGCAATGATGGCGCTGCGAAGGGCAGTGGCGGTAAAAGCTGGCGTTTCACCAATGTCGCTGCTGCCGCAGGCGTAACGGAGCCGTTTTATAGCTTCCCGACCTGGTTTTTTGATTATGATAACGATGGGTGGCCTGACCTGTTTGTGGCAGGCTTCCATATTTCTTTCGTGGGCGACGTGGCGGCAGATTACTTGGGCTTGCCGCACACGGCGCAGCGTTCGCGCCTTTATCATAATAACCATGATGGCACTTTCAGCGACGTGACAAAATCGGCCGGTTTGGACAAAGTGCTCCTCGCGATGGGGTCCAACTTTGGAGATCTGGATAACGATGGTTTTCTGGATTTTTACCTCGGCACCGGCAATCCGGATTTAAGCACTCTCATCCCCAATCGCATGTTTAGAAACGATTCCGGCCGGCGATTTCAAGAGGTCACCAGCAGCGGCGGCTTTGGCCATCTGCAAAAGGGCCACGGCGTCTCTTTCGGCGATATTGATAATGACGGCGACCAGGATGTGTTGGAAAAAATGGGCGGCGGATACAGCGGCGATGTTGCGCACAGCGTGCTCTATCTCAACCCTGGCACGAGCAATCATTGGATCACCATTAAGTTGGAGGGCGCGCAGTCCAATCGGCCCGGCATCGGATCTCGCATCAAGCTCATCACCCGCGGGCCTCAGGGGCGGCAGACTATCTACCGAACGGCGGGAACAGGGGGTAGCTTCGGCGCCAATCCGTTGCGGCAGGAGATTGGTCTTGGCCAGGCTCAAATCATCGAGCGTTTGGAGATTTTCTGGCCCGTAACGGGCAGAACTAATGTCTATCAGAACCTGGAGGTGGACCAATTTGTCCAGGCTCGCGAGGACCAGTCAGAACTTACCCCTTTGTCCTGGAAAAGCTTTAAGATCGAGCCGGTCGCTTCCCACAGTCACCATCACGAGCACTGAGTTGCCCAAAAATTAGCGCACATCTTTATTTCTTATCTCACCAAAGCCACCTGTTGGTTGCCCTCATCGAGAACGATGTGCCTGTCGATTGCAACGTCTTTGAACTCCTGCACCAGACCGCTGGGCCAGGTCACAGTCAAACGATCCACTTTCGCGGCTTTGCCCACGCCAAAGTGAACGTGAGTAGGACTTTGGGCTTTGAAGCCGTTCTGGGGATAAAGGTCCCTCACGATCTTCTGGGAACCTGCTTCCGCCACCAGGCGCGCCCCGATCCCATGACTATTGCTCTTTGTTCCGCGCAAGGACACTTCCAGCCAATGGGCCTTCGGAAACCGATTCTCAAAAATCAAAAGCGGACCCCCGCCAGCCTGACGCACAACCAGATCTTCCATGCCATCTCCGTTGAGATCCGAGGCCACCACCGCCCGCCCATCCCCATCACTATCAGCCCCACCTGTCAATCCTGAGATTTCAAAGAACTCCTGGCCGCTCGAATTAAGGAAGATGCGGTTGCGCTCATAACCGCTGAGACTTTTGCCTTTGGCAGCTATTAACCACGGGTTCTCCACCCACCAGTCTTTAAGCCGTGCATCGGGCTTGATGGGGGCGGGACAAATCGCGCGACGATCAAAAGGCTGTGACACGACAGCCTGCCAGAGGCAGGGTCAGCCATCGGGTTCTTCCTTGCTCACGCTCATAAACCCGGCGGTGGCGTAGAGGTCAAGGAAACCATCGTTATCCAAATCGACAAAAGCGGCGCCATAAGCCCATCCCACAGAATGCACGCGCAAGGCTTTCCCGCTCCGTTCGAATTTCAATCCGCCCTGATTGCGGTACATTTCGCTGCCCACCACGAAGCGTTTGATTTTGGCAAAAATTTCCGGTGGATAACTTCCCGGCGGAAGATTCTCCATGATGCGCCGCCCAGCCTTGCTGTACATGTTGGCAGTGTAAATATCGATGTTGCCGTCGTTATCAAAGTCGCCCACAGCCATTCCCATAGAACCGAAATCGCCAGCGTCGTCGAGCAGAGCTTGCTCCTTAAAAGTTCCGTTCCCCTGGTTTAGCATCAGAACGCCGCCCCCAAATTCATTAATCGCATAAATATCCGGCCAGCCATCATTATTAGCGTCCAACCAGGCCGCGGTGAAACAGGAGCGATGCCCGGCGGTAGCATCGGCTGCCTGGGACACTTCCTCGAATTTCCAATTGCCTAGATTGCGCCAAAGTTGATTACCGGGACCGCCGGGACCGTCTATCCAGGAATTCCGCCGGGCGCGTTCCGTTTCCGAGCTATTATGCCGGGTGACATAGATGTCAAGCCGGCCATCCTTGTCGTAATCGGCCAGCGTAAACCCACTCATGCCCTCCAATTTATCCGGTAACTGCGCAACCTCCTGAAAGCGGCCTCCCCCCAGGTTGCGATAAATCCGATTGTGCAAAATGAGATCCACAAGGCCATCATTATCGAAGTCGCCGAAAGCGGCGTTCATGGCGCCCCGTAAATTCTGGGGCAGACCGGACTGCGTCGTTATCTCTTCAAATCGCCCGCCCTCCAACCCGTGAAAAAGAAAAAGCCCCTTCATGTCCGTCACCAGAATGTCATCTCGGCCATCGTTGTCGATGTCGGCGAGGTAAACTCCGCCCGTGACAATGGCCCGTCGTCCTGGGAGCATCGACCAATTGTCCTGAAAGAGAGACCGATCAATCCCGCGCTCCTTGGCAACTTCCGCCATGAGAGGGTGCGATGCCGTAGAGTCCTGCATTTCGGCGACACGCAAGGAACTTACCCACCCCGCATTCGTAGCAATGGTATCCACATCGGGAATGGCAGCCATGTCGAACTCGATCTTCGCCATTAACTCGCCGTTATCTCCCCTCACTCGGGGTCCCGCGATACGAAATGCGCAACTGCCCTGCCACGCTCCGTCCACCTTGTCCCGATCCACTGGAGTGAGGCTCATGAGCGCCAGTTCTACTTTGACTTCAGGAGCAAACCTCGCCCGCAAATCGAGCAGGTACTTGGCAAATGAGGCGGCATCAACATTTTTTCTCACAGAATTCGATGCGCTCGAAGAAACGGCCCGGTGAACTGTTAGTGCCTCGTTCTGAGGGCCTTTGCCCTGATCTGGATCGAGAGTTTGTCCGCCGAAGGCCGGGGAGAAAAAACCAATGAGTTTGGGATAGTCCGCAGCGCGGATCGCAGCGGCCATCGCTGGAAAGCCTTTTCGCGTGAGAGTGAGTCCCTGGTGCTCGATTTGCGCGATATACACCCGTTCCTTTTCCGGCAAAGGAAGATCTCCCGCAGACTTCGATCGCGTGGTTAAGTCAGATGCCGAGCAGGCGCAGCAGAGCAAACCCAACCCCTTCAGCGCGAAGAGCCACTGGCTCGGGGTTTTGAACCAGCCTTCGGAAAAAAATCGGATGCCGCTGAAAGTCATGCTCGCGCTATTACATCTGCTTCGGCTGCTCGAACCCCAGTCTTGGGCCTACGGCCAGACCTGGCTCGGACCGTCCACGGTCTCTGGAGGAGGCTTTGCTGATGTTGGAGAGAGATTACCTTTCTATGATTGGACTGTCAAGAGATCCAAGGGTAGGCGCCGGGCCCTCACCGCGCCAGTGACAAACTAGCGGAGCGCGGGCGTCCTCGCCGGCCTAGGGCGTAGGAAAGCCGAAAAACACGGTCTGGCTGGAACGCGCGCCGACCAGTGGCGTTTCCTTTGGCCTCACGCAAAGTCCGCTTAGAGCCTGTTTTAAAATTGCGTGGGGTCCTGCGGCGAGGGATTTTGGCTGTGGCCAAGGCGGCGAGGCCGGAGCATCCCCGCAGCGGGCTGTGACGGCCGAGTCAACGCAGGCCGCAGACAAAAGACCCGCCGCCCGGA
>JBBRPK010000209.1:0-8445 GCA_038228235.1 Verrucomicrobiota bacterium
CCAGCTACATTTTAACACTGCTGCGGTACCACACCAGACGCAACTATCAGGCCTACGAATCCCACCGTAAACGCCGCATCAAAGAACTCAAAAAATGGAAATCGCTTAAAACGTCGCTGTAGTGTTAATTACGAATCGAACATAACGGGGTCGAGGGTGAGGGCTTCGTGATCTCCGTTACCTCCTGTTCAAAACCCAAACCCAGCTTGAGCCGCACTTTGACACGAATTAACACCAATCAAAAACTAATGAACCGGATTTCACAGGAGCAAACAGAGAGAACAGAGACAAAACCCATCATCCTCGCCCATCCGATGGGAGAGGGACTGAGGGCGAGGCGGCATTTTAAAACAGACTTTTAGCGCAGATTGGTGAAATTCGTGTCTCTCCGTTTTAATGGCCCAAAAACCGATTTAGCCCGATTTAGCCCGATTTAGCCCGAATTACTCCGAATTGGTCATAATTTAACACCTGTTGGGAAATAAAGGCGCCACCTCACCTCCCTCCTTCGCAGCCCTGCTTCTAAGGAACCTCGGGGGACCGTTGTGGTGTTCCAGGACACGATACACCACCCCTTGTGGTTAGCGCCTACGGAGGACGGCGCTTTTACTTTTGTGAACGCCCCCCCAAGGCCGCGTCCCGAGGTAAACCGAGGTAAACCGAGGTAAACCGAGCCTTCCACGATTTTTCTTTTTTCGCAGAGCCCCTCACCTCGACTTTCAGGAGCGTGGAAGCGTGCGAGCGTTGGAGCGTTGGAGCGTGCGAGCATTGACCCTTCTTCGCTGAAGCGGTGGAGGGCGGGGCGTTTTTTGGCTGATCGATGGTTGGCTAATTGGTTGCAGGTTTCGAGGGCCAGGCGAGGCTAGTCGCCGTGGGAGATGGCGACTAATGGACACCGGTTGCCGGCCTTTTGCGGCTCAACTGTGACGGAATTTGTGCAGCTTAAACTATAGTTTGTCCACTGGGAACGCGAATTCCCACCTGCGTTCTCTTTGTGCATTGAAGGGCTTGCCTTCCCCGGCAGGCCCTTCTTCTTGGGCGAAAGATTTGACGAAGCGCAGTCCAGCCATCATCCTCGACGAATAATCAGAAATGTGCACCGCCTTCACACACCAATACCACGGAAAATGAAAAACCTTAAAAATCTGAACCTGCCCCTGGTTCTGCTTGTCTCGTTAATTGCCGTTTCCACTGTTTCCACTGGGGCGGCGGGGAAGCCCGATGCGCCAGTTAATGTTATCCTTTGGTTCGATACCGAGGATTATTTATTGCCGGCGGATGATGATGCCTGCAAGCGTTTGGCGGACATGCTCACGGAACATAAAATCCGCGCCACCTTTAAATTGGTGGGGGAGAAGGCCCGCGTGCTAGAAAAGCGGGGACGCCGCGATGTGATTCGCGCGCTCAAGAAGCACGACATCGGCTATCATGCCAATTTCCATTCGGTGCACCCAGCCCCCTCCGAGTATCTTGCCGAGTGTGGCTGGCTGGATGGTGTGGATGAATTTGTCCGTCGCGAAGGCGGGGGAGCGGCGGATGTGCGGCGAATCTTCTCTGTCAAGATTCTGGTGTGCTACGGCCAGCCGGGCTCGTCCTGGGGCGCGCAGACCATTGGGGGGCTGAGGCGGATCGGGGTCGCTCCCCATGGAATTCCTTGCTACGTGGACGAAGGAACCCATGTGGGCCTCAACGAAAAACCGTTCTGGTACGCGGGCGCGCTGATGGTCTATCATATGGGGCAGAATTACACCCGCATGGCACTGCATAATTCCGACGCTGTCCAACCTGCCAAAGAAAAGGTCTCCGCCATTGCCGCGCGGCTGCGCGCGGAGGGCGGCGGGTTGATCAGCATTTTCTATCATCCCTGCGAATGGGTCCACCAGGAGTTTTGGGATGGCGTCAATTTCCGGCGCGGAGCCAACCCGCCCCGGGAACTGTGGAAGCCGCCTCCGCAACGTTCAGCCGAAGAGACGGATGGGGCCTTCCGGCGATTCGGAGAATACATCGAGCATATTCAATCCATTCCCGGAGTCCGCTTCGTCACGGCGGGAGAACTTCCCCTGCTTTATCCGGATGTCACTCATACCTCGGGAGCCAGCGAACAGGATTTGGCGCAACTCGCCGAGCGCCTCGCTGGCCGCGAAGCTACGAATTTGGATTTTCGCGTGATGGGAGATCGCGCCTACTCTGTGGCGGATCAATTTGAACTTCTGACACTGGCCATCGGCAAACTCATCATGGACGCCAGGAAGCCACAATTCCCGCTCGCCTTGAATGGAATCCTGGGACCTGAAGCTGCCCCTCCGGTTTCCAAAGACGATACCGCCGTAGCCTGGCCCGCATTTCGGGATGCCACTCTGGATGTGCTCCAGTTTATCAAGACCGAGCATAGGGTTCCCTCCCGCGTTTTTATCGGCGCGGACAGCGTCCCGCCCGCTGATTTCATGAAAGCGCTTGCCTCGGTTTTCATTTTTTATCAAAAGAATGGCAAGCTTCCGGAAAGCGAAGCCGTCATGCTGGGAAAAAATCTGTCAATCAAGCCGGCCCAGCACATCGCTCAGGATACGCCAAACCTCTTCGGAGGCTGGATCATCCACAAGGAAGGATTTCGCGCCCCTAAAATTCTGGACGTAGCGCGCTTGCAGGCTTGGACGCTCAAACCGGCCATACGGAAGAACTAAAGGCCGATGGCCAAATTCAAAGTCGTTCTGATCGAGCACGGATACGCGACGACTCAATCCGAGCGCCAAATCATTGAAGCGGCGGGCGGCGAGTTCATCGACGCCGAACAATTCCCGCTGAATCAATCACTCCAGCTTTGCGAGGAGGCGGATGGCATTTTTTGTCGCCGCCTCGAAGTGACCGCCGAGATGATTCAACGGTTTCGGCGCTGCAAGATTCTGGTTCGTTACGGCGTGGGCACCGACAATGTGGATGTGAATGCAGCCACGATGGCTGGCATCATCGTCGGGCATGTCCCGGATTATTGCGTGGATGAGGTTTCGACCCATGCCCTCGCCCTACTGCTCGCTTGCGTCCGCCATATCGTGCCCACGCACCAGAAAATGCAACGAGGCGATTGGGACGTGCATCGGGGCCAGCCCATTTACCGAATGGAAGGGCGGACGTTAGGGCTGGTGGGATTTGGGAATATTGGGCAATCCATGGCGCGAAAGCTGAGCGGTTGGGGCTTGAAATTGCTGGGGGCTGATCCGTTTGTCGAGGCCTCACGCGCGGAAAGCCTGGGGGTGCGACTCGTCGATCTGAAGACCCTTTGTGAGCAATCCGACTACATATCGCTTCACTGTCCCCTCCTGCCGGAAACTCGACACCTGATGAACAAGCGCACTCTGGCCATGATGAAGCGGGGCGCGATTTTAATTAACACCGCTCGAGGACCGCTGATTGATCTCACTGCTCTGTCCCCGTTATTGGATAGCGGGCATTTGGCTTCAGCCGGGCTGGATGTGTTTGAGGAAGAGCCACTGGCATCGGATTCGGCACTGAGAAAGCATCCGTCGGTCGTGCTCACGGATCATACGGCGTGGTATTCTGAAGAATCTCAAACCCAGCTCCAACGGAATGCCGCCGAAGAGATGGCGCGGGTTTGCACGGGAGGTCTGCCTCGTTCACTGGCAAACCCGGAAGTCTTGCGCCGCCTGGGGCGCTTCACCGAGTGGATTCCCAGCGAGACCGTTCAATGGCAATTGAGACGGCTGGCAACTATTGCCGAATATGTTGCTGGTGATCATCCAGTGAAGCCTGCTTAGCTAAAAACGGTTTGCCCCCCATTTCCACGCAAATCTTTTCCACCTGGGCCGGCAGGAAATCGCCGACGTAGCGGGAAATCTTAACCTGCTTCTGCAACAGAGTTCTGATATCATCCACGGCCGCGTTTATCTCCTCGGGCTTGTTGTGGACCTGCTTCCTGACTTGTTTGCGCAACTCCATAAAATAGGTCTGTTGCTCGGACAACACTTCCGCCGACCCTAATGGACCGTGCCCGGGACAGATGATTTTCGCGCCCAGTTTCTTTGCCGCTTCCAAGGTCTTGACCCATGCTCCGGTGTCACCATCGGCTGCATAATTGTAAGGTCCGTTGACGCAGGCGTCGCCGGTAAACAGGATTCTCTCTTTGGGGAGCCAGGCAAAGCCATCGCCGTGGGTATGCGCCACACCCAGGAAGAGCAACTCCACCCGGTGCTTGCCATCATCGAAAAACAGTTTCTTCTCGAAAACTACCGAGGGGGGCTTGAGCTTGCTGGAGCCAACATCCGGCCGGTCTTTGGCGCTTGTTTCCCAACGACCCGGTTTGCCGCCGTAATAGCCGGTCTCGTATTTTTTCATTTCTTCGAGGACGCCTGCGCAAGCGACAGGCGTGGCTCCATTGTCCACCCAGGTCTGGTTGCCATAGGAATGATCGCCGTGATGATGAGTGTCGAAGACGAATCGGATGGGCTTGTCAGTAATGGCCTTGATCTTGGGAATAATCTCTTGCGCGCCAGAAGGGAAATTGCCATCGATGACCAGCACATAATCCTCAAAAACAATCCACCCATTGTTGCAATGGCCATGGCCTTTAATGTCGCCTTCATGAAAATAAACATCAGGAGCGATATTGGTCACCTGGTTGACCTCGGCAGCGCAGAAACACGCGGGAACAAACAGACCCAGGGCAAATAATCCAGTCGCCTTAGAAAACTTCATGACGGTATAATTGAGAAACTCCGCCTCAGGGTCAAATGCCAAGTGAGATCGGTCTAATCATAACGCGTGGACTTTGTCTGCCCTCGGAGGCACTTGTGGCCGGCTCCGCCCGAACTTCAGGGCGTGTGCCGAAGCCGGAAAAGAATGCGATTCTTTTCCACCGAAACAGTCGTTTTGCCGGCAAGCGACAGGGCGGCCAGCACCTGTGAGTCTGCCAGATTCCAACCGGCAATATTATGGCGGGCGAAATGCCAGGCATCCTGGGATTGCGCTTCCGGCAGAATCTCCATCTTCAAGCACTCCTGGAGATAAGGTTGGACCCGCTCCCAATGGGCATCGACCCAGAGCACGCATGGCAAATGGTGTTCTTGTTTTAAACTGCTGGCGGCGGGCTTATGGTTTCTGATGACCTTGGGCACCAGCTCATCGCGATCTTGATGAAGCAAGAGAAAGGGAGGCCTAAAGGTGGCCCGCACCGCCGTCGCATTGGTTAAAGCAGTGATGGCCTCAAGGAGGTTGCCGGCCGTGATGTTCAATTTTGGCTGGTCTCGATTAATGAGGTAAAAGTCATCCGAAACCGCCGGCAAAAAAATCAAGCCTTTCACCACCTCGTTCGATTGGAAAGCTCGCAAGAGGAGGGGCATGAAATTATCTCGGTTCAATGTAGCGGCAGCTCGCAGCGGCATGGTGCGCAAAGCGTCCTGCCACGCGCCGGCCGGAAGTTTTTCGGCCAGACCGCACCAGCAACAAACAATCAAAAAAGGAGCCCGATTCAAAATGACAATTGCGCGACCCGTTCCTGGACCTGGGCGACCCATCGAACCAGGTAGCTGAAATCCCGGGAAAGCCGTTCCAGTTGCGATAATGGAAGAGTAGCTAACCGCGCCGCGCCTTGGGGGGCCGTTTCCCAGGCCGGATTCATTTCTTGTAATTCGGCGATGAGACCCTCGTGTTTGGAATTTAGCGTCCTCTGCACAGCATTTAATTTTTCGATCCATTCCTGCGCGCGCTCAAACATCGTCACCTTCACAAGGGGCGATGTCACTTTGGCCCGCTCGGCCAGGAAGCCGTCCACCTCGCGGCAGAGCTGGCCGATTTCTACGAACATGTCGGCTGCGCCAGATGGGATCTCCTGCACCTCCATTGGCCGGGCACCCGATTCCAACTCGAACAGATGCCGCAGGCGGCTTTTCGGTTCCCGTAAACAATTATAGGCCGAGTTGAATTCCAAATAGCGCTGGTGTGCTGTTTCCTTTTCGGCATCTGCGGAGCCGTGAACGCGGTCGGGGTGAACCGCGGCGGAAAGTTCAAGGAATTTGGCCTTCAAAGAATCCACATTGAGCCAAGGCCGGCGTGGTTCGTGAAGCAGAGCGAAGTAGTCAGTCACAGGCAACCTATACTGCCGGGATGGAAGAAACAGGCCCTAAGCGCTAAAACTTTCGCCACAGGAGCAACTCGTCGCGGCATTTGGATTCTTCACTTTGAATCCGCCGTCCTGCAAGGCGTCCTGATAATCAAGCTCGCTACCTGTGACGTAGAGGGCGCTTTTGGGATCCACCACCACTTTAATGCCGCCGGTCTCGACCAGGAAGTCCCGGCTGGCGGGACCGTCTTGTAAATCCATTTTGTATTGCAAGCCCGAGCATCCACCTCCCAATACTGCGACGCGGAGGACGCCATTGACCCGGCCCTGCTTAACCAACAGCGTTTTGACCTTCTTAGCCGCGTTTGCCGTCACTTTGATCAGACGTTCATCACCGATGCGGTAACCGGGCGTCGCGTTGGCTGGCTGGGCTGGCGGTGCAATCATCATTTCATAGGGAAGTTACCGCCGATTGCGCTCAACGTCAACGCAGCACTCATTATAAAGAAATTCTCATTGGGGCCATTGGAATCTCTCTGGCCGAGAAGATGAGTTCTGGGAGTCCCTATTATTTGCTGCTTAAGAGATCAGGAACTGTGGAACTCGTCCTTCCGCGGGAGCCGCTGGCGCGATCTATGAAATTCGTGGCGTCTAGTTAGAGCCTGTTACTTGAACAACTCGGCGAAGAATTGCTTCATGGTTTCCCAGGAACGTTTATCCGCCTTCTCATTGTAAGCCGCTCCTTTGGAGTTGTCGTGGCCTCCATTCCAATCAGTGAAGCTATGAACGGCGCCCCCATAAGAAACCAATTCCCAATCCACGGCGCCTTGCCGCATCTCCGCTTCAAAAGCCTCGACTTCCTTCTTCGGCACAAAGGGATCATCAGCCCCGTGCAACGCCAGGACTTTGCATTTGATATTTTTGGCGTCCTCAGGATGGGGGGTGTTTAAGCCGCCGTGGAAACTGACCACGCCGGAAATTTCTGCGCCGCTTCTGGCTAATTCCAGGACCGTCGTTCCTCCAAAACAATACCCAATGGCGGCCACTCGCTTCGAATCGCTCATTTCATCATGCAAGAGCACCTGCAGGCCGGCCGAGACGCGCGCTCTGAGCAAAGCGCGATCCTCTTTATAGTTGGCTGCCTGGGCGGCGGCGTCTTTGGGATTATTCGGACGGATGCCTTTGCCATAGATATCGACGGCGAAGACATTGTAACCCATGCGCGCCAGCATTTCGGCCCTTTTCTTTTCGTAATCGCCCAAGCCCTTCCACTGATGGACCACCAGCACAGAGGGTCGCCTTCCCCGGAACACATCATCATGGACGGAAAAGCCTTCGAGAATGGTTTGCCCCTGCTTGTACTCGACCGTCTTGGATTTTAGTTCAGCTCCAGCACTCACCGCCAGTCCCATGAGATTCAGAAGAAGAAGAACGCGTTTCATGTGGTGGAAAGTACACTAATGCGTCAGGTGAGTTCAAGTGCTTCCGTTTCTCCATGTTCCTCGCCCAAAAAATAATTCGAGTCAAAACGCTCAAGCCCCATACGGGGATCGCAATTTTGGCGTTCTATACCTTTTCTATTTTGGCACTAGAAATGAATTCCTCAATTTTATTGAGCAAAATCGCATTTTTGATTCCTTAGCCGAGGATTTGGGTTTCTGCTTCCACGTCGATGCCGACCGGGACAGAATGCGCCAAAACATGCTGCGAAAGCGACCGGACCCTCGGTCACCCCTATAGGTCGGAAGTTTGCCGTAACTTTTGCAGGAGCCGCGCATCGGCCGCCGGAAAGGCAAACTGTCGAAGCTCTTCAAGTGTGACCCAATGGAAATCCGGGCAGCCGAGCGGCTGGGGCTCATTTTTCTTCCAGGCGCAGCGAAAGAACCTCAAGTGGACCGCCTTCTCCTGATATTGATGCGTAAGGGACTCCACCTCCTGCAGGACCTCCACCTCAATCCCCAATTCTTCTTTGAGTTCGCGATGCAGACACTCTTCAAAAGTTTCACCCTCTTCACGCTTACCACCTGGGAACTCCCATAAGCCGCCCTGATGCGCCTCAGGATAACGTTGGGTGATGAGCAACTTGCCTCCCCGAAAAATCAAGGCGGCGGCGACTTCGATGGCCTTCATGGGCGTGTCGCATGATAAGACTTCGCGGTCGTTTCACCGTATTCGCGATCATGTTCTCCCATCATCTCCCCACACTTTTGTATATAAACCCCAACCGCTCCATTTCTTGCGCGTCGAAAATATTTCGCGCATCGAAAATGATAGGGTGGGTCAAACCCTTGCGAGCCCGCTCCAGATCCAGCTTCTTGAACTCCGGCCACTCGGTCGCAATTACCAGGGCGTCGCAGCCGTCTGCCACCTCATTC
>JBBRPK010000210.1:0-8345 GCA_038228235.1 Verrucomicrobiota bacterium
ATGGTTTCGTCAGGAGTTTGGAGTTTAATGAATTCGGTCACTGTTTGGTGAGCCGATTCGTCGGTTGCGATTGCGAGTTTTTTCATATACCCGCAAGCTTTTACCAGCAGTGACCAAAATTGCTACTGCATCGTTACGGCTTAGCAAATTGCTCAGTTCGCATAATGTTCATATTTTGGGTCTGACAGTTTTAGACACCACCGATAGCTCGATTCTTCGGCTGGTGGTAGATGATCCGGAAAAGGCCCGTGAACTGTTGCTGGCGAACGGTTTTTCATTCACCGAAAGCGAACTGCTGGCCGTGGAAGTCGATGCCGCAACCAAGCTCAATGACCTGATGACTGCCCTGCTGGAAGCGGAATTGAACATCAATTATCTCTATTCCTTCATCCCCCATCCCCAAGGCAAATCCATTCTGGGCTTGAGCATGGAAGACAACGAAATGGCCGAGCAGGTGCTCAAGCGGCACCAATTCCGGGTGCTAAGCCAAGCGGATATTTCGCGGTGATCTGATTTTTCGATTTCTTAACAACTTTGACAAGGGCTGCGAGTTGGGGATTGCCGAGTCAGTTACGGGGAGCCTTTCTAACGCGGTCAGGCCGTGCGCCCCGATGTGGTTTCCAAGATTTTCCGAAAAATGGTACCGGATGACGAGCGTTGATCTTGCCGAAGATAAACCGCGCGCTACCTTCTCAAAAACACTTATGAAGACTCCGCACACATCCCGGCGCGATTTCCTCAAGACTTCCACTGTAGTCGCAATGGGTGCCCTGGCTTTTTCGCGTTCGACTTACTCTGCCATCGTCGGAGCGAACGACCGCCTCCGCTTTGCGGTGATCGGCTGCGGTGGAATGGGCACCGGACACTTGGGCAGCCTCGTCAAGCGCAGCGATTCGGACAACATCAAAGTGGTCGCAGTCTCGGACGTTTATCGGCGCCGCCTGACGCGCGCCATCGGCATCTGCCAGGGCGAGGGCTATCCCGATTACCGGAAGCTGCTCGACCGAAGCGACGTCGATGCGGTGCTCATTGCCACGCCGGACCATTGGCACGCCAAGATTTCCATCGATGCCATGGAATCGGGCAAACACGTTTATGTCGAGAAACCGATGACTCATTCGATCGAGCAGGCGGTGAAGCTCCGTGATGTTGTGAAGCGGCTCGGGAAGACTCTTCAGGTTGGCCCGAACGGAACGGCCAACGACTCTTATTGGCAGGCGCATGAAGTCATCAAAGCCGGTCGCATTGGCAAGGTCACCTGGGCGCAGGCCAGCTATAATCGGAATGCCCGCACTTGCCTGTTTAACGAGCACCAGAAGATTGATCCCACCGCCGGCCCGAATAACGCCGGCGAGGATCACGTTGATTGGGATATGTGGCTGGGCTGGAAGTGGGGACTGGCCCCGAAAATTCCCTGGAACCCGGAACACTTTTTCCGCTTTCGAAAGTATTGGCCCTACAACGGCGGCGTCGCCACAGACCTGCTCTACCACAAGCTGGCGCCGCTCCTCATCGCCATCGCCGGGCCGAACGGCGAATATCCCCGCCGCGTCAGCGCCACGGGCGGCCTCTATATTGAAAAGGATGGTCGCGACATTCCCGATACGTTTCTGATGACCGCGGACTATCCCAGCGAGTGGTCGCTCTTTCTGGTCAGCACCCTTACAAACGACGCTGGCCTGCCAGATAAGATCTACGGCAAACACGGCACCATGGAGCTGGGCGGCGAGCCGGCGTTGCGCTGGAATGGCGACTTTAAGGAAGAGTTCAAAGCGAAGAATGACGGCAAGGAAGAGGTTCGTCTTCCCATCCGGGAACGCCGCGATCTCGAAGGCAACTTCATTGATGTGCTCCGAGGCAAAGACCAACTCGCCTGCAATGCTGCCCTCGGCTGTGCCACCATGGTAGCTATCAAAATGGCCGTGGAATCCTACCGCCAAAGCAAAACGATGCTGTGGGATGCCAAGCGGGAGAAGATGGTTTCAAACCTCTGAGCGGAAAGCGCGCCCGATTTCGGCCGTGACACAGAATGCGCAACTTGATAAACAGTCGCACAGCCAAATGAAGACTCGAACGAAGGCATCCCGGTTGTTAATTCTGATTGCCACCAATGTCGCAATTCTGGTCACCCAACTTACCGTCCACGCCCGGGAAGACATCACGCCTCCTGACAACACCCTCACCGGGGCCGAACGTCGCGCAGGTTGGCTTCTGCTGTTCGACGGCAAGAGCACCGCGGGCTGGATGAACAGTGATCGCACTCCGCCGCGCACGCCGGTCGAGGAAGGCAGCCTGAACCCCCATAAAGCCGGCCACTACATGCTCGTGCACACGCAGCAATGGGAGAACTTTCTCCTCTCACTCGATTTTAAAATCAGCAAGGGTTGCAACAGCGGCATCTTCGTGCGCACTTCTTCCCTCACCCCTCGGCCGGGAAAGGACGTGGGGTTCAATGGCATCGAGATTGCCATCGACGACACCCCCGGGGCGGGTTACCACGATACCGGCGCACTCTACGACCTCGTTCAGCCAACCAGGAAGGCGATGAAGCCGATCGGTGAATGGAACCATATTGAGATCACCAGCGACCGAGGTCGGATTGAAGTCGTCCTCAATGGTGAACAAGTAATAAGCGCGGACCTGAATCAATTCACCGAGCCGAACAAACGTCCTGATGGTACCGAACACAAGTTCGACATCGCTTATAAAAATCACCCCCAGCGCGGCTACATTGGCCTGCAAGACCACGGCAGCCCTTGCTGGTTTAAGAATATCAAACTGAGGCCGCTGAAGACCCATAGTCTTTAAGGCTTCTCATGGTCGCATCTTCGGGTTGCGGGGGACTGCAACTAAAATCTGCTGGATCTGCTGGTAATGCAAGGAAGACTCTGTCCCTCCGGGACAGCGGATTTGATTGTAGCATGACGGGTTATGGGATAATTGATTGTCTGATGCCGTTGGAAAAATTAACACGCGTGCGAGTGGTCGAGGCGCTCAATCTGCTCGGAGAGTTGGCCGAGCGGGAGGAGGTGTTTTTGGAGCTTTGCATTTATGGCGGCAGCGCGATGATGTTAGCTTACGGGGCGCGAGAGACGACAAAGGATATAGATATTATTGCCAAGCCGGCGGAAGTGGCGGAGCGGCTGATCCGAAAGGTAGGAGAGCGACTCGGGCTGGGCGAGGGCTGGCTGAACAGCGATGTCCGGCAATTCGTGTCCGACCAGGGCACTTTTGCGCCCCTGCAGATCCAAGAATTAGAGACCTCGGCGAGACGGCGCCTCAAAATAACCAGACCATCGGCCAGTTATTTATTGGCCATGAAATGTTTGGCGGGCCGCTCTGGCTTGCCGGGCTTTGCGGGCGACCTGGAGGACATCGGATTCCTGGTTCGAAAGATGGGCTTAAAAACGGCCGCAGGCGTCGAGGAATGCCTCCAAAGATTCTACCCCAGCGAGGCGCTGACCCCGAAGGTGCGGGATTTCATCGCGGGCATTTTGTCGGAGAACAATGAAAAATGAAAAACCTGATGATTCGGCGGCCAGAGTCTTTGCAGGAAGTCGCTGCGGAGAGCGCTTCCTACAGAGATTTTGGCTATAACCTCAAAGACTTCCTGCACCAGTTTTCGTTCGTCCAAAAACGGGGGCTGTCCCTCGAACTGCTCATAGCTCCCGAACCGGTCCGGTTGGCAGGACGTTTTCCGGAGGGAAAGGTCTGCGATGCGTTCCTCGCGGCCACCGCGGACTACCTCTCGCGCAAGAATCGCATCCCAACGCCGGTTTGGGCACTGCAAGAGGACCTCGTCCTGGAAGATCCCTGGTTTTCCCCAGACTTTCCACAAGTGAGAATGAGGCTTCTGCGCGACACGCCCTCAGCCTTTAAGGATAAGAACATATTCGTTTTTGAATCAGCCATGGACGTGGCGTGACAGAATCCTCCTCAATGAAATCTGCCGCTTTGGAAAGCAGTTCATTCCCGGCTTCGGAACCCCATCCCACTTTTTTTGGCGTCTCCGGGAACCTTTTCAGCCGTCTTGACAATGGCCACGCTTCTGACCGATGCAGGCAATTCGCGCGCGGTCGAAGTCGATGCCAACGACATCGTCGTCTGGCAATACGTGACGAATACCGATCCGCTGAGTGTTCCGGCCCCCCTGCCGACCCGAGCGGTACGGCTGCGCAACGGAGACACTTTGATCAGCGACCAGTTCAACAATCGGGTGATCCGGGTCAGCCCCGCCGGGCAGATTCTGGCCAGCTACGGCCTTCCCCTGGCGGGTGCGGCGGGACCGATCGGCGACAACGTTGGCTACGACCTGCACACCACCCAAAAAGGATTGTACTCGCCTTACGACGCCAAAGTGGTCGGAGATTATACCGGATTGACGCCGCCGTTCGACAACGACGACGATGCCGACGATTAAGCGCGTTAGTAGTTGAGGCTGCGCCTGTCTGACGCTGTTGGCGCGACGCCAAAGGCCGGCTAAGAGCCTGTTTTAAAATTGCGTGGGGTCCTGCGGCGAGGCCGGAGCATCCCCGCAGCGGGCTGTGATGGCCGAGTCAACGCAGGCCGCAGACAAAAGACCCGCCGCCCGGAGGGTTTACGTAAGCCGACTACCTTTGTTGCTCCTCGGTCACAGACCCCTGGCGGGTATGCTCGCTCGTCGCGCCTCGCCATCCAGCGCGCGAAAACAGAACCACACGGAATTTTAAAACAGGCTCTAAGTGTTAGTTCAGCCAGGGTCGCATTGCGAGCGCTGGAGAAGCAGGGGTAGGTGCAATTGCCTCCGATGACCGTTCGCACAAACGGCTCGCTCCGGCGGGGCTTTCTGATGATGGCCAAGCCTTGCCGGAGTCGCCCAAACTACCGGCGCAGGCTGGAAGCATTGCCGGCTTACAGGCGGCCATCATTTATTCTGAATTCGGTAAAGGTGCTGTGCGGTGCGGATGAACAAGGCCCCATCCCCCACGGCATAGGAGGCAAGGGAGCGTTCCCCAAGCGGATTACTGGAAAGTTTCTGGAACTCCTTGCCCGCCTTCAGCACTACGCCAACCCCTTCTTCATTTTGGATATAGATTCGGCCCTCGGCGGCAACGGGCGAAGCTGAACAATTGCCTCCTATTCGCTCCTGCCAATATGCCCGGCCTGTTTGCGCATCCAGGCAACTGGCGATGCCGCTATCCGCAACCATGTAAAGTTCATCGCCCACTAACAGCAGCGAGGGGGTATTCGGGGCGCTGCGATTGGATGTCCACGCGACGTGGGTAGCGGTCACATCACCCTGCCCGTCCGGCCGGATGGCCATCACCACAGGATGATCGAAACTCGTGGAAGTAAAAACCAACCCGTGCCCATAAACCGGGCACGGAATAACCGAGTAGCCGTCATAATGCACGCGCCAGATTTCCCGTCCTGTGGCAGGATCGTAAGCGCAAATGGCATTACTGCCCGGGCTAACCACCTGCTTCTTTCCATTCACCTTGATGAGCAGAGGGGTGGAAAAAGAGAATTTCTTGTTCGCGTCGGTTTGGCGGCTGACTTTCCAAAGGATTTTCCCAGTGCTCTTGTCCAGCGCCACCACGAAGGGATCGCTGGCCCCATCGCAACTGAAAATGAGGGCGTCATCCACCAAAATGGGGGACCCGCCTCCGCCATGGACGGGCGGATAGTTCAGTTCGGTATTTCGCCATAAAACCTCCCCAGTCAGGTCCAGACAAGCCGTCCCTTGGGCGCCGAAATGGACATAGAGCCTTTCCCCCTCTAGGAGGGGCGTGGGGCTGGCATGACTGTTCTTGCTGTGGACGTAACCTGCCACCCCACTGAATATCTCCTTATTCCAAAGGATTTCCCCAGACAGAGCCTGGAGGCAAAGAGCCCGTAACGAGATGCTTTTATCTTCCCCTAACATAGCGGTCGTCACGTAAAGGCGCCCATTGCGCAAGGCGGGCGAGGACCATCCGAGGCCGGGAATCGGCGTCTTCCACGCCACATTTTTTGAATAGGTCCACTCGATGGGAAGATGGCGCGCGCTCGAATGGCCCTGGCCATCTGGGCCTCGAAATTGAGGCCAATCTTCTTGGCTTGGAGCGCCGGTCGCCAGAGAGAGGGCGAGGACGGAAAGCAGAGTCGAAAACCGTGAAAAAGCCAAGGCAGGACTACGGAATAGCGGATTGCCTTGAGCAGAATGCCATGCCGTTACGGATTTGGTTGTCATCAGCGCGGTGAGTTCAGTTCCAGAAGCTTCGGATCTATATCCACATTCAATCCAGTTTCAGGAATCGGCGATCCTAGAGTCCAAAGAATTCCCTGGAGGACAAGGCGCCGGTATTCCGGACGCTGCCAGTTGCTGTGAAAATGGAGTCCCACAAAGCCGAAGGAACGGCCCCCGGCAGGGCGCTCCCAAGACCAACACACAACTTCATCTCCGTCCTCAATGCGCGCGGTCAGGAGCGGGTGGATGCTCCCGGCCGGCTTCACGAAATCGAGCCGATAATAAAATTCATCATTAATCCTGAAATCCGGCACTCCGAAGGTGATGGGATGCGCGCGGTCAACCACTTTGACATTGGTTTCGAGAACCTTGTATTTGCGCTCCGGCCCACCGCGGGTCCCGCCCAGCAAGTCAAGCTGCCCTTGGATATATTGCCCGTCCTTGGCACCCACGGCCCAGTGCAAAGCTACGATGCCGCCCCTGCGTTGTGCCAGGCGTTTGAGAGCGGCATGCCGGAGCGGATCCATTTGCATCCATTGCGCTCCTTGTGTCACGAACAGGACCACTCCATCCGACCGGTCGATGAGAGCAGGTCCCTCCAGCCAGGGCTCATCGGCCTTCACCACAACCGTCTGCACGGCCTGCGCAGACTCAAGTAACTTTTCCAGGACGCGAACCCCCGCCATGAACTCGTGCGATGCAGGCGGGTGCCCATCGGAGCCTTGGCCGATGAGGAGCAGATGTTTGACGGTTGCTGGGCCAGGAGCGGCATCCGCCAAACCCACCATGGCAATGGGGATACCCATGGCGAGCAGAAATAAAAATCGAGACATGCCGGAGCATGAAGCGGGGTGGCCAAAGCGTCAAGGCGGGGAGTTATAGGAGTCACGGGACAGCAATTCTCCCTCATGCGCAAATAGAATTCTCGCCCAAAGTGCTCGCGAGAAATGTTCAAACGGCCGGTGAGAGAGCAACTATCGACATGGGTTTGCTTTATCGTCATCGTTCTTTGCTGCTGTCTGCGATAATTCTGAAACCCCCCGGGCGACAACGGCAGGCTCAGCATAGCTTTCGCTTGCCCTCCCCGCACCGACGCGTTCTGGCCGAAGCGCAACCATCAGTCCTGCTATAATCGCCAGGCTCCCCCAAAGCTGGCCCCAGTGTAACGATTCGCCCAGCCAGACCACCGAGAGAAGCAAACCAGCCAGGGGCTGAACCAGGACCGTTAGTCCCGTGAGATTGACCTCTGTCTCCCGGATGACGACGTACCAAATACCGTAGCCGAGCAAAGTGCAAACCAGTGTCAGGTAGCCGAGTAGCAGCCATGCCTGCGCCGGAATGACCCGAGCGGCGGAAAAGGTTCGAGCGCCGGTGATTAAATCAATCGTCACGTTCACAGCGCTGCCGGCGAGCAGTCCGCTGCCAAGCAATTTCAAGGCGCCGACCCGCTGCAAAGCGGGCTTGCCTAGAACAGAATAGACAGCTTCGCAAAAAAACGAGGAGATAAAGAGCAGGTTTGGCAGGAGGCCATGGAGCGGTTGGACATTCTTAAGCCACACGTGGGAAAGGAACACCACCCCGAGCATGCCCAGAGCGCATCCCCACCAGCGCCGCGCCGGAATCCGTTCGGCCAAAAAAATGGCTGCGGCGATGGACGTGATGACCGGATCAAGGGCAATGAGCAGGGAGGTATCGCCCGCTTTCCCCAGGTGGACGCCTTCAATTTGCAAACGCGGGGCCAGACAAAAAACGAAAATGCCGATGAAACAAACGCGCACCCAGTCGCGTCCCTGCGGCCCTTTTCCAGGCAGCCATGGCCAAATTGCGATCAGGACCAGCGCCGCGAAGCCAAAGCGCAGCGTGGCAATTGAACCTGAACTCAAATGTTCACCCAAGACCTTGTAAACTGAGTAACTGCCCGCCCAGAGCAGGTTCATCAGGATGAGCAAAATTAAAAAGCCCGTTTTCATACACCCAGAGCAGCGTCTGGCCTTAGCCCGGATAATTCACAGCCCCTTCGGTAAACCACGATTTTGAAACAAATGCCATAGCTTTCTTCTGCCTTTGAACAGTTTGGGCTGGAAAATACTCCTCTTTGGCCCCGCCTCCCGAAAAGCTAGCACTTTTGCTCCGCTCC
>JBBRPK010000211.1:0-8324 GCA_038228235.1 Verrucomicrobiota bacterium
CGGGTAGTGCCTAGCAGCCCCGGCCGGAGCCTGAACGAAGGGGCCGGAGCGCAGGCAGGGTGCCGCGGCGGCACGCTGCCGAGCACCGGATTGAGCGCCCCGCAGTGAAGGCGCAGCGCCGGGGCTGTGGCACAGGCGCGGAGGGCCGACTAACTCCGGCGCGGCCTGAGCGCCGCTAGATTCCTTAGCACCTTCAGCGGCGGGACACCGGCGGTTGCTTGCGGCTCACATTGGGGCGGACGAACTGAACACGTAAACCCTGATTGCGTCGCGAAACTGCGTCGGATTTGAAACCTCCATCTGAAACTCACAGGGAGTTCGATTTTGAACTCCGGAAATGGGCAAGCGGAGCGAGTTGGTCGAACTGGTGATTTCACCACTGTAGAGTTCAACACGAGTGCCAGGGGCGACGGGAACGAACTTCCCATTCGCATGTTTCATCTCGAATGCTGACTGCCCACGATTGACGACGCTGATTCGCAATCGTTGATTCCCAGCTTGGCCTTGAAACCCGTCGAACTCGATGTAGCGAGTTGACATCGTCAACGCCGTCTTGAAATTCGCGGGTGAGGATAATTGCGCTGAAACAGTGGTCACGAGTGAGTGTTTGTCACCAAAGAAAACGGCACACCCGCAGAGCAGGACTGCCGACACGCAGCACAATGCAGCCCACGGGCGAAACGAAAACGCAAAACGGAATACAGGCGGTCTCATAGGTTTCTGTTCACCACGGCGAGTAAACAGGAGTCCAACCTGGATTTGATACCGGTTCTGGATCTCTTCGTCCCGCAATCCATCCGCCGCCAATCGCATCCGGGTCTCTGCCAATTAGTTTTCCCATCTGTCGGATGAACGTGTTGCTGTTGTTCCCGAGCAACTGATACCAAGAGTTTGGCCAGTGCGTTAGTGTGGTGGGCACATTCCCGCTCGCGTCGGCTTGCTCCGCGTAAGCGTAGGTAGCCGCAGCAGCAATAATCTGCTTCCAGCCTTTCTCGCTGCTTCCTCTGCCGTTGTCGGCGTCCGAGTAAAGGACAAGCAAACGGGTCGCTGCGGACGCCCTTTCGATGTAGCTGATTGGGACGAATACGAATGTGCGCTGCGGCGGCTCAGTTGGCTTCGGACGAACATAAAAGAAGTGTCGATACGTGTGCCACGCAGTCCACAATTGCACAGCGTCCTCAAACTGAGAACCCTTTGGCGGTGAGCCTGGCGAAAATCTGACTCCCTCCTTGGGATTGTCCGAACAAGATGCCTTGTAGTAACGAAGTGACATGTGAACGCCGATTCCCAACACAGGCATGGTTGGCACAGGCAGCCCACCTACGGCGATGAAGTCCTGCCCAAGTGGGTCAATAGTATTTGCAGGATCGTTCCCGACGAAGCCATACAGGTTGACGCCGCCTTCCTCCCCGATGGGGTCTCTGTTTAGCCACCTGATCAGGGCCGGGTCGTAAAACCGATAGAGGTAATAGATTAATCCTGAATTTAGGTGCGCCTCTTTGGAGCTAAATCGGTAGAGGTTGGAGTCCGCCAACGGGCCGCTGCTCGAAAGCGTCCCACCAAATGGATCATAGAGATATTTGGCCACACTTGTTTCGAAGCTGTTGACTACCATTGAAACATTCCCATTCCCATCGGCATGGTAGTAAAAATGCTGAGGACTGAGAGTTGTCATTTGAGAGAAGCTCACCAGGCCTCCAATTCCGCCTGCGCCCTGCATCGTCCCGCTCAGATCGCGGCCTCGTGTATAGCCGTTCACGGGCAAGTTGTTTGCATCCCGTTCTTGGATCACCAGATTCCCGTCGTAGATGTAGCGAATTTCAGATTGGAGATTCCAGATTCCAGATTGCCAGATATATTCCTTGCGGATGCGCCGCCGCATTTTGCCATCGTATGTGAACTCACTCTTCCATGAGTTCGGCTCCATCACGCGAATAAGCTGGTTCTCGTCGTCGTAATCGTAAATGCGAAGCGTAACGGCTCGGGAGTTTGTGCGCAGGTTGCCGTTGAGATCGTAGATCAGGGTCGTGGAGGCGGGCAGGGTGGCCGATGAGGTGTAACTGCTTGTTCGTCCATTCGTGTCGGTCGCATTGGCGGTGAAAGTATTCAGGCCATCGATAAGACTGACATTGGTGCGGGCGAAAGTGTTGTCTGCATACCTAATTGCGACAACACTGTTGACGGTCACGTTTGTGGCCGGGCTGGTGGTTGTGCCCTCCACCGTCATGATCGTGTTCCGAGTTAATGCGCTCAGTTCGTTTAGCGAATTCACGTTGAAAGTCTGAAAAAGATCGTTGTTAGTCCGGTAATTTAAGTTGCCTGCCGAATCATAAGCATAACCAAACTGCTCGTTCAGCCGGTTAGTGGTTCCTCCCGGCTCTTTGCCGATGGCCGTTTTAAGTTGCCCGATTTTATCATAACCGTAACTGCGATAATCCCCGAGGAGATTGGTCAGGGCCGTTCGCTGGTTCGCGGCGTTGTACCCATAGCTGTGTGAGTTGAGCGTGGTGTTGCCGCTGTTCTTCAAGACCGTCGAGAGCATGCGCGCCTCATTGTCGTAAGCATTCGTGATGTAAGCGCCGTTGGGCAAGATGAGCTTGCTGACTTGCATTTGCCGGATCGGATCATAGGCATAGCCGAATGCGCCGGCTGGCGAAGTCAGAGTCGTGAGTCGCCTACCACCGTCATAACCGTAGCTTTGGACCCAGTCCGAGGCGTTCGGAGCCTGGAGGTTCAACCCGCTTCGCAACCGGTTCTGATAAGTGTAGGTCACGGTATCGCTGGCCCACGGGCCATCCTCGGTCTGGAGGAACCCACCAAGGGTGTAAGAATAGGCGGTCGTGCCCACCCCGTCAACCATGTTTGTAATCCGGTCGAGCGCGTCGTAAGTCATGCTGACTGCCACGTTTACGGCGTAACTGATCTTGGTGAGGTTTCCTCCGGCATCGTAACTGTAAACTGCGTTTGTTTTGGCCGGTGTCCAGCGGTTGGTGAGGCGGTCATTGGCATCAAATTTATAGACGAAAATGATGTTTGAAGCGGCATCCACTTTGTTGGTGCCCCGGCCATACTGGTCGTAATTCCAGGTGGTGACGTTTGTCCGGCCATCCGTCAATCTCAGCAGATTGGATGCCGGATCGTAGGCGAATTGCGCCAGCTCCCCGTTGGCGTTCAACTCGGCAATTTTCCTACCGGCCACGTCATTGGTATAAAATGTGGAGTTCATGAGCTGATTCGTGGAGGCCACTAGGCCATTTGTGGAAAAGAGGAATCCTTCGACGCCGCCATCGGGAAATGTGCGGGTGACCACCCGGTCCCGTTCGTCGTAGGTCATCACCGTCGTTACGCCATTGGCGTGGGGTGACACAAGTTAAGGGACCGGAGCGGGTTGATGGGACCGGCTCCAGGTTCAGAACCTGGCAGAGAGGTTTTTCATAGGCAATCAGACCAACTTGGAGAAGCTGTTGGCGACTGGCCGAAAGCTGGACCTGATCCAATTTGAGGTGCCTCATCAAGGAGGCATCAGAATAATAGCTTAAGCCGTCCACGTCGGCGACGCTCACCAGAAACAGATAAAGCGCCCAAGCCGAGTGCTCACAGCGGGTGAAGTAATTTTGCCGGACCAGCCGGTGATCGATCCAACTGAACTGAGGAGGAATTTTCCGGAGCCGCTCCGGACAGAGAACACGTTTTTTCATGCAATGACCTTTCAGGGTTCATTCCGGGCATCATGCCCAGAATGTCGTGCCCTTTGGTTACCAATTGACGGGCGGTCACGGCGATGTCGTCTTGTAAGGTGCTGCCGCTCCACATCGAGATTAGCCCGATGAACAAAGGGATGGGCATGGAACAGAGGTCTTGTAAGGTACGGGCTGGCGAGCTTGGGTTAAGCTCCTGATTAACAAGGGGTTGCTCGGGGCAGGCGTCTTGTAAGGTACGGCTCTGACGGCGAGGGCGGTTCTTCCAGTAGCCCGGATGCTCCTTTTGCCACTGCCGGACGCGGGCGGCATTCTCGGCGTCACGGAAATAATTTTGATTGGCAGACTTCTCCAGCCAGGCCGTTTGGCTGGTTCGCTTCCTGGCCTTTTGGCAGTCGAGGTGGGAACAGAATCGCTGACGCTGGCGGCTGCGGTAATTGGGAAGAAACAGTTCCTTGCAGTGCAGGCAGTTGCGTCGTTTAAGAGGGGTCGTCATCGGTTCCAAAAACAAAGGAACCGGAGTCTCAGAAAAATCAGACCAAGAAGGGAAGAAAATCCAACCCAAGAAGAATCAGAGCAGAGAAGAAGGAAGAAGAATCTTAGATGAAAGTCGGGAAGAATACGGGACCCAAGAAGATGTACGTCCTAATCGCCAGTTCTAATCGACGGCGATCTCGCCGCTGACAAATACTTTCAAAAGAGATCCGAGTTGGATGAGCAAGCGTCGGCTCAAGGGAAGGAACGCTTAAATTGCCGCCGCCGCTTTCCCCCCTCCTGCTCTTCTCCCCGCTAATCGTTTCGCAGGTTCTACAGCTTCGGGTGTTGATCCCTTGGCTTCTGAGATCTGTCTTCCGTGTTCGGCCCACCGCTCTCAGTCTTCACTCCTCCTTTTCGCAATATGCGGAAGATTCCTTGCCCCGAAATACACCTCGCAGGCGAGTTGCTCTACGGCGTCAGCTCGCGGCGTTACGCCGCGTCCGCCGCTCCGCTGTTCTCCGGCGTAGTCCCTGCCGATTGCTGCTTTATTTCCGCGTCCTCCGCCAGCAGGGCTTCGATCTCGGATTGGGGGATGTAGCGCTTGAATAATTCCTTAAAATCCTCCTTTGCATACCCCTTGGCCGAGACGCCTTCGGCCCAAAATGTCCGAGGGTAAACTCCGTAGGGGCGAACCTGCCGCGCCAGCCATTGTTCGGTAATCTCTTTTCCTCTCCTTAGTTCCCCCCAGGGACGGTCCACAAACCTGCTCAAACCCGCAACGATCGTTCGGCTGAACAGTCGGTCCGCCTTCGCCTCAGCGAACAAGACGAGTAGATCCAGAAACAATGACCCAATCGGATTATTCTCATGGACGCTCAGGGACAATCCAACCGCCGCTTTGCGCGCGTTCTCGGGCCATTCCCCGCCGGCCAATTCGGCCAGCGCTGCCAGGGGTTCAAAAATGTCACAGCTCCGGTCAGCCAGGCCCAGCGGCATCTGCGGCCGTGCCTGGGCAATCGCCTCCGCATGGTCCTGGACGAAGCGCGCGCATTTCCGCCTCAAGTCATTCGCCTCCTGCCTGTTTAATCGTTCGCACGTTTCATTGGGAGTCTTTCGCTGCATGCGAATCACAATGCACCGATCGGCCAGCGTTTCGGGTAACCGGCCGATGGAGGCAATCGCCTTGGGACAAAAACAGGAAAAGCGCACCAGCCGACTGCCCCTGTTCTGACGCTCGTGCATTCCAACGGTCCCAGGAGGTTCATTGTCGGGTGGGGATCCTGCACTCTTCATTTCAGGCGCGACGCGGACCACATAAGCGGTTTCGAGAGTGTATCCCGCATTCAATATCCCTTTCAGTTCGCTCCGTTTTTTCAGAAAGGTGTCCGCTTCATCGATCAGCAAAGTCGGCTGCATCTCCTCGATCACCCGGAAGAAGGCCGACGAACTGATATTCGCCGCCAGGATCGGCCGGTTGACCAGTTTTCCAAGCACCCCCAAAAGCGTGGTCTTCCCGCACCGTTTTTCCGGCGACTCGACTCCCACATAAGTGCTGACATCCCGTAGCCTGAAGGCGTAAGTATGCGGGGTAAACAAGGCCAGCGCCTCCGGCGCCCATCGCGGCAAGACCGCCATTTGCCTTACCGTCCCGGCCAGTTGATCCAGCAGAAGCTGGCCATCCACCGGTTCGGGCCATGGTTCAGGATCGGGCATTTCCAAAAAGGAGTAATTGTGATTTTTCATGCCCCGTTTAATAGCATCGGCCGCACCCGGCTATCCCTCACGGGTCCGCTCGTTTCCTCACGGGTCACCTCACGCCTAAAACAGCGAAAAAAGCCAATGAAATCAATGGGTTCACGGGTTCACGGGTAAAAAGGAGGTACCCCCTCCCCCCCTTGTATCCCTGCGCTGCCACTGACACAAAATGAGACTGACGGACCAGATCTGAGGCAATCGCTCCGGCAAACCCTTTTTCCGGGTCCATCCGCGGCCAACCGGAGCGATCCGGAGTAATCCAGAGCAATCCAGAGCAATCCAGACCAAAAACATTTCCCAGGAGGTGAGGTTGCTTCGATTTGACGGACACCAGTTAAGAGAAAAAATTGGAAAGTTCGTGCAACGAAAGAACAAGGACAAATGAAATCAAGGCAAATCAAGGCAAATCAAGATAAAAGACTGCGGGCCACTCTAAAGCTTGAGCGATGCAACCTCAACCACTTGGGCTGCCTCCGTTGCCATCAACCCGGCATTGATAGAGTTCAAATGTTAGCCTAAGGAGAATCGCTCCGGCAAAAAAGTTATTATGCCCAAGCACTAAGTCAGGGTGCTTGCCGATGTCCGCAAAACCCCCAAAGCGGTGACATCGGTGACAAACCTGCGCTTGTCACCGCAAGAAAAACGCAAGAACCCCTGCAAAAAGCCCTTTGTCACCGATGTCACGGCAAAAACCCCGCCTCCGGGGGGGAGAAGTCTGCCCCAGCGGTCCCAGCGGCGAGTCATCAGGCATTGACCATCGCCATTAGTCGCAATGCCTTTTAGTCGCCATATATTGTTCGGCCTATGTTCTGTTAAAAAAAGAGTCCGAACCCAACCGCCCCCAACCGGGGCCATCCGAAACTATTAAGAAGTGAGATTTTTTCCTCCTCCTCTGATGAATTCGGCGCTCCGCCTGGCGTTCGGCCTGCGGTCGTTTGGGACGGCTTTGAGGCAGCGTTGGCAAAGGGGGTCTGCTGGTCAAGGGTTGTCAAGGGTTGTCAAGGGTTGTCAAGGCAAAGACTTTTTGGCTCCCGCAATCTTGACCGTGTGACTTGGGTATGAAATCAATGGCCACCCCGAAGCCTATTCGACCTCACTTCTCCCTGCTCTTTCCTCCCTCGGCGGAAGCGGAGAGTTCTTCGCTCCCCCGCCCCTTGTCCCTCTGGCGCTCATGACCTTAACTGCGCCGCGAACTGTCGAAGAACTCGTGGAACTCATCCTTCCCTTTAAGAGCCTGTTTTAAAATTCCGTGTGGTTCTGTTTTCGTGCGCTGGATGGCGAGGCGCGACGAGCGAGCATACCCGCCAGCGATCTGCGACCGAGGAGCAACGAAGCCAGTCGGTCTTTTCCCCGGAAACCCTCCGGGCGGCGGGTCTTTTGTCTGCGGCCTGCGTTGACTCGGCCATCACAGCCCGCGGCGGGGATGCTCCGGCCTCGCCCCCTTGGCCACAGCCAAAATGTCTCGCCGCAGGACCCCACGCAATTTTTGCCTCTATTTACGGGTCCTCTCCGAAAACTTACGGGTGATCTTACGGGTTGGATCTGCAAAATACCCTATATCCATTGATCCCTTACGGGTTTACGGGTCCAGCCCCCCATGCTCCCTTCCCCCCACTGGTTGCGGCGCTCCCAAGCCATGGAGGTGTTCGCAGTCAAGGCTAGTCAAGGTGCGGGAACCAAAACTGCACCATTCTCCACCATTTTTCAAGGTTTTCGTCCGTGGTTTCGTTGATCGCAGCTACTTACAACAAAAAACTGCGCCATCCGGAGCGCAGCGAAGTCCCGACTGGCCACTGTGGGTATCCTGGGCAGTCCTCAGTCATCAGACCTCGGGACTCTCTTCGTTAACTTCGTTACCTTATGTTCAATCCCCCTGAACCTGACGCCTTGCTGACGCCTCCTGACGGCAACCTGACGACCTGAAGTGAGGAAAAAGCCAATGTTTACCGGCCTCCTGACGACCTGACGGGTAAATGAGAGGGTGTGTGTCCCCCTGCCTCCCTGCAAGCATGATCTGTGGCGAGAAATCAGAGTCAATGGCCTAATACTGGGCACGCCCGGTCAGTTATCAGTCATCAGTCATCGACCTTCCGCCTACTCAGCCCGGCGCAATGCCGAGTATCGCCTTTTTGCAACCCCAAGCGGTTGTGTACACCGTTCACCCATGCACAGTTTTGGGAACCAAAACTGCACCGTTTTTCGAGGTTTTCGCCAGTGGTTTCGTTGATTCGCAACCACTTACAACCAAAAACTGGTTCCCCGCTGTTTCCAGTGGAATCAGAATTGAGGCAATCTGAGCTTTCCAGCCACGAAGTAGAGCATGGTAATGAGATAGGTCGTCGAACGGTAACCGCGGGCCTTTCGTTTGGTGGCGCCGAAGACACTGTTCAATCC
>JBBRPK010000212.1:0-8239 GCA_038228235.1 Verrucomicrobiota bacterium
AAATCGCGTGGCAAACTGTTTTATCGCTTGGCGCAACAGGCGGTCCAGGTGCCAGCCGTCCCGTACAAACTCCTCGTGGGAGGCGCCGAGAATGAAAAACACCACCCGTTGCGGTCACTGGAGTCAGTAGGATAGCCCTGTAGAATATATTATTGGTTCGCTCTGCGAAACGCAACGAGTCCTAAGGCGCTTAACCCCAATAGAATCAAAGAGGCGCCGCCGTCAGGAACAGGAGGGGCCGGATCCACCCAGCCATTTACGGTGTCAAAAGACCAAAGACTTTCATCCACAACCACGCCGCTCTTCTTAAACTTAAAGTCGAGAAAGAGCTCGTTTCCAGGAGTATACGGGGTCGGATCATCAATGAAACGAGTGGAAAATTGCAAACTGCTCAAGAGATTGCCCGCCGCGGAAACTTCTTTTTGGTCCCCGCTGACATTCCCCACGCCCCAACCACCGCCCACGCCGAAAAGTCCCGGGGACTCAAACTTAGCCGAGGAAGGCCCGGAGATTGTGGCCTGCACCGAGTCGAAACTCGTGCTGGACGATTCATTCCAAGCTGCATCCCAACTGTGCCCGAGGAATGGGTCGCCCCACGATACGGTGGTCGCCTGCGCTCGAGGCATGACGCCAACGAAGGCCACTGCGGCGAGCAGAAGACTCATTTTGAATGTTAGCTGGCTTTTTGCCATGTGATATCCTGTTCTCAATTTCAATTTCAATATCAAGTGCGGCTTTGAGACACACTAGATTCATTTACTTGTTAGCTGGAATCGTGCCGGATTTAAAACGTAAGTCGCTAGTTACACATTCACAACGACTTAAGACAAATTGGTAAGACGCTTCCTCCTCCGACCCTGGCTGAAATCGTAAAGAATTCCGACGTGCCCAGCGAGATTTAAGGTGGTTCATAGAACTTTATTTAACTTTAAAACAACATAAGTGCCACATTAGAAGCTAGTTACGAACTACAGCTCCGGCAGAAAACTGGGATGTAAAATATGCCGACATAGTGTAAACAATTGTGGTAGAATAGGATGCAAAAAGCGGTGGGCTCCGCCGCGTTTTGAAGGGGCTGATCCGCGAACCGACTGCAGCATTTCACCGCACCAATCCTGGTCCCCCAGTGAATTTAAGATTTAAACGGTGTAAGTGCTGGAAGATACGTCACCGCCACGGCCCGTCCAGTTGGTGTGGAAGAATTCTCCGCGTGGCTTGTCCACACGCTCATAGGTGTGCGCGCCAAAATAATCGCGCTGGGCTTGCAACAAGTTAGCCGGCAGCCTTTCGCTGCGATAAGCATCAAAAAAGCTCAGAGCCGTGCTGAAGGCGGGCACGGGGATGCCTTTTTTGGCGGCGGTGGCAACCGCATTGCGCCAGCCACGATGGCTTTTTTGCATGGCCTTCTTGAAAAACGGGGCAAGCATCAAATTGGTGAGCTTCGAGTTCTTGTCGAAGGCGTTTTTGATGTCGCCCAAAAAACGGCTGCGAATGATGCATCCACCCCGCCACATTAAAGCGATGCCGCCATAGTTGAGGTTCCAATTATATTCTTTAGCGGCCGCGCGCAGGAGCATATAACCTTGGGCATACGAAACAATTTTCGATGCATAAAGGGCCTGGCGAATCGATTCCAGGAACTTCGCTCGCTCGCCGCTGATGGCAGGATTGGGGCCTCTGAGTTTTCCTGAGGCGGCCACCCGTTCGTCTTTTAAAGCCGAGATACATCGGGCATAGACCGCCTCGGCAATGAGCGTGATGGGCATGCCCAGCTCCGCCGAGTTGATAATTGTCCATTTACCCGTGCCTTTCTGTCCGGCGGTGTCCAGAATTTTGTCCACCAGAGGCAGGCCATCGGTGTCTTTAAAGGCGAGAATGTCGCGCGTTATCTCGATCAGATAAGATTCGAGGTCCCCTTTATTCCACTCGGTGAAGACGGCTTGCATTTCCTCGGCCGTCATTCCAAGGCCAACTTTCATCAGTTGGTAGGCCTCGCCAATGAGCTGCATGTCACCATATTCGATCCCATTGTGGACCATTTTAACATAATGGCCGGCGCCATTTTCACCTACCCAATCACAGCAGGGCGTCCCGTCTTCCACCTTGGCGGCGATGCCTTGGAAGATGGGTTTAAGGTGCGGCCAGGCCCCAGGGGAGCCCCCGGGCATGATTGAAGGACCATGCCGCGCGCCTTCCTCCCCGCCGGACACGCCGGTGCCGATGTAGAGCAGGCCCTTGCTCTCCACATATTTGGTGCGCCGGATGGTATCGGCAAAGAGGGAATTGCCGCCATCGATGATGATGTCGCCGGGCTCCAGATGCGGGAGGAGTTGCTCGATAAACTCATCCACGGGCGGCCCGGCTTTGACCATCAGCATGATCCGGCGGGGCTTCTTAAGGTGAGCGACCATCTCCGGGATGGAATGGGCCCCGATGACTTGGGTGCCTTTGGCTTCCTTATTCACGAAGTCGTCCACTTTGGAGACGGTGCGGTTGAAGGCCACCACGGTAAAACCGTGGTCGTTCATATTGAGGACGAGATTCTGGCCCATCACGGCCAGGCCAATGAGTGCGATGTCGGCGTTCGGTTCCATGTCGTTTAAAATTTCACCGGCAACCATACAAAAACCGGCCAAGTCCGCCAGCAGATTTTTAACCTATCGCAAAGGGCGCGGCTGTGGGCGGCCCCTCTTTCGGCAAGTCGTTTATGGCTGCGCTGTGGAAGGAGACACTGGCCGCTCCAGCTTCAACCGCCCATCGCTCTGCAGCATCGCGACCAGGTTCGCCCAACGCGTTTCGTTCATGTCGCTAAAGGCGTGCAAGTAGAGAACGACCACTTCCGCGGGGTATTTAGCCAGCAAGCCGTCCACGGCCGCGAGCAAAGCTGCATCCTCTACCGACGGAGGCAGATTCTCCACCGCTCCTTTTTCGTGAGTTATTTTCAGGGCATCCAGGAAATCCGTCAACAGGGCACTGTGGGCCTTGAGCAGCCAATTACGAAGGAGACTGTCAGCCGCCAACTCCAACGCTGGCCGGTTTAAGGCCACGATGACGCTCGCATGTCGTTCAACGCGGGGCTGCCGCTCCAGAAAAACGGCGCGCACCTTGCGCGCCTGTGCGACCGCTTCCAACGTGGCGCGATAAAGCTTCTTGTCATGGGCAAAATTGTATTCGAGGATCTCACTCGCTAGAGCCGGGGCCATGACAGCGAAAAGTTCGTGCGATTTCATCCCCCCCGAGATATTCGTTTCAGCCATTTCAAGCAATCCACATTTTCCAGGTTTGGCCGGGGCCAATTTCAGAAAAGCCTTCAAACAGCCGAAATAATTGGTGTGCTCGGGTGGCATCGTAAGAATTTCCTTCTGAGTGCAGTCGATGACGCTTTATCTGTTTCTTATCGGAGAAAGGCCCTTGGCATGAGCCTGGGCCGGAAGACGCTGCTGATCGCCACTCTGGCGCTGGCTGGGTTGGGGGCATTGATTTATGCCGCCCTGGCCAGGCTTGTGTCCCCGGGCGGACAGGATGATATCCTCGTGAGTTACCTGGCCGTCTCAGTTATCGTGGCGGGCGGAGGGTTTTTCCTCATCACCTTATTGCTCCTGAACCAGTTGGTCCTGGCGCGCCTGGCGCGTCTGAATGAGGCCATTGGCAGCATGAGCAGCAGCGGAGACTTCTCAAGGCGTTTGGAAATCGACGGGCGAGATGAACTGGCGAGCCTGGCTTTGGAAATCAATAATTTGTTGGCAACCTTGCAGCAATCCCAGCAAAAAGTTGAGGGGACCGGCGAATCCTGCGGGAAGAGGCTGCAAGTGGTCCCACGAAAAGAGATCCTTGCAGAGATGTTTCGAGTGGTCCCCGTCGCCCTGGCGGTCTGCTCGGTGGATAGCGAACAAGTGCGAGAGGTGAATGACCGTTTTCTGGAGCTGGTTGGGCTGAATCGCGATCAGGTCATAGGGAAGACCTTCGCCGATTTGCAAATGTGGGCCGATTCTGCCACACGCGAAACCTGGGTGCGTTTGCTGACAGACAAACAGCCCCGGCGCGAGGTGGAATGCCGGCTGCGCCTGCCGGGGGGTGACTCGCGCGACACGCTGGCCTCGGTGGTATGGTTAGATTTCACGAGCGAACCCTGTTTCCTCTTTGCCGCCTGTGATATTACCGGCCGCCTTAACCAGGAAATCCAGCTTTGCCAAGCGCGCAAAATGGAAGCGGTAGGCCAAGTGTCGGCTGGCTTTGCCCATGATTTTAACAACATCCTCGCCATCGTCCAGGGCTATACCAGCATCCTGCTGGCGGATCCGGGTCTTGATCCCCAGGTCAATAAAGTCCTCAAAGAGGTTTCCGGCGCCGCCGATCGCGCCGCCAATTTGACCCGTCAACTCCTCCTCTTCAGCCGCAAACAAATTATGCAACCAAAAAACCTCGACCTCAATCGCTTGCTCCAGGGATTGGAGAAAACACTGCAGCGTTTGCTGGGGGAAAGCAGCGCGCTAAAACTTCATCTCTCGCCCGACATACCCTCGATCCGGGCCGACGCCGCTATGCTCGAGCAGGTTATCGTGAACCTGGCCGTCAATGCCCGCGAGTCCATGCCGCGGGGAGGGCAATTGTCGGTAAGCACCGCCGCGGCGGACATCGACGCGAGCTATGCCCAGCAAAAACCCGAGTCGCGCATTGGACATTTTACCTGCCTTACCGTCACGGATACGGGCTCTGGTTTCGAGGCGGCCCACTTGAACCACATTTTCGAGCCCTTCTTCCTGGCCAAAGGAAATAATAAGGGGAGGGGCCTGGGCTTGCCAACGGTTTATGGAATCGTCAAGCAACATGACGGCTGGATCGAAGTCACCAGCGAGCCGGCTAAAGGAACGACCTTTAAGGTTTTCCTGCCCAGTGACCCAAAAGCTGCCTCACCGGTCAAAACGCCTCCTCCGGGCGCCCCTGGCGGCAAGGAGAGGATTTTGCTCGTCGAGGACGAGCCTGGACTGTGTGTGATGGTCGAAGGCATTTTGCGCCGCTACGGATACGATGTCACTACCGCGCCCAATGGGGTGGATGCGATGCAAATCTGGAAACAACAAAAGGGAAATTTCGATTTGCTTCTGACCGACATGGTGATGCCCGAGGGGCTGACCGGACAACAATTAGCCGAGAAGTTGAAAGTCCAAAACCCGGCTTTAAAGGTCATTTATTCCAGCGGCTACACCGCCGACCTTGTAAACGCCGATGGGATCCAGCTTTCTGAAGGATTGAATTTCCTCCAAAAACCGTATCATCCACAAAAGCTCGCTCAGACCGTGCGCGATTGTCTGGATTCAACAGTGGAGAAACGCGAGCTGGCGGAAACCACTGCTTAAGAGCCTGTTTTAAAATTGCGCGGGATCCTGCGGCGAGGAGTTTTGGCTGCGGCCAAGGCGGCGAGGCCGGAGCATCCCCAAAGTGGGCTGTAACGGCCGAGTCAACACAGGCTGCAGCGCCCTGGCCGACTGCTGTTGAATCAGCGGACACCCTACAGGGCGTGTCATTGCCCACATCTTCTTCGTGGTCTGCTTCAGAATCCCAAAGGGATTCGATCATTCAGCCCAAGGTTGCCGAGTCCGCGAGGCTGCCTTGGGGGGGGCGTGCCCTAACACCCCAACCCTGCGAGGGTTGAATAGAACTCCGCATTCGCTCATGAAAGGGATCTGTTGGAGTGATGCAACCCTTGCGGGGTTGGGGGATTGTGGTGCGCTTGGCTTTGTAGCTCCTCGGTCACAGACCGCTGGCGGGTATGCTCGCTCGTCGCGCCTCGCCATCCAGCGCGCGAAAACAGAACCACACGGAATTTTAAAACAGGCTCTTAAAGCCGTTTCAATCTTGCTCCTTTGGGCGTGTCCTCGATCTGCCAGCCTTTGGTTTTTAATTCTTCACGAATGGCGTCGGCGCGCTTGAAATCCTTGGCCTGCCGGGCCGCCAAGCGCTCTTCGAGCATGGACTGAAGCTCTGCCGGAGGACCGGCTTCGGGCTTGCGGCCCAAACCAAAAACCGAGTCAATCTTCCGCCAGGCCGCCAAGGCGGAAGCCGCTTCGGAGGCAGGGAGTTGTCCGCCCGCCAGGCCACGGTTTATCTCCCGAACCCACTCGAAAACCACGCCCCAGCCTGCGGAAACGTTCAGGTCGTCATCGAGGGCATCCGTAAATTCTTGGATCAACTTGGTATCTGGTTCGGCGAGGGCCTTCCCGGCCAACTCCTCCAATTTGCCGAGACACTCGTCCAGTCTGGACAGCGCGGCGCGGGCTTCCTCCAGGCCCTCGAGCGTAAAATTAAAGGTTTCCCGATAATGCCCCTTGAGCATCAGGTAACGGACCTCGCGCCCGCTGAATCCTTTAGTCAATAAATCACGCAGAGTGAAAAAATTCCCCAGCGACTTGCTCATCTTCTTGCCTTCGACCAGCAAATGAGCTCCATGCAGCCAGTACTTCACGAAATGATGGCCTCCGGCCTGCAAGCCAGCGCCTTCGCTTTGGGCAATCTCATCCTCATGATGCGGAAAGACCAGGTCTTCACCGCCCAGATGCAGATCAAAGCTGGGTCCCAGAATTTTCATGCTCATGGCACTGCACTCGATGTGCCACCCGGGCCGCCCTTCTCCCCAGGGGCTCGGCCAAAAAACGGCTCCGTCTTCGGGCACACGCGCTTTCCAGAGCGCAAAATCAGCCAGCGATTCCTTTGAATACTCGTCGCTTTGCACTCGTGCGCCGGGCCGCATTTGCTCAAAATTCAACTTGATTAATTGTCCGTAACGGCAGCCGCAACCCTGGTATTTTTCGATGCTGAAATAGATCGATCCGTCCGCCGTCCGATAGGCAATCCCTCTGGCCAATAACTTTTCAATGAGGGCAATCATTTCCGGAATATGGGCCGTGGCGCGCGGGAGATGGTGGGGGGATAGGCAACCCAGCGTCTTGAGGTCTTCCAAAAAAGCGGCTTCATACCTCGAGGTAAATTCAGCCAAAGGTATCTTCGCTTCCCCTACGCGAGCGATGATTTTGTCCTCCACGTCCGTGATGTTCATCACGTGCGTGACGGTGTAGCCCCTGAACTCCAGGTAACGCCGCGTCAGATCACTAAAGGCGAAGGTCCGGAAATTGCCAATGTGCCCAAAATCATAGACTGTCGGCCCACAGCAATACATGCCGACTTGCCTGCCCGCTGGATCGAGGGGCACGAATTCCTGCGCGGAACGAGTCAAAGTGTTGAACAATTGCAAAGCCATGCGCTAATGTTTCCAGAGGGTAAATGAGAGGAGTCAAAACACAAAGTCAAAACCGAGAAACCGATTTTCTTTGCGCCGGGGAAAGTTGTTTCCATTCGCCCGCCCGCAAATTACCCAGCCCAAAATCTCCGATTTGCACGCGCAGCAACCGCAGTGTCGGATGCCCGATGGCAGCGGTCATGCGGCGGACCTGGCGGTTCTTGCCTTCGATCAGTTCCAGGCCGATCCAGCACGCCGCCACGCTTTTACGAACGCGAATAGGGGGTTGGCGCGGCGCCACCTCGGGCTGCGGTTCCATTATCCAGGCGCGGCACGGCAAGGTTTGATGTCCCTGGATTCGCATCCCCTTCTCCAATTCCGCCAGGGCCCCGGGGCTTGGAATTCGTTCCACTTGCGCGCAGTAGGTGCGCCCATGGGCGTGGCGCGGATGCAACAACTTTTCGTTCAACGCTGGCTCGTCGCTCAACAGGAGCAAACCTTCGCTGTCCGCATCCAATCGGCCCAGCGGATAAACGCCGGGCGGGAAGCCAAACTCGCCCAACGTGCGATGCGCTGAGCCATCCGAGGTGAATTGGGAGACGACGCCATAAGGTTTGTTAAATGCAATCAGCACGTTGCGCTTTGGTAGCTCTCATTGAATTGCTTATCCGGTTTCGCGAACCCCTTCCTAATATAGCAGCGAGGACAAATGAGATGCCACTCCTATTCTGAGCTTCACAAATGCTGCGGGAGCTCATCCGGGACTCTTGGGATTCGTCCTTCCCAATTTAAGATCTCCCCAAAAGCGGCTGCGAAAAGAATGTTCGGAAAGGTAGGGCGAGTCGCTCCGCGACCGCCATCGGAAAGGTAGGGCGAGTCGCTCCGCGACCGCCGCCGCGTTGCTCGGCTAAGAGCCTGTTTTAAAATTCCGTGGGGTCCTGTTTTCGGGGAAAAGGCCGGATGGCGAGGCGCGACGAGGGGAGCATATCCGCCAGCGATCTGCGA
>JBBRPK010000213.1:0-8187 GCA_038228235.1 Verrucomicrobiota bacterium
CCTAAAAAGGCCAACACCCCAAACCAACGAAGGCCGGTGGAAAAATCCATCGGCCCTTTTTGCACCCAACCGGGTCGGAAAAGCCCGCTCCACTTCCTAATCGCTAGTTTTGCGCTACGTCTCGATCACCGCGCACATCGATGGAATTTGTGGTGCCGAGGTCTATGCCAAATACCCGCTTGGGCGGTGATGCGGTGGAGGCTTTCGCGAGTTGCTCGACGAGGTTCATAGGCTAGTGATTGTTGTTGGTGCCTCGTGGGTGGCTTCAATCGGATGCCAAAATGTTTGCAGCTCCTGTGCCCTCCTAATCACTCGATCAACAATTTCGGATTCAGTTGAGGGCTTCGATGCCGGTTCGAGTTCGGGTGTGATATTTTGTTCCGCCAAGCGTCCAAACATCGGCTCCAATGCACGGTCTTCGTCACGGAAAAAGAGGCTGCCGCGAATCCTCACGAACTTCCATCCGAGGCGTTCGAGAATTGCTTGACGTTCAGCGTCCTCTTGAAGCTTTTCTGGCCCGTGGTATCGCTCGCCGTCGCATTCCACGGCAAGGCGACGACCGTTTCCGGTGACAACGAGGTCAATCCGATATGCCCCAACGTGAAATTGTGGGAGCACGTTGTAGTGCGCTTCCATGAGCCGTCGAAGCACGCGCTCCTCGAAGATGGATTCGGTGCGCTCCATGCGTTTCCGCAGCTCTTGCTCCCAAGCATTCGGATCAAGGGCGTGTTTAATGAGTTTGCGACGATAATCCCCAACCTTGAGATCAACTTCGTGATTCAGGCTGTGGACAATCCACATTTGATTACGCGCACGGCTAGCGGCGACGTTGAATCGCTTTTTGAAAATCTTTTTCGCGCCTTCTTGCCGCATAGGGAGCGGAGGTTCTGCGGGCGGAGAATCCACAACGGATAGAAACATGACATCACGTTCGTCGCCTTGGAATTGAGCGGAGTCCCCGCAGAGAATTTGTCTGCGTTGATACTCGGCTGGTTCAAGTCTTTGCCGGAGGATGCTGTCGATCCTCAGAGCTTGGTTATTAGCAACCAACGAGACGACGCCGAAAGTCGTTGGTTTACCTTGATCATTCTTCGCGAATTCCGGTTGCTCAGTGGCAGCGCAGATGAGCGCGGCAATCCTCTCGGCTTCGACTTCGTTGACGTTGTCTCCCTGGTCGCGTCCGCCTTGAACTCGGTGGTGGACGACATGCGGAGCGAGTGGAATTGAAGAAGCCTCGCGGAGCGGTTTGATTTCGCCTTTGTAGGAAAGTTCGTTGCTGAACGCGATGATATCTGGCGCGCAGCGGAAATGCTCGGTGAGTCGGATCACTCCACCGAACGCTATCTGTGCAAGATCGTAGATGGATGTAGTGCCGTCGTAGAGTTCTTTGAACGGCACACCATGGAGATAGGCGTTGATGAGCTTCACCACTTCTTCTGCCTTTTCGCCGACTGCGACAGGCGAAACTTGTTCGTCATCCCCCACAATGATGGTCTGGCGTCCGAGGTAGAGGGCGAACAGCGAGGTTGGATCGCACTGGCTTGACTCGTCAACAATTACCACGTCAAACCGTGCCTTCTGGGGGTCAAACGTTTCGGCCACTTCGGGTAGAGGCATGATCCAAACTGGAACGGCATCCTTCGCATTAGTCATTTCTCGGCGAGCTGCGGCTCGAATTTCGGCATCGCGAACTCCCTTTCCGGTTTTGGTAATCCGATTTCGCATCGCGGCATAAGCGCCAAGGGCTTGCTTCTGCTCGCTGCTGGTTTGCCGGATTTGATTCATCCACGTCTGCTTTTCGACAAGTTGAGCAGTGACTTCGAGAAGCTGGCGTCCAAGACTTTCAATCTGCTGCTGCAACTGATCGAGCGATACGTTTGCCCGCCTCTCCAATTCGTCGTAAAGCTGCCGCCACTCCCAAGCAGAATCGGGATCGCCGGGCGGTTGTGGTTGGTCATGCTTGGGATGCCGGTTTTCAATTGCCGACGCCCATGCGGGCGCGGAACGAGTGATTTGTTTTAGCAACGTGCGGCGGCGGGCCAAATCTATCTCCAAGTTTTTCAGACGCGCCAATTCATCGTAAGCCGCCTGATAATCCGACGGAGAACCCTCGCGCATAGCTCGCCGCAACCGCTGAGTCACAAGCGCATCCGGTGTTTCTGAAGGCGGCACGGCTTCAGGCCAACCAGCGAGTATTTCTCCGAGCCGCTCGTGCCGAAGCCAACCGCTCCGCGACTGGAGAATTGTTCCAAGGTCTCCCAGCACCGCACGGCGAATCCGGTTTAGTTCCGCGTTGATTTCCGCTACTGGCAACGTGGATTCGAGAAATACAGACCATTGGAAACCCAAACGGTGAAACTCATTTTCAAGCGGTAACCACGTAGAGACATGCCATTCCAAACAAGTTTGGATTCGGCTCACGAATAGTTTGCAGATCTTTTCTGGATTCTCCGTTAGATCGGCGCAAGCTGGGCCACCTTTGCAAGCTATCAGCCGACCCCAACGATCCACAAGTTCCTCGCGGAGAACTCGGATTCGGATTTCCGCGCGCACAGCTTGCAGATGAGCGACGTTCTTGGGGTCGAGAGCAGGCTTGCCAACATGAACTTTCTCGATGAATTCAAACCAGTGCCGTCTGGTTAGTTTAGTCAGCAGCCCAAACGAGTTTCCTGCCTCACTGTGCCCAATGATTTCTTCGACGAGCGGCAAAAGTTCATGGGATGGTCGCGGGTCGGAAATGACCGGTCCGTGTTCGACGACGAGTGCGTAACACTCCTGCACTTCGCCCCAAGTCGCTTCAATCAATCCCGAAAGCGATTCCCACACGCGCCGCGCTTCGGCTCCATCACGCCCAGCCTGAATTGCTTCCAGTTGCCACGGCGCGCTGTCGCGCAAGAACTCAATCGTTTTGCTCGCGGTTTCGAGCATCCGGTCGAATTCCTTCAAATCATCCGGCCCAAGATTCGGGTCCCAAAGTTCTTCGCGAAAGCGAAGGTCGCAAGCAGCAAGCGAGTTCAGTTCCTCAACGACGCTTTGAAATTCCTTGGGCGTCGGTAGCGCGCCCAATTCCGGTCTGAAACCATTTAGTTCTCGCTCGTCGGCAGCAGAGACACGCGCATTCGTTTGGTAAAGCGCAACCACTTCCGCAATGGAAGCTGGCATGGAATCTCCGAGTGTAACCGGACTCGGAATCCAGTCATCGTTGCCGGCCCCCGCTTTCACGCGCTTTGCCGCTTCGATAGGACGTGTCGCCTTGCCAGCAAAGACGACATCACGGATTTCGTCCTGGCGTGCATCAAGAAACTTTTCGCGCGCATCCCGCAAAGCTTTGAGGATTCGTTTCCGAGCTTCACGCAGACCGTTCGCCTCGCGCTCCAGTTGGCGGTCATCCTTACTCAGCTGCTCGTTGATTTTTTTGACCGCTTCTTGTAGTTCGCCTTGGCTCTGTTTGTCATTTTGAAGGATGCTGACGCAAAGCGGTTGCAGCGGTTCGGCGACTTTTTGGCGGAGAACTTTTAGAGCTTTCGGCGTGTGTGCGGTCACGAGCACGCGCTTACCTTGCGCGAGAAGGTGGCCGAGGAGGTTGGCAATGGTGTGAGTCTTTCCAGTGCCAGGCGGTCCTTGCACCAGCACGCAATCCTTGTGCGCGAGTTGTTTTGCGATTTCGAGTTGCTCCTGATTGGCTGGCTTGCTTAACAGAATATCTTCGTCTTCGTTGCCGAGGCCAAAACTACCAGCGATTGGTTCTGTCTGAATGGGTGCGCTTTCTGCCAAACCGAGGATCTGCAGGAGGGCGGGCGAGAAATTAATACGGTTGGCAATGTCGCTCAACACAGCGTCGAAAATACTAGCCGGCCCTGTGCGGCGCTGGCGCATAAAGATTACCGGCTGGCGCTGGATGGTTGAGCTGTCCCGGTCCGCTGCTATTCGGGACTGATTCAAAAGGGCTAGGTCGTCCTTTGCCGAGAGGCCCGCTCCTGTGTCTAACTGCCGCTCGTCGTCTGTAATGAGACTGCCGTGACTCGGAAATAAACCAAAAATCAGCCGCTGAAGAAACCCGCCCGTGTCCTCGCCGCCGAGTGGGGTGAACTCCGCCTTCTTCAATTCGTCCGCGCATAGGGCAAGCTGGTGGCTGTTCACCTCCGGCAATGCCCGCAGGAATTCCATGTAAAGCTCCGGCGGCTGCTCGCGCTTGCGAAAGACGAACTCCGGCGGGTTCTTTTCTGGCTCGAACTCCAGTTCAAGTTTTTGCAGTAGCACTGGATGACAGAAATCACCAGCGATGTCTTTGCATCGCAGCAGTCCGTCGCCGACGAGCAGTTCAATTCTTTCGCCTTCGCGCTCCTGAGCCCCATACCACCCATAGATTGTTTGGAAGAATGTCAGCGCTTGCCGGGCGGGATGCTCGTTCGTCACCCAGAGATCGCGCTGTCTCTGCCAGTCGCGCAATAATGCGGGGCGTTGATGGTTGTCCTCGAACCGCTCGATACGTGTCTTGCCATCCGTGACGACATTCCGGGTCGCCTCGACTTGTACCGTACCGCGATATTCCCGCCAGCCCAGCTTGAGCCATGCGGACAGCGCCGCGGTCGGCGGTGGACAGGGAGTGGTGGTCGGGCGTGCCAAGCGCAACACAATGTCACTGTCCTCGTCCTCCTCCTCTGTCTTGGCCACGTCCCGGAACAATTCGACAGACGAATGTGCAGGCAGTTCTTTCAGCCAGAAAACTCTGAATTGCTGATTGATGTCTCGAACCGGGGGATAGCGAAGATCGGTGTAGGCTTTGAGAAACTCAAAAAGCTTGGTCAATCGTTCGCGCACCGTTTGCGTGTCAGGCTGTTTGTTCATGGGGATCGTCGGCCATGATGCCGCCACCGTTGATGCCAACCAGAATGCGGATGTGCGGAACGTTGGTGAGAATTGAAGTATCCGGACGCGCGGAGGTATCCGACCAGGGCATCGAACCATTCGATGTCCGTGTTGCTCTCGAAGACGCCCTGGAACTCTCTGAGGAGGGTCTGGTCGGCTTGGTTAGTGAAAAAGCGAGTGTGCATCGTGCGCAGGCTTCGCTCAGACGAGGCGTTGGCTCCGGTCTTCGCGAGTCTTTCGTCGGCCAAATCATTGAACTGCTCGAATCTAGGGGGCATAACCGGGGGGAGTTTGCGCCTCAATTCGGGGGATTTCAATCAATTTGATCTCCGGTTCCTCGGCTCCCTCGAAAAACCGTCAACCCAGCCTGAATGGCGCTTTTCCCTCGAATGGGCGCACGAGCCGACTCCCACAGTTTCGGTCTTTCGACTATCTTCCCATTGGCGAGGATGATTTTCGACCGCAACTGATGCTTCTCCATCGACCCCAATGGAAGAAATTTGCATTGCACTCCTATGGTGGGGTAATAATCGTTTCTACGGTGCCGTTTCTCCTCTTTAATGGCCGGAATGTAAACGGATACTTTGGTTTTTTGATAATTCTGCCTAATCCATTGGATAGCTGGTTCGAGATCCGAATCTCCTGAAACCACCACGAGCATTGTCGGGTTCAAACCATATATTTTTCTGATTCCGGCTTGACTCTTGGGTTCGACTGGAACAAACCGTGGGCGTCATGCCGCGCAAGATGCGAGTCGAATAACTAACGCCGGATGAGATCCAGGTTATTTCTTACGAGGCATTCAAATGAGCGAGCCGAATCTCCCCCTCTGGAACAGCGATAATTCGGACGTTCTTCCCGCCTACCAGCTTACGTTCGGCCATACGCTTTTCCGAGGAGTTTCTGGCGAAGCCTGGCCCCGCACTCTGTTCAAGGCGCTAGGATTAGGAACGCCACATTACGACGGCCCCACGAGGCCAAATAATTTTCCTCACCGTGGGAAGTTGTTTGTATTGGGATCTGGCCAGGAAGTACACTTGGTCATTTCGCGAGCGGCAGACGTTTGGTGTGTGTTCGGACCGCACGAGTTATTTTTCTCAAATAGAAATTGGATCGAATTCAATTCCAAGGCCCTGGGGCTCATGGCTGTTTGCACGCAGACTGGGACGAAGTCCTTTTTCTACGACATTTTCGAGAATGGGGTCAAGCAAACGAACGCTGTGGCTGAGGGAAGCACCATTCGAATTATTGAAGACAGGCGCATTGTCGCGTTCCTCGGTGATGACAGAATTCTCGACCATCGGCCAAAAGGTTCTGTTTCTGAAGGCGAGAGTAGGGATTTGATCGAACACGATTTAGCAATCGCGATCAACGACAGTGGTAATTTGACCATTTCGACCCGCTTTCAAGAACGAGCTTTTTCTCCCGAGCCTGCGACTCATTGCGTATTCTCCAGGAAGGATTCAAGGAAAAGCTTTCTGGGGATCCAATGGCAATAACTATTTTTAAAAATCCACTCCTCGTCAAAGCCACGGCCCTTGGCGTGGCGCTCGTCAACTACGTATATTCCAACACCGGCCAGCGCACGAACATGGTTGATGCCAGCGGGACTTATTCCTACGTTTTTGACAACTGCGACAGGCTTCGCACGAACAGCACCCCCCAAGGAACACTTCTTTACGCCCACGATGCCAACGGCAATGTCACCAGCCTCTCCTCGGCCACTGTGAATGGCGTTTCGCTCGCTTATGGATATGACGCGCTCAACAGGCTAACGAATGCCCTCGACTCCCGCCTCAGCGGGACGTCTTCCAGCAGCACGGTTTACCGGTTTGACGGCATTGGAAATCTTCAGGCTTTGGTCTATCCTAACGGGATCACCCACCTCTACCAGATTTATTCATTGAACCGCCTGACGAACCTGGTTTGGAACATCAATTCCACGACGCTGGCGAGTTTCGCCTACCAATTGGGACTCGCTGGCAACCGAACCAAGCTGAGCGAAACCGTCAACGGTTCAAACCGCACGAATTCGTGGGGATATGATGCGCTTTACCGGCTGACCAACGAAACCGTCGCGGGCGCGAGCCCAACCGGTGCGCTCGGTTACGGGTACGACCAAGTGGCCAACCGCACGAACCGGTCTGGGACGCTTGGGTCGCTCACCGCAACGAACTACATCTACGGGAGCAACGACTGGCTGACGACAGATGCCTACGACTCAGAGGGCAATACACGCACCAATGGAGCGAACGTATATCTCTACGATTGGGCCAATCGCCGCACCAATTGCGTTAATGGAACGACGAATATAGTCGGGGTCAAACCATATAGTTTTCTGATTCTGGCTTGACTCTTGGGTTGGACTGGAACAAACCGTGGGCGTCATGCCGCGCCAGATGCGAGTCGAATATCCCGGGGCCATGTATCACCTAATGAGCCGTGGCCATCAGCGCGATGACATCTTCTTCGACGACGTGGACCGGTATGACTTCATCAAGACCCTCGGCGAGTGTAGAGCGACAATTATTTTTCCCCACCGCCTTGACTCAGGGATTTTGTTACCGAGTCCGGGCCGTTGCCTCAGTAGAATGTTACCAACAACCAGAGGCAATAAATGGAAACTGTCAGCAAATCGGCACGTCAGGAAATTGTGGAAGCGGTGAGGACCCGTTATGAACGAGCATCGAAGGTGGAAAAGGGGGCGATTCTGACCGAGTTCACAGCGGTGTCCGGATACCATCGTAAACATGCGATTCGACTGTTGAACCCGCGACTTCAAGTGCCAGCAGAGATCGCGGTTGAAGGCGAGCGCGTTTACGATGAGGCGGTGAAGGCTGCCCTGGTCTTGGTCTGGGAAACGGCGGATCGAATCTGCGGAAAGCGCTTGAAGGCAGCGATTCCGCAGCTCGTGAACGCGATGGAAAAACACGGGCATTTGAATCTGGATACAGAAGTGCGCAAGAAGCTGATGGCCGTAAGCGCCGCTACGATTGATCGAGTGCTCTCGGCCGTGCGTAAAGGTGCCGGCCAACGAAGCCGACGGCGGTTGAAAAAGAAGCTGAGCAAGGAGATCCCGATCAAGACGTTCTCTGATTGGAAGGATCCATTGCCCGGCTTCCTGGAGATCGATTTTGTCGTCCACGGTGGAGGCTCGATGGCCGGAGAGTATCTTCACTGCCAAGGGTAAGATGGAAATGGTTCAAAACTGGCCTTGAGGAATTGGATGTTCTTCCGTTGGATTTTCTTCCGCCGATTCACTGAAATTTCTTCTTCCTTCTTTTGATTTTTCTTTCTGGTCTTCTTCCTCTCCTGCAA
>JBBRPK010000214.1:0-8140 GCA_038228235.1 Verrucomicrobiota bacterium
CGCCGCGCCAGCCAAGCTTTTCGCCCCCCGCACTTTGGACAGACAAATCCGTCCGGCCAACGCAGGGTCGCCAGGTAGGCACGGCACTGTTCTTCAGTGGCAAACCGACGTTCCATCTCCAAAAGCGTCCGCGGATAGTCATCTATCATCCTCCTCCACTATATGTTGTGGTCACTGGAGTCAATAGGATAGCCATGATGGCTAAATATGAGCACCCGCGCTTCATCTATCTCGCGACGCGTCAGCCCCAAGGCGGATTCAGGAAAGCCGGTGCGCGGGCGTCCTCGCCCGCTTTGGGCGCGCAAAGCCACGAGTTCCGGTCATTGCATTCCGGGCGGGTTTGTTTCGCCCTTGCAGGGCTTGGAACTGTTTTGGACGGATGACCCAGGGCGTTGCTCGATGACTCGCGCTGCCCTGGGCTAACATATAGCGGGCCTTCGGCCCTTCTGACCTGTTACGAGCTTTTCTGACAGCGCAATTTTCCCGCAAAGTGAGAAGTTTGCGCGGGTTTTTCCACCGAGCGAGAGCCGGTCGGAAAGATTTCGGACCACTTAGAGCGTGTTTTAAAAATCGCCCGGTCAGGGGACCGGGCCTACAAAGGAGCCGATTTCCCGCCGTTTCGTGTAAGCCGCGTGCCCTCACGCGGCGCGTTCCGTGGGTTTTTAAAACACGCTCTTAGGCTTTTAGCCTCAGTAGTTGACTGCGGAAGACGTAGGTCAGGGCTTTGACGCTCAATTCGATGAACATAAAGGGCTTGGCGATCAAATCGGCCCCGCCGCTCAGGCTGGATTTAGCGCGGCTCTTGAAATCGGTTAAACTCGTCACAAAAATCACCGGCGTATTCTTGTTTGAGGGCAGAGCGCGTATTTTAGCGCAAAGGTCAAATCCATCCATCCCGGGCATTTGCACATCGAGGAAAATGAGATCGAAGGTTTTTTCCACGGCCAGGTTAAGGGCCACTTGGGATTCTTCGATGCTGGTGGGCTTGAGGCCGGCCTTTTCCAGGGCATAGGTGATGGCCCGGCGTGACAGAATTTCGTCATCGACCACGAGGATATTGACCGAACTTTGGTCGATCAGGTCCCCTTCCGGTCCCCTGGCGCAAAGCTCCGCCAGGAAGTCAATGGAATGGGCGATCGTGCGCATGGTGGAGGCGTTGAGGTTTTTGGGTTTTTCATGAAGCTCTTTGAGGAGGACTTCCACCGCCGCCGCCATTTTAGAAATGTTGCGCAACCCAGCGATGCCGGCGCCTCCCGTCAGAGCATGCACTTTGCGATATAACGCCAGCAAGTGGAGGAGGCGACTCGATTCGTCCTGGGCTTTGCTGAAGTCTTGAGTTGTTTTGCGCAAGGTATTGACGGCCTCGGGTATGCTTTCCAGGAAGCCCTTGAGAAGGTCTGATTGGTATTCTGAGTCTTCCTCATCAAGCTCTTGCGGTGAGGCCATGACCCCGGCAGCGGTGTGATGACTCAGAGGAGCGGTTGACTCATCGGCTCTGGCGAACGCTGGCGCAGACGAATGAAAGGAGGCTTCGTTTTCCGGAACGATTCTTTCCCCAGCGGAGTGGCGAAGTTCAGTCTGGCTGGAGCGAGGATTGGATTTATGCTGCGTCCCATCCGACAGAGCGTTGGTGGGAAGAAAGAGGGCATTATGGAGCGCATCGAGGATTTGTCTGGGGGTAAGAGTGGCTTTATTGAAAACCAGCGTCGCTCCGGCGAGAAAGGATTCATTAATCATGTTAGGCACATAGGCATTGGTAAACACGATAATGGGCGTTTTGTTGAATTTTGACTCCGCGCGAATCTTTTTTAGGATGTCCACCCCGTTCATCTTCGGCAGCATCAAATCCAGCAGCACCGCGTCAGGCGCAAATTCATGAATCCGGTAAAACCCGCTCTGTCCGTCGGCGGCAATCTCGACTTCGTAGCTTTCCTTTTCCAACCGGGTCTTATAAATGTGGGCGACAATGGGATCGTCTTCGACAATGAGTATTTTTTTCATAATTGAGGTGATGGGGGTTGGATGGAAGATTCAGATTGTGAGCGGCTCTCGAAAAAGTGTTGGATCTGCTCGAACTCACTTTGGACGGCCTGACAAAGCTTAGGCAGGAGCGCCAAGTCCCCCGCCTTGCTGCACTGCTCCAACTCGCGGAGGAGCGGAACGATAACTACCATGCCGCAGGTGGCGCTGGCGCCCGCGCAACTGTGGGCGATGATCGCGGTCTCCGAGCCATCTCCCTGGCTGATAGCGTGGCTGATCTCGGCAAGCTGGCGCGTGGTTTGACTCAAGTATAGGTTCACCAGCTCGTTGAAGTTATCCATATTGCCGCCGGCGAACTCCATAAGACGCTCCACATCGACGCTGGATTTGGTCTGCATCGACCCTTCCGAAACTGGGTCGGTCGCAGCAAGTGTCATGGGAGTTGGGACGGAAATATTTGCCTGTTCAGGCACTTGCGGAGTGATTGATCCTCCCATCGCAGGGCCAAATCTCTCGATGACGGCTTGCAGCGCTTCCGGTCGGACGGGTTTCGGGATGTAATCATCCATTCCGGCTTCCAAACACTTCTCTCGGTCTCCCTGCATGGCATTGGCGGTCATGGCAATAATGGCAAGGCGCTGTTGGAAATGAGGATGCGGCGATAGCTCCTGCTGTCGCTGACGAATGCAGCGGCTGGTTTCCAAGCCGTCCAATTCCGGCATTTGCACGTCCATGAAAATGATGTCATACGGTCTTTTTTCCAGGGCCTCGAGGGCTTCCAAGCCATTCTTTACTATATCGGTTCGATAGCCCATCTGTTGAAGCAGGCGGGAGGCCACTTTTTGATTGATTATGTTATCATCTGCAAGGAGGATGCGCAGAGGCAACCGTTGGGCCAAGGCGGGGTTCAGTTTTGCAGCCGAGGGGACCTTTTTCTCGGCTGAACGGCCCCCGGACATGAGGGCCAGCAAAGCCGATTGGAGCTGAGCCGGCTTGATCGGCTTGGTCACGGAAGTCGTCACCGCCGAAAGAATCGAATCGGCCCCTTCAGCGCGAGTGCCAACGGAGGTCATGAGCACCACGCGCAGGGAGTGGGCCTGGGGAAAGTTGCGAATCTCTTTTAACAGTTTCGCTCCATCCTCTCCGGGCATCTGCTGGTCCACCAGGGCCAGGTCGAAAAATTCCCCGCGACTGAACCGGTCGAAGGCCTCCTGGCGGCTAGCCGCCTCCACCGTCGTCAGACCCCAGGATTGGGTGAAGTGGGAAAGGACCTTCCGGACGGCGGGGTTATCTTCGACTAACAGCAACCGCAACCCTGCCAGTTCGATGGGACGTTTTTTCAAATTAAATTTGCCGGGCGCAGGGCCTGCGGGCAAAGGCAGAATAAAAACGAAAGTTGACCCCTGTCCCTCAGCGCTTTCCACCCATATCTTACCCCCCATAAGCTCGACCAGGCCTTTGCTAATCGCCAAACCGAGACCCGTACCTCCGTAGTGGCGGGTTATCGAACTATCCACTTGACTGAAAGAACGGAAAAGCCGATGCAAACGGTCAGGCGGGATGCCGATGCCCGTATCACGAACTGAAAACCGGATTTCCCAAAGCTCCCCTCCACCCCCTGGGAGTGGAACTGTCATCGGCAAAGGCACACTGGCGTCATCGCGCAGGAGGTCGGTTTTCGGGGATAAAGCCTGGCATTTAGCCTCTACCAGGATCTCTCCGGTGGTGGTAAATTTGATGGCATTGCCCACGAGGTTAACCAGGATCTGGCGGAGACGCGTCACATCGCCGACGACTTCGGCGGGGGTCTCATCGCTTAAATGGTAGATTAGATCCAGGTCTTTTTCTGCCGCTCGAGCGGCGAGCATATCGAGCGCTTCTTCGACACATAGGCGCAGGTTGAAGGGCCGATGCTCCAGTTCCAGTTTACCCGACTCGATTTTGGAAAAGTTTAATATGTCATTGATGATCGTGAGGAGCGACTCTCCGCTTGTCCGAATTGTCTCCACAAAATCCCGCTGCTCAGTGTGCAACTCGGTCTCCAGGAGCAACCCGGTCATGGCGATGACCCCGTTCATGGGGGTGCGGATTTCGTGGCTCATGTTGGCCAGAAATTCTGACTTGGCCCGGGCCGCCTCCTCAGCCGCGATGCGGGCAGTGTTGAGTTCGCGATTGGCGCGCGTCAAATCGCATTGCAAACGGCGGGCGCGCAAGGTCGATCGGACGCGCGCCCGCAATTCGACCAAATCAAAAGGCTTGGTGATGTAATCCACGGCGCCCAGGTCGAAGCTGCGCAATTTATCCGGGGTGCCGTGCCAAGCCGTCAATACGATGACCGGAATTTGCTGGAAGAGGGGGGCCTTTTTCATTTCCTCGAGAAACCCGAAGCCGTCCATTTCGGGCAGGCCCAGATCGAGCAACACCATGTCAAATTTGCTCTCCGCCAGCCACTGCAATGCCTCGCGGGCATTTTGAGCACGAGTCAGCGCGATATTGTCCTCTTGCAGGCTGGCGGCCAGAATTTCCCCCAGCCGGGAATCATCTTCCACCAACAAGATCTGGGCGGGGAAGACGGCGGGTATGGTCAAAAGGTCTTCCATACCCTTGGAAGCAGGCTATTTTTGCATTTCTGCAAGGAGTGTTTCTGCCACTGCTTGAAATTCACCCTTCACCTCTAGCAAAATATTTGCCGCTTCCCCCAATTCCCCTGTTTTTGCCTCTTTTTCCAGGCTGAGGCACAGGGAAGCCAAATGGCGAGCCCCCAGGTTGCTGGCGCTTCCTTTAAGGGTATGAGCAGCAGCGCCAAGCCCGGAAGCGTCTCTTTGTGCCAAGGCTGTGTCCATTTTTTGCAGCCGGGCCCTGGCATCCCGCAAGAACAGTTCCACCAGCTCTTTGAGTGGATCCGGCTGGTTCGGCTCCCGCAATTCACGCAAACCGGCCAGGACTGCTTGATCCAGCACCGCTAAATGATCTCTCACGGCCTCTCGCGGAGCGGGATGCACCCTTGACAAGGCGCGTTGCAGCACGCTCTCCAACTCGGACAAATGCAGCGGCTTGGTCAAATAGTCATTCATGCCGGCCTCCATGCATCTCTCCCGATCTCCCTGCAAAACATTGGCGGTGAGCGCGATAATATACGGGGAGAAGCCCAGCGGCTGCGCCCCGCTCTTTTCTCTCTCGCGGATAGATCGGGTCACCTCGTAACCGTCCATTTCCGGCATCTGGCAATCCATAAAAATGATGTCGTAGCGAATCCGATCCAGGGCTTCCAAGACTTCGCGCCCATCGGCCACCGCCTCTGCGTTGTAGCCCAGCTTTTTGAGCTGCTTCAAGGCGAGCCGCTGATTTACCACATTATCCTCAGCTAACAGGATCCGCGCGTTTTTCGCGGCGCCGTCTCGCGAGAGGAAGGTGTTCGGGGCAGGGCTATCGCTGTTGAGCGGTTGAACGGTGCCGGTCCCGCTCGAACTCATCACATCGAACAGACAATCAAAGAGCCGCGACTGGCGCACGGGTTTGACCAAGCAAGCCGAGATCCCCATCTCCTGCATAGTGGAAGTGGTGAGGCGGTGGCCGAGGGAGGTCAGCGCCAGCAGACGCGTTGGGGCGAGCGCGGTGTCAGCCTTGATCGTTTGCGCCAGAGTCAATCCGTCCATCTCCCCCAAATCCATATCGAAGATGGCCAGGTGGAAGGGGTGACCGTCGGCGGCAGCCCTGCGCAATAACTCCAAAGCCTGCGTATCGTTCGACGCATGGGAATCCGCCATTTTCAAATGAGAGAGTTGGTCATGCAGGATTCTGCAACTCGTTTGCGCTTGGCTCACCACGAGGACCCGAATCCCCGCCAGACCGGCGCCATCGAAGGGCGGGCTTGGTTCGTTGGCTGGAGGCTGCTTCTCGAAGGGCAACTTAATCCAAAAGAGAGAGCCCTTATTTACGGTGCTCTCAAAGCCGATCTCCCCCGCCATGAGCTCGACCAGTTGCTTGGAAATGGTCAGGCCCAAACCGGTGCCACCATATTTACGGGTGGTAGATCCATCGGCCTGGGTAAACGATTGGAAAATTCGGGGGACAGCTTTTGGAGGAATCCCCACACCGGTGTCGCTTACCTCGATTTTCACCGCCACTGTTCTGCTGGTCTCCATTCCCTTGCTCACCCGCACCAGCACCTCCCCGCGCTCGGTGAACTTGATAGCGTTGCTTAAGAGGTTGGCCACCACCTGCCGGAAACGACCCGGATCACCCCGCAGCCGATTGGGCACGTCCTGATCCATCCAACAGTTCAACTCGAGCCCCTTTTTCTGGGCGTTCTCGGCCAGCATTTCGACGGTGCTTTCTACTGCATCGCGCAGTTCGAAGTCGATGATCTCCAAGGTCAGCTTCCCGGCCTCGATTTTGGAAAAATCCAGAATCTCGTTGACCACTTCGAGCAACGTCAGAGTGCTGTCGCGGATGGTGCTGACAAATTCGCGCTGCTCCTGATTGAGCTTCGTGTCGAGCAGGAGACCAGTCATGCCGGTGATGGCATTCATGGGGGTGCGAATTTCATGGCTCATGTTCGCCAGGAATTGCGATTTCACCCGCGCCGATTCCAAAGCGGCATCGCGCGCCTGCTCCATGGCCTCCTCAGCCTGTTTGAGCTGGGTGACATCGCGGGAAATGCCGATGAGGCCCGTGACGTGGCCGTTTTGATTGTAAATGGGCACTTTGGTGACCGAAGCCCAAATGGGCTTCGCATCGAGGTCTGTTTGCTCCTCCAGCTTGTTGATTAGCGGCTTGCCAGTCAGAATGATGCGCTGCTCATCTTCGTAAAACTCCTGCGCTTTTTCTTCGGGATGAAAATCAAAATCAGTCTTGCCGACTACCTTCTTTGGGTCATCCAAGCCGAGGCGCAAGGCCATTGAATTGCTGCAACGAATGAATCTGGATTCAACATCTTTGAAATAAATCCGGTCCGGGATGTTGTCCAGGAGCGCGCGCAACAAATCGCGTTCATAGGCCAGAGCCTCCTCGGTTTTCTTTCGGCTGCTCACGTCCCAAAAGATCCCTTGAATTCCGATGATGCGCCCCAAGGCGTCATAGAGCGGCGTTTTGACGACGTGGACGAAAAGCCTTTCTCCGCTGGGCGCGCGGTGTGCCTCGATGGTATCAAGATTCTCCAGCGTGCTCATCACTCGCAGATCGTCGCGGTGATATTTGCTGGCCATTTCCACCGGGAACAAGTCGAAGTCGGTCCGGCCCAGGACTTCATTTAAAGGTTTGCCAATTAAGTTGCAGAATTTCCGGTTTGCGAAAGTAAACCGGCCTTGCATGTCCTTGCGAATGATATGCTGGGGCAAGGTTTCGACGAGCATCTGGTAAAAAGCCTCCGAGGTTCGGAGCCGGTCCTCGGTGCGTTTGTGCTCCTCGACACTCCGCGCCAGTTCCACCAGATGGCGGCGCAGTTCCAACTGCGACACCACCTGACGGCTAAGACTCTTCAACGCCTCTTTTTGCTCCCCCGTGAGCGCTCGGGGCCCACGGTCGATGACGCACAAGGTGCCGACGTTGAAACCATCTCCGGTGGCCAAGGGCATACCGGCATAAAAACGCATCTGCAGACCCGAAATAACTAACGGATTGTCGGCGAATCGTTCGTCGAGGATGGCATCTTCCACCACCAGGAGATCATTTTGCAGAATCGTGTAAGAACAGAATGAATCGTTGCGAGGCAAGTGCGGAAGCTCCAAGCCAACACGCGATTTGAACCACTGCCTCTTCTCATCGAGCAAGGCAACCAGGGCGATGGGAGTGCTGCAAATCTGGGAGGCCAGCCGTGTCAGGTCATCAAACGCGCTCTCCGCGGGAGTATCGAGAATATCGTAGCGCCGCAAAGCGGCTAACCGCTTGGCTTCTTGCTCTGGCATGGGAGCGATTCTCACGGCCTCAATCAGTTTCTGGAATCAATTCTACGGCGTTAATCAGGATGTTACCCAATTCCCTCGCCAGTTCAACCACTGATTTAGGGCAAATCGCCGGGCCCAGGGGTGCTCTAAAGTATAGAAACAGTGCCTGTGACATAGGAAATCACTCGATTGATGCGTCGGCCCATCTTCTCCAGGAAAGCCGGACAAGTGCTCTGTCGGCGTTTGATTTGGCGACGAGCCCATCCTCGGTGTTC
>JBBRPK010000215.1:0-8124 GCA_038228235.1 Verrucomicrobiota bacterium
CACAAAATCCTACTGCATTGCAGTCGGGTTTCGCCCCCGATTGGTTCCTGCAAATCGTGTTCGGAAAGCCTCTAGCTCACACGGCTCTCAGATGGGAATTTCACCGTCGAAGGAACTTCTACTGCATAGTTACGGCTTAGTGTTGCACAAAGTAGCTGAGATTCTCTAATTCAATGGCCAGGTTAACGTTGTTGACCATGACTTCTTCGGGCACCTGCAAAACAATGGGGGCGAAGTTCAAGATGCCTTCGACGCCAGCCTGAACAAGCGTGTTAGCAACTTCCTGGGCCACTGTTCCAGGCACCGTCAGAATTGCCATCTTGACTCCGTGCTCAAGCACGAATTCAGGCAAGCGCTCCATGCTCAAAATCGGTTGAGTGAGCTTTTTGCTGCGTTTACGGTCTCTTTCGAGGTCGAAAGCGGCGACGATTTCAAAGCCCTCCTGTTCAAACCCTCGATAGGAAAGAAGCGCCATGCCTAGATGCCCGGCCCCCACCAGCACGACTGGTTGCAGACGGGTTGTTCCCAAAAGATCAGACATCATCGTAGCAAGTTCTTCGACATCGTAGCCTAATCCGCGGGTGCCAAATTGACCAAAGTAAGTTAGGTCCTTGCGCAACTGAGTTGATTTGACCCCCGCCGCCCTCGCCAGTGCCTCACTCGAGACCGTGCGAATAGCATTACTCTTCAAACGCTGCAGACAGCGCAGATAGAGTGACAGCCGATAAATCGTTTTGCGCGGGATTTCCGGGGGAATAGGTTTTTTCAAAAGTTGGGTTTCCTATTTCTTCACCGTAATGTCCGTAGCTTCAATCATGGCATTGCCCGATTTTTGGAAGGGGCGGGGCATGGGTTGAGCCCTGCCTTTTTGGTCGATGGTTCGACAACGCAGAGTGTATTCCCCTGAAGGAAGCCCCGGCAGCAGCGCCGCCCAATGGATTTTCGCCAGTCGCATCGGCCAAGCGCGCGGCTGGCCGGTGGCATCGTCAAAGCCCAGCGTATGAGCGGGTATTTTGCCATCTGGAAGGGCGCCCCAGTGTTTTGGGGGAGCGAGAATTTGAGCGTCTGTCCACGGAGCGGAAGCAAAGTAAGGCTCGCCAGATGACAACTCCATAGCGTTAGGATGAATCCAAACCTGGACCTTGGATAACCCCGAAATGCCGACCTGAGCATAACCAGTCACCGGAATCCGCTCGCCTGCTTTGACCTTGCGCGGGACGGAAAACGTGGCAGCAAAAGTCTTGAGCGCGCTATCGATGTCGTTGTTTCCATCGGCATAGGTATCGTTCGCATGGTATAGATTGGTCAGCACTATGTGCGTCAACCACTTAATCGACTTGAAACCATAGGCCTCGGGCACGACCATGCGAACGGGGCCGCCGCGCTCGCTGTTGAGCCATTCGCCGTTTAATTTGTAGCACAAGATCACCGGAGGCAGATCAAAAGGGTCTTCCAGTACGCGATCGATGGGAAGGGAGCTGCGGAACATCTGCTGCGGATCGTCGTTGTGGTAACCATGGTAAAAAACCCGCCGCAGATTCTCGCGCGGTTTCGTCATCCAGACCGCTTCGCGCAGCGGCACACCTTCCCAGATGCCGGTGCCCAGCGGGCAGCCGATATTCAGGCAAGTCATCGTCTTGGGAAAATGGACGGCATGCTTTTCAGCAAGCTTCATCAGTCCGACGAAATCGAAGGCACTGCCGTCTTTCTGCGTGAGTGGTTTGCGGAGGGTGGCGGGGTTTTCCGGATCGGAGACGATTTCAAGCTTCCACGTGTCGCGGGTGAGGCCGGCCTTGCGCTTTTTTTCATCAGGCAAGGTGTGGGGGAGAGGCTTGCCGCGCGAGACGTCGCGGAACTTCTCCTCGGAGGTAAAGAACGGTTCGAGCGTCTCGATGACTTTCGCCAATTGAGGGTCAGGGATTCCGGCGCCGGCTGCCAGCGGACGCAGCCCTAATGCCGCTGCGCCGGCCGCGCCCAAACGGAGAAAATGGCGCCGGGTCAGCTCTTGATGTTCAAACAAGAATCTTTCCGCGTTTTTCATAAATTCATTTTCCAGAAGGCCGCGGCAGCGGCCTTATTCGTAGCGAAGGGCGTCGATCGGATCAAGCTGCGCTGCTTTGCGCGCGGGGTAGAACCCGAAGAAGACTCCGATAGCAGCGCTAAAAGCGAAGGCGATCAGGATGGAATCAGGCGAGACGACGGTGTTCCACCCGAGTTGCCTGGAGACGAGCCGCGCGCCACCCACGCCGATCAGGATGCCAATGATGCCTCCCAGCAAACTCAAGGTCACAGCCTCGATCAGGAATTGCATGAGGATGTCGTGACCGCGCGCGCCTACCGCCATGCGCACCCCAATTTCACGAGTGCGCTCGGTCACGCTCACCAGCATGATGTTCATGATGCCAATCCCACCTACCAGCAACGATACCCCCGCAATCGAGCCGAGCAGCACGGTCATGATTTTCGAGGTGGCCGTGGCTGTGTCCGAGATTTCCTGTTGCGTGCGAACGATGAAGTCGTCCTCGCGCCCTTCGCCCATGCGGTGCCGCTGCCGAAGCAGTTCGGAAATCTGGTTCTGTACGTCAGGCAATAGTTTTGCGCTGGCGGCCTGCACATTGAAAGAGCGGAAAGTGGTGCTGGAAGACAAACGCACCATCGCGCTCGTATAAGGCACGAGTATCACATCATCCTGGTCGCTGCCCATCATCGACATGCCTTTGGCGGAGAGTTCGCCCACGATGGTGAAGGGGGCGCTCTTGATGCGGATGATCTGACCGACGGAGTCGCCCTCTCCGAAAAGAGTTCGAGCCGTCGTCTTGCCGATGAGGGCCGTTTTGGTCGCGCTCCGCACATCCGCCTCGGTGAAATTCGCGCCGCTGGCGATAGGCCAGGCGCGGATATCCACATAATCCTCCCCCACGCCCAGCACTTGCGAATTGATATTCTGATTGCCCGCCGCGATTTGGGCGAAGCTGCGGACTTCGGGGCTCACGCCGGCAATCCCTGGAATTTCTTTGCGCAACGCTTCGTAATCATCCTTGGTCAGAGTGCCGGCGCTGCCAAAGCCCATGCTAAAACCGCCTCGCGTCACATTGCCCGAAAGGACCAGGATCACGTTTTGGCCGAGGGCGGCGATTTGCGCCTCGACTTGGGCCTTGGCGCCGTTTCCGATGGCGACCATGGCGATGACCGCACCCACTCCAATGATAATCCCCAGCATCGTCAGCAACGTGCGCAGCGTGTTCCGGCGCAAGGCGCGGACGGCGATTTTCAGCGTGGCAACAGAAACCATGTGAGCGATTGAAGGGGCGTCTTTTGGAGCATGGGAGACGGATCAGCGAGGAGGTCGCATCCCACCGCCGAACGGGCCGCCAAATGGGCTGGCTCCCGGCGGACGCGCTGCAGCCGTAGCAGTGGCGGGCAAATTCACGCCAGTGACGATGAGGTCTCCTTCGTTCAACCCTTCCAGAACCTCGGTGTAGGCTCCGTCGCTAACGCCAGTTTTGATGATGACGGGTTTAACCAGGGGATTATCTTTGCCAGTCGAACTGAAATGAGGCAGGAGGCCAGACAGACTGGACAGCTTGGCCATTGGTTTCTCGCCGCCGTGCGCAGAGTCTTGTTCCAGGACATAAACCGTGCGAGTGGCCGGGCCCTCTTGAGCTCGAGCGCTCCCGCCCGTGCCGCCGCCGCCAGCGCGCATTCGTTCCCGCGTTTGCTCGCGCTGTTCCGGAGTCATGCTCTCGAACCGCTTTCGCCGTTCTTCCGGGCTGGAAACATCGCCTCCGGGCCCTGCCCTGGGAAAAGACGAATCACCCGAAATACCGCTGGCGAGCACAGTATGGTTTGTGCCCCCGGCGGGACTGTTCGTGCTGATCTTCACCACGGAACCTTGAGGGGGACGTAACCGCAACGCGGCATTGGGCACGCGCAGGACGTTGTGTTTTTGAGCGGTGATAACGGAAGCGTTAGCTGTCATGCCGGGCCGCAATTTCAGATCGGAGTTGTTCACCTCCACAATGGTGATATAATTGACTACGTTTTGGTTGGTGACCGGGGCGTAACGGACTTGGGTAACCTCGCCGCGGAACTTTCGTCCCGGAAAGGCATCGACGTTGAAAGTCACCTGCTGCCCCTCCAGCACGCCGCCCACGTCGGCCTCAGAAACCATTGCTTCAATGCGCATGTTGTGAAGGTCGTTGGCGATCGTGAAAAGGGTAGGCGCATTCAAACTAGCCGCCACCGTCTGGCCTACATCGACCACGCGCGAGATGACGATGCCGTCAATCGGCGCATAGATGGTAGTTCGTTCCAGGTCCACTTTGGCCTTCTTAAGCAAGGCTTCGCGCATTTTCACGACTGCCTCAGCCTGATGCAGATCGGCCACCGCCTTGTCAAAATCAGAAGCGGAAATGAGTTCATTGGTCCGAAGTTCCCTGGCCCGGCGCATATTCAACAACGTCAATTCCGCGCCGGCCTGGGCGTTGGCCAAATCGGCGTCGGACTGAGTAATAATCTGATCGTAACTGGAAGGGTCAATTTGAGCGATCACCTGGCCATTGGTGACTCGTGAATTGAAGTCCACTTTGATGGCCGTGATGATGCCGGACACCTGGCTGCCGACGGTGATGGTCATCACGGGGCTGATTTGCCCGTTCGCCGTTACGACTTGCGTTAAATCTCCGCGCGCTACCGGCGCGGTTTTAAAATCCACCGCCGTTTCTTTATGACCTTGTTGGTACCAGTACCAGGCGGCAAATCCGCCGCCGAGCAGAACAAAAAGAATGAGCCATTTCCAACGCCCAGGTTTCATAGCCCCAATTTAACGCTTTTCTTTTTCGATGTCGCGCATTTTTTCATTCTGTCCCGTTATTCATACATGCGATTAAACGTGGCCAAAACCGCCAGGATCTGCTTAGATTGGCGTTCTCACCAGAGTCTTTTGCCGAACCTCGGTCTTTACCTGATCGGCAGGCATCATTGGTTTCAATTTTCCGGAGAAAGCTCCTCGAACGCGTTGCAGTATTTTGCAGCTCGAGCTATCCGGCAGTCGTGACTTCTTATGAGGAAGAGAGAACGGGCGCGTCCTGCCCCAACGCATACGGGGTGGCCTGACGCAAGGACATCGCCCGGCCCTCGTTCCACGCGGCGGCATAGACAGGCTCGCCGAGCCGGGGCCGAGCTTCCCCCAAGGTTTGCTCAATGGTGCCCACCGAAATCAGCGGGCCATGCTCCCTGTGCGTTAATGTATGCCCTGGTGGTTCTGCAAAACCAGAGGCCGGATCAATTCTTCAATGCTCAACAACAGCAACAACTGGAAGAGTTGATGGGCCGCTGGCGGGTTGCGCGTGATGCAGGGAAGACGCTTTCCCATGCTGAACAAGCCGAGTTGAACGCCTTGGTTGACGCCGAGGTCCAGGCCTTTGGTGAGCGGGCCGCTGCGGAGGTTGCAGACCTGGCCAAATGAATCCCCGTTATGGACCGGTGGCGGCGCGAGTTGCTCACCGCTGTGAATACTGCCAAGCGCGCCACCCACAGACCTGCTCTCCCGGAGGCTTGCAGACGACCGGCTCCGCAATTTTCTCGAATTGGAGATGAATAGGAAACAGAAAGAACGAGGAGGAATCTGACCACGGATAGCCACGGATTCACTCGGATAAAACTGCCAGTTCCACTAAAGGACTTGACGAGCGATGCGCCAAAGAGGGACCCCACGCCCCGGTTCACAGCGCTGTACCCGGATGGGATTCGGAACCCAGAGAACGTAAAGATGGAAGGTGAAAGTTTTTGTTGTGGGAGGAACAAAGCTTGGGTCGGCTACTCGGTTGCGCTGCGGTTCTGTTCGCCGTCATAGATTGATACCGCTTTAATGTTCACGAATTCGCGGATGCCTTCGCGGCCCAACTCACGGCCATAGCCGGACTTCTTAACCCCACCAAACGGAAGCGCTGGATTGGAGGCGACCATGCCGTTGATGAAAGCGACTCCGGCCTGGATCTCATCGATAAAGAGTTCACGCTCGCGTTCTTCATTGCTCCACATACAGGAGCCAAGTCCAAAGCTCGTATCGTTGGCGATGCGAATGGCATCCTCGACCCCATCCGCGCGAAAGAGCGATGCTACCGGCCCAAACAATTCCCCGGTGTGCGCGGGAGAGTTAGGAGGAATGTTTGCCAAAACGGTCGCAGGGAAAAAATAGCCTGGCCGGTCGAGCGGCTTGCCGCCCAGCAAAAGCCGCGCCCCCATTCGCACTGTCTGATCGATCTGCTCGGCCAGCGATTTGACAAGGTGCGCGGTGGCCAGCGGCCCAAGATCGGTCGTTTCCTCCATCGGATCGCCTGTTTGGAGGGCGGCCATTCCTTTCACAAACTGTTGCTCGAATTCATCGGCGATGGGGCGATCAACGATGAATCGCTTGGCGGCGATACAGGACTGCCCATTGTTGATCGTGCGCGCTTGAACGGCTGCCGCGACGGCTTGCTCCAGGTTCGCGCTGGACATCACAATGAATGGGTCGCTGCCCCCGAGTTCCAGAACGGTTTTTTTAAGTTGTTTCCCCGCCGCGCTCGCCACACTGCTGCCCGCCTCCACGCTTCCGGTCAATGTGACGGCGCTGATTCGCGGATCCGCAATCAAACTGCTGACGCGATCTGAGCCAATCAGAAGTGTTTGAAAAACCCCGTCGGGAAAACCGGCGCGGCGAAAAATGTCCTCCAGCGCCAGCGCGCATTGCGGAACATTGGATGCATGCTTCAGCACTCCGACATTGCCCGCCATGAGAGCGGGCGCGGCAAAGCGGAAGACCTGCCAAAAAGGAAAATTCCATGGCATGACCGCCAGCACCGCCCCCAATGGTTGATAGCGCACAAAGCTGCGGGCGGGCGTCGTGGAGACTTGGTCCTCCGCCAGGAAAAAAGCCGCGTTTTGCGCGTAGTACCGGCAACCGAGGGCGCATTTCTCCACTTCCTGAACAGCGGCGCGAAACAGTTTGCCCATTTCTTCAGTCATCATTCGCGCATAACCCTGTTTTTCGGATTCAAGCAGTTCCGCCGCTCGCATCAGCAAGCGGGCGCGTTCGGGGAAGGGCGCGCGGCGGTGCTTTTCGAACGCGTCGCTGGCACTCTGGAGCTTGCTCTCGACCTCCAACTCGGAATGCTGCTCAAATTCCAGGAGCAGCCGGCCATTAGCAGGATTAACACTGGCGATAGCTGGCGAAGTATTGATCTGGCTGCTCATGACCATCAGGGAATTGGTTGCTTTGGGTTGAATGCCCTAAGGCAGAGAATCAGGCACGCGGCCTGCTAATTTCAGAGCCTCGCTCAGCTCTTGGATAGCGCTAGCCACATCATGGCCGCGCAGATGCGGAACAATCAGACCCACACTTGTGTAATCGGCTAGTGTCACTTCAGTTTTTCGTCGGATGTTGACGTCACACACGAGGCGGAGGTGTTTTTCCAAAATTCGTCTGGTGAAAGACGGAAGGAAAACTCCAGAAACCTTCCTAAGGATCGATTTAATTGGCGAGGAAGTCGCAGGCAGATTCCGATTCATCATCTCTTATCTGCGAATATCGGCATCCATGCAAGTCAAACGAGGGGTCCGGGGGATTGAGCCGGTGGCGGAGGAGGGAAAACGGTTGGCCCCTCTTCGTTACCTCTGTTTGCTCAAGTTAAAATCCCTTCGGCTTCTCCCGCAATCCCAACGGGATTGTATCGCGCAGCCCAGGGTTGCGAGGGACGAGCTACCCTGGGTAAGGTCCACCCGTGTTCCACAACCCTGAATGGGTTGCAGCGATCTGTTAGGGTGAGAGCGCGAGCGGGTGCAACCTTTCAGGCTTGCGATTATCGGCCTGCTGTTCCTCAGGGGTAAAATAGAACAACAGGCAGACTCGTTCGCTTCGCGAACAGCTCCCCGCTCGCAACCCTTATAGTGGGCTGTACGATTGAATCCCTTTCGGATTCTTATGCGCAGCCCAGTTCCCGGCGGCTCAACGAGAAAGACAAACCGCTGGTGTATGCAGCCAACTACGAGGTCAAACGGATCTCGGAGAGCGGCTTCCTGGCCCACGAAGGCAAAACCTACCATGTGGGTGAGGTGTTCGCGCACAAACGTGTGGGCCTGCAG
>JBBRPK010000216.1:0-8119 GCA_038228235.1 Verrucomicrobiota bacterium
ATTCGAGTCAAAACGCTCAAGCCCCATACGGTGATCGCGAGTTTGGCATTCTATACCTTTTCTATTTTGGCACTAGAAATGAATTCCTCAATTTTATTGAGCAAAATCGCATTTTTGATTCCTTAGGCGAGGATTTGGGTCTCCTCCATCCAGAATTTAGAATGAAAATGGTTCATGTCGCCGAGCCCTTCAAGAGATCCCGAAGTCTGGCAAGCGGTTGTCCGTTGACAGCTCGCCAACGAAGAAGTTGCTGAAGTGAACAGGATTCCTGCTTCTCCCACCTTTGCGTTCTTCGCGTCCTCTGCGTGAGAAAGCCTGTCGTTAATGTTTCCTCCATGAAGCCTTACGGCAAGGCCGCCAAGGACGCAAAGAAGGAAAGGAGTTTCTGTGGGAAACCACCAAGACTGTCATCGGCAAGCCCGTTGACGATTCGCTCGATGCCGTCCTTAAGGTGGATCTCTCCAAAATTGATCAGCAGACCGAGACGACGATCGCTCAACCGAGCTGGGTCAACACCTGTTTGCTATGAACTCGAATAAGCTTTTCCACCGATTTTAGCTCGACGATCACCTTGTTCTCGACCAGCAAGCCGGCGCGGAACCCCTCCTCAAAAACAAGTTCGTCATAACAGATGCGAATCGGAACCTGGCGTTCGACCTGAAGGCCCTGTTTGCGCAACTCGTGAGCAAGAGTCACCTCATAAACGGTTTCAAGCAAGCCAGGGCCGGTTTTCGTGTGAACCCTGAAAGCGGCATCCAGGATGATTTTGGAGAGTTGATTTTCACTCAGGAGAGCAGAGGGTTGATTATTCATATAAGCCCACGATTACCAGCAAGACTGGGTCATTCAAGGCAATCCTTTCCCACCTTTGCGTTCTTCGCGTCCTCTGCGTGAGCAAGCCTGTCCTTAATGTTTCCTCCATGAAGCCTCACGCCAAGGCCGCCAAGGAGGCAAAGAAGGAAAGGAGTTTCTGTGGGAAACCACCAGGGCTGTCATCCGCAAGCCCGTTGACGATTCGCTCGATGCCATCCTTGAGGTGAAAGCATTTTGCATTTTCACAAGAAATCCTCGTGAAACTGGGCGATTCGGACGCATCGGACTGAACAGGATTCCTGCTTCTCCCACCTTTGCGTTCTTCGCGTCCTCTGCGTGAGCAAGCCTGTCCTTAATGTTTCCTCCATGAAGCCTCACGCCAAGGCCGCCAAGGACGCAAAGGAGGAAGGGAGTTTCTGTGGGAAAAACGAGCCCTCACCCCGCCGGCACGACGCTACGGCGGTAAGGGGAAGAATCAGCCGTCCTTTCGAGAGTCAAACGGATCAGGCCGAAAGAATCCCAAAATGCAAACGGGGTCTCTGAGAGCGATTTGGATGTGTGATTTCAGGGCGATCTTCGATCCGGGAAAAGCGGGTGTGCCTTCAAGAAAAATACCTCGCACCGTCTGATATTTTATTCCTTCGATTTCTGCTGTCCGGATCAACGCAAAATCTACGACCGCGCAATCCCGGAACCGCAATACCTTATCGCCACGCCGGGTGCCCGGGGCGTCTCGATTGTGAGGCATCGGGATTTGGTTCTGTCGCATGAAGAGGCGAAACTGGAAATAGTGCCTGCGCCCGAATTTATTGCGCCTTTTGCGATGGCTTTTCGAATTGGATAATAGATGATGCCATCGACCTATGACAGAGCCCTCTGAGCGCGAAATAGCCGTTTTCACCGCGGTGCGGCGATTTGGATTGGATTGTGATGAAAGCGCTGGAGAAAGACCGCGCGAGGCGATGCGCTACTGGGGAACGTCCGACAGGTTCCCACCTAACGACTGTATCAGATTCTCGCGCGCCAACAGGTTCCTGATTCCCACGAGCTTGCCGACAAGCAGCTCGGGATGGTTTACGAAAGCTTTGCCACCACATCATCCGCCGTGACTCCCGCCCCGACACCATGAAGCTCATGATCCGAAAACCATCCTGTCTGGCGCGACTGGCGTTGGCTGCTTTCATCGCTTCTGCCTTCTCCCAGCAACCATCCTCGAACTCAGCGGTGAAACAAGCCGGAAAAAGTCCGCTCAAGGTCTTCATCCTCGCCGGTCAGTCCAACATGGAAGGCCAGGGCGTCGTGGACCTCGATGGGAAGGATTACAACGACGGCAAAGGTACGCTCGTGGAGTTGATGCGCGACCCGGCAAAGGCCTCGCTGTTCAAGCACTTCAAGGATGCGCAAGGGAAGTGGGTCGTGCGCGATGACGTGTGGGTGAGCTACCAGCGCGAACGCGCGCCGCTGCTGCACGGGTTGTTAGGTTTTGGCTTCTCGGTCTATGGCGACCAGCATCATTTCGGACCGGAGCTGCAATTTGGGCACGTCATCGGCGACCACTTCACGAACCAAGTGCTGCTCATCAAGACGGCGTGGGGCGGCAAAAGCCTCTGCAAGGATTTTCGTCCACCGAGTTCCGGCGGTGAGGTCGGACCGTGCTATACGAAGATGCTGGCGGAGATTCACGAGGCGCTGGCGAACTTGAAGACCAACTTTCCCGGCTACGATGGCGGCGGCTACGAACTGGCGGGCTTTGTCTGGTATCACGGCTGGAACGACGGCGTTTCGCCCAAGGTCGGCGTGCCGGAATACGAAACCAATCTCGTGAACCTCATCCGCGACGTGCGCAAGGAACTCGCCGCGCCCAAGCTGCCGGTTGTCATCGGCGAACTGACCGGGCCGTGGGTGGTGGCGCCGCGCGAGTGGGCGGCTCTGCGCAAAGCCCAGGCTGCCGCGGCCGCGCGACCGGAGTTCGCGGGCAATGTGCTCTTCGTCCAGACGCATGACTTCGTGCGCAAGCCGGAGGACTCGCCGAATCCCGGCCACGGTCATCACGAGTTCGGCAACGCGGAGACGTATTTTCTCGTCGGCGACGCGCTGGGCAAGGGCATGCTGCGGCTGCTCGGCGAGTCGTCCCGCGCCGAATACTCGAAGCGCGTCATTGAAGGCTGGACGGTCCACATCAACGCCGCACTCTGGCAGAACGAAAAGGCCCCCACCGAGACCGCGCTCATGTTACTCCAGAGGCAGTTGGCCGAAATTGCCCGCGTCGTGCCCGCGTCGGCGCTGACGAAGCTGCGCGAGGTGCCGCTGTGGTTCTCGCCGGAGTATCCCGGTGTGAAACCGGGCGCGGAATATCATCCGGGCGCAGGCTGGCTTCGGGAGAATGGCCGCAATCCCGCCATGGTGAAGGGCGTCGAGTTCACCGACGTGAGCGACTTTGAAAGGGAGATGAACCGCATGCCGAACTTCGCCTTGCACGAACTGGCGCACGGTTATCACGACCGCGCGCTCACGGGCGGCTTCGACAACGCCGAAATCAAAGCCGCCTACGATCGCGCGAAGGCCAGCAAGAGCTACGACAAGGTCGAGCGCTGGTTCGGCAACGGGCGGCCCAACACCTTCGAGCGAGCCTATGCGATGACCAGCCCGCAGGAATATTTCGCGGAATGCACGGAAGCGTTTTTCGTCCGCAACGATTTCTTTCCGTTCACGCGGGACGAGTTGGAAAAGCACGACCCTGAAATGTTCAATCTCCTCCAGCGCCTTTGGAATCAAGCCGCACCCAAATGAAAATCACTCGCATCCTCGCCTATCGTGTTGAACTCCCGCTGCGCGAAACCACCTACAAGTGGTCCGGGGGCAAATCCGTCACCGTCTTTGACAGCACCATCGTGCGCGTCGAGACCGACACCGGACTCGTCGGCCACGGCGAAGTTTGTCCGCTTGGGCCGTTCTATCTGCCAGCCTACGCCGATGGCGTGCGTGCCGGGTTGCGCGAACTTGGTCCGCATCTCCTGGGGGAAGACCCGCGCCAACTCGCGAAGCTCAATCGCACCATGGACGCCGCGCTCAAGGGGCATCCGTATGTGAAGAGCGGCGTCGACATCGCGTGTTGGGACATTCTCGGCCAGGCCACGGGCCTGCCTGTGTGTGAATTGCTCGGCGGACGCTACGGCGAGGACGTGCATCTCTACCGCGCCATCTCTCAGGAGTCGCCCGAGCAAATGGCCGCGAACGTCGCCGGCTACCGCGCGGAAGGTTATCGCCGCTTCCAACTCAAGGTCGGCGGCGATCCGGATGTGGACATCGCGCGCATCTTCGCCGTCGCCGCGAAACTCCAGTCCGGCGACCGTCTGGTGGCTGACGCGAATACCGGCTGGGTACAGCACGACGCCCTGCGCGTCGTAAACGCAGTGCGTGATGTCGACGTTTATATCGAACAACCCTGCCTCACCTACGAGGAATGTCTCGCCGTGCGCCGCCAATGTCCGCACCCGTTCGTGCTCGATGAAAACATCGACGACCTCGGCATCCTGCTTCGCGCCAAGGCCGACCTCGCGATGGACGTGGTGAACTTGAAGATCAGCAAGCTCGGCGGACTCACGAAAATTCGCCAGGCCCGCGACCTCTGTGTTAGCATGGGCATCGCGATGACGCTCGAAGATTCCTGGGGCGGCGACATTGCGACCGCTGCCATCGCGCATCTTGCGCACAGCACGCCGACGGAGTTCTTGTTCAGCACGACTGACTTCAATAGCTATGTCACCGTCAGCACCGCCGAGGGCGCGCCACAGCGCTTGAACGGCCGCATGGCAGCCTCGAAGCAACCCGGCCTTGGCATCCAGCCGAAGATGGATGTGCTCGGCAAACCAGCCGTTGAAATTTCATGAAGAAAATCATGCTCAACCTTCCGTTACGGCTGCCACCCGTCCGATCCTTCCTCGCGCGTCGTGGCCTGCACAGCCCTGCGGAACCTGAAGGCTCAGGAATGCCGTGGCCGTTCGCGCCCAATTTGCCCGTGTTTCGCAGTTGCGACATCTTACCACTTCCCTCCGAGGCGCCGCTTCTCTCAAAGCTCCTGGAGGATTTGTTCCGTGAGGCCCTCGGGTTCAGCGATGCCTCAAAATTGTGCTTTCAATATTGTGAGATAAAAAAAACAGGGGTTAGCCCATAGGCATGCTAAAGACTGTGTAAATCGGCTTCCGCATGCCAAGTCATTCTTCGTCAAAAAGCATTTCAATATCGCGTGCGCCGTGATAGACATGCAACACCTGAACGCCCCGGGGAATGCAGCGGTAGAAAATGAGATAATTGTCAAAACCAGACACGGACCGGGAGCGGATGTCGCGAAGACGTGCATTTCGAAACCGCCTCGGTCTGCCCATGCGGGAATTGGCCGCGAGATTTTTGAAAGTCTGGAAGGCCGCCTCGATGACACGGTTTGCCCAAAGCTCATCCTCAACACCAGGGTCGAGAATGCATTCAGCCACCCGCGCAGGTCTCCTCGATGCGTTTACGAAGTCGGCGAGACACTTTTCCTCCATCGACACCCTCGCCACGATCAAGCCTCTCCATGCTCCGGAGCAATTGCGATTCCAGTTCTTCCAGGGTGGAAGGTGGCTTGGGAAGGCGCACGTCCTGATCCTGCTTGAGGCGGCGCAGACCGGCGCGAATGACTTCGCTCGCTGTCTGGTACAGGCCGCTGTTCACTTCTTTCTGCACAAACTTAGCCAACTCCGGAGTCAGTGATACGTTCATAGTCAAAACTCAGCAATATTTCATTAATGCTTCCAGCATACCATATATAACACGAATGAGGCAAATTCTGTTATCAAGGTGTCAGCGGTCAGTCAAAACCAGCCAGGTCGGGTCGAATGAAAACCAGCCACTTTGAGGGAAGCATTGCGGATTGGGCAGCCTGTGCTGCTCCTGGGCGCAATGAACGAACTCAACGTGAACTTGCAGCATTCGATTTTGACTTTGGCAGGCAATGGCTGGTCCAACCGGCGGATTGCCCGTGAACTGGACATCAACCGGGAGACGGTGGGCAGGTATCTTTTGCTGGCGCGGGCAAAACCAGCCATTTCGACCCCCGGCTCCGAGTCCGACCCAAATCCAAAACCGGCCATTCCGACCTCCGGCTCGGAACCTAATCCAGAGCCGAAACCAGCCATTTCGACCGCCGGGTTGGCCGCTGGCCGACAGAGCCTTTGCCTGCCACACTTGACCCAGATTGAAGCGGCGGTTGGTGTGGGGTTGAGTGCTCAACGCATTTATCAGGACTTGGTTTGTGAGCAGGGTTTTGCAGGCAGCTATCAGGCGGTAAAACGGTTCGTGCGGCATCTGCGGGAGAGCCAGCCTGTCCCGTTTGTGCGGATGGAAGTGGAGCCGGGAGCAGAGGCTCAGGTGGATTTTGGACAGGGCGCCTGGGTCGTGGTGGATGGCAAACGCAAGCGGCCACATTTGTTTCGGGTAGTCTTGAGCCATTCTCGCAAGGGCTACAGCGAGGTCGTCTGGCGGCAGACGACGGAGAGTTTTATCCGTTGTCTGGAGAACAGCTTTCGCCATTTCGGCGGCGTTACCAGAACTTTGGTCGTCGATAATTTAAAGGCCGCGGTCACTCGGGCGGATTGGTTTGACCCCGAGATCAACCCGAAGATGGCCGAGTTTTGCCGGCATTACGGCACGGTGGTCCTCCCGACCCGGCCCGCCATGCCTCGCCACAAAGGAAAAATCGAATCAGGTGTCAAGTATGGCCAAAACAACGCCGTTAAGGGCCGGCAGTTCACCAGTCTGGGCGAGCAAAACACCTTTCTCGCGGATTGGGAACGCACGGTGGCCGACACGCGCATTCACGGCACGACCAGGAAACAGGTCATCAAAGTATTCAATGAGGTGGAGCGGGCCAAACTATTGCCGTTGCCGTCCAGTTTGTTTCCAGTCTTTGAAGAGGCCCCACGCAGTGTCCACCGCGACGGCTACGTCGAGGTCAAAAAGGCTTACTACTCGGTGCCGCCGGAGTATGTCGGACGGCAGGTGTGGGTGCGCTGGGAGTCCAAACTGGTCCGTGTTTTCAATCAGCGCCGGGAGCAAATTGCCCTGCATGCGCTGGCGGAACCGGGCAAATTTACCACCGACCCGCTGCACCTGCATTCGCCGTATCGGCGCGTCATTCAACGCGGTCTGGATTACCTGTTGGATCGTGCCCGGCTGATTGGCAAACACACCGGGACTTGGGCCGAAGCGATGGTTCAACAACGAGGCCCTATTAGCACGCGAGTATTGCACGGCCTTTTGTCCCTGGCTGGCAAACATCCTGTGGCGGCGCTGGAAGGCGCTGCCGAAAAGGCCCTGCATCACGGGGCCTGGCGATTGAGGGATTTGCGCACGTTGCTGGAACAGGCCGGGCCATCGCCGCAACTGGATTTTCTTGAAACCCATCCCTTGATCCGGTCGTTGGATGCTTATGAGGCATTGACGCCGGATTGTTTTAACCCTCAACCCAAACCTGTATCATGAGCACCCTTGAAAACACCCTGAAACAACTCCGCCTCTCCGGCCTGCTGCAAACCCTGGACGTGCGCCTGCAAGAAGCCGTCGCCAACCGCCTCGGCCATGCCGAGTTCCTGGAACTGATCTGTCAGGACGAAGTCAATGTCCGCCAACAGCGGCAGATAGAACGCCGCACCAAGGCCGCTGATTTCCGTGGTCTGAAAGCGCTGGAAGACTTCGACTGGAGTTTCAATCCGGCCATCCACCGTAAAGACATTTTTGATCTCGCCAGCGGCAACTTCATCCGCCAGGCCAAGGATGTCCTTTTCCTTGGGCCTCCTGGCGTCGGCAAGACCCACTTGGCCCAGGCCGTGGGATATGAAGCCATCAAAATGAACTTCCAGGTGCTCTACCGCTCTATCTTCGATCTGGTGCGCGACTTCATGAAGGACGAAGCCTTCAACCAGCAGGACAGAACCCTGCGGCGTTACCTCCACCCGGAGCTTTTAATCATTGACGATTTTGGACTTAAACAACTGCCCAGGAACTCCGGTGAACACCTTTTCGAGGTGATTATGCGCCGGTATGAAAACCGGTCCACCATCATGACCAGCAACCGGCCGCTGGAGGAATGGGGCAAACTTTTGGGCGACGTGCCCACCGCCGGCGCGATTCTGGATCGTTTCCTGCACCACGCCCAGACCATCGCCATTACCGGCCGGAGTTACCGTCTCAAAGACCACGCCACCATTGCCGGGAAGGAGGACAAAAACAAAAAGAGCAAATCCAAGCCCAGCGAAACTTCCGCCGCAGA
>JBBRPK010000217.1:0-8090 GCA_038228235.1 Verrucomicrobiota bacterium
CGGAGGGTTTTCGGGGAAAAGGCCGACTGGCTTCGTTGCTCCTCGGTCGCAGATCGCTGGCGGATATGCTCCCCTCGTCGCGCCTCGCCATCCGGCCTTTTCCCCGAAAACAGGACTCCACGGAATTTTAAAACAGGCTCTAAGACGCGCTCCTGGCCGTCGTTCGGGCAAAATCCTCGCGTTGGGTGACGGTTAGTGCTTCCGCAGAATAAAACTTGCCGTAAAATTCTGCATCCAGATGGCAGGCCTGATAAGCCACGACGGTGCGGAAGGGGGCCAAATAAGCCGGAAAACGCCCATAGCGATTCCAGATGTACTGACAATAGGCAATGGTCGCGGCAATAGCGGTTTCGCTTACCGCAGGAAATTCCCTGGCCACCGCGCCGGCGTTGGTCCAGGCGGATTTCCCGGCCAGCCGAAACGCGTCGGTCTTCGCCGCGACGACGGCACGGACAGCTTCAGCCATGGAAGGGAAATACGGAGGACAAAAGGCCTTAAGCCAAGGGTGCCCGTCCACTTCCAACCCGAGTGGGAACGGCACCATTCCATCGCGTTTCAGGAGTTTCATGCCGAGCGAGATCAGGCGGCTAGCGCCAAGATACTTGCTGGCGGGCATCTCTGCCATGCGGAATCCGAGCGCCTGAAACCAGCCGAACTCATGGTTAGCGAAGCTCGGGAAACCACCCAGACCAAGGGCCTGCGTCATCAGCCCCAGATTCTGAAGCATCATGCCTTGCTCGACGGTCACGAATTCGGTGACGAGTCGCTCGACCAATTCGATGGTCGCGACGCGACCTTTGGCAGGGTTGTCTTCGAGATGACCACCCCGGGTTCGGGCAAACTGAGCGAGACCTGCGGGGCGGAAGCGGGCTCGTTCATCCAACACGAAAGCGCCCGTGGTTTCGTTGAAGATCTCGAGCAGGCCGTTGATGTAGAGGAAGGTCAGATCGTTTACCGGCAGAAAACAGGTGGTCCCCGGCGCGTGCGCGGACCACTCGTTGCAGTTAATGTTAAACAACGGTTCCACGGGAGGGGCAGCGCGGCCTGTTTTGACCTGGACGCGGCTGCGTCGATAAATCTCCGTGAAAGACCGTTCCCGAGCGAGGCCAATGAGATCTTTCAATTCGCTCGGTTCAAAGTCGCGCGGCCGTTTCATGAGCCACGCGCCGGTGTCGTTGATGACGAAAAGCGCGACCGCCTGAATTCCGTCGCCGCTGCTTGCAGCGCGGCCCACCAAGCCGTTCATAATATTTCCGCCTTCACCGCGCCCGAAACTGAGATCCGCCAAGGCGTGACCGGTGATGCCGGAGGCGGCAAACGCCAGGGTGGCCTCTTCTTCCTGGGACAGGGGACATGGCGCATGCCTGCTGTTATAGGCGAGGGGCCCAGCGGGTATTTTCATCCCGAGTCCGAAGCGGCGTGAGCGACGGTTTATCAGGGTGTCCAGCCAGGAGATACTAGCGAGATTCTTGGCGGTAGGTTGCATCGTGTGGCGTAATCCAATTCGCGTTCAAGATGAGCCTCATTCGTTTGTCCTTCGGGGCGCTGGCTTCGGTGCTCGCCCGTTACAGATCGCCGATATGCGCCGCGCTCGGGCCTCGCCAGCGACCCAAAATCCTGCGCGCCTTAGACCACTTAGTCTCACCTTGAACGCTCATTGGAATTACTGTAACATCAAATTTCGCTCCCGTCGGAGGATTTAATCCCCGGCGACGCCTGTTGGCGTCGACACTAAGCAGAAATACTTACACTCCGAATCCCTCAGGTCAAGGGGCGCGGATTCACTCAACGGCAATCCTCATTATAGCAGATTGGAACACTGTGGGTGCGGGGGACGAGTTCCAGGAGTCCCTATTTGCTTAGAGATCAGGGACTCGTGGAACTCGTCCTTCCGAGCGTTATGCCAACCGCTGCCAGGATGAGAATTGCCGGTCCCTCAACGGATCAGATTTTTTGCATCCGCGGCGCAGTCTCAGGCGTAATTATTAAGGACAATGCAGAGGATCGGACAAATTTTCTACTGAAAAGGCTATGAAAGCACAATTCTTGTCGAAATGTGGTGTGTTTGTTGTTGAGTTCGGCGCGATGGCCATGGTCCTGTCCGCTTGCCACCCTGATGAGAAGCCAGCCTCCAGGCTCGATGGTGGAACGCCCACGATTTCCAAGAGCCGGTTTGTGCCGGAGAGCGCGGAGGGGCCAGATGCCTGCAAATTGGCCTTGGTGCTGCACAAAGGCGATGGGCGGATTGATCAACAGATCGCCAGCGCGCAAGGTAAAGCTCGCGCCGGGTTGAACGAGTTCCAGTCCATCGAACGTCTCGGCTGGTTGTATGTCGCCAAGGCGCGGGAGAGTTTTGACCCCGGCTATTACAAACTGGCGGAACAATGCGCTTTTTGCCTCGAATCTCGCCAACCCCGTTCGCCGGAGGCGTTATTACTGCGAGGACATGTCCTGCAAAACCTGCACAAATTTATAGAAGCCGAACCGCTGGCGAGGGAGTTAGTCACGCGGCGGGGCTCCTCGTTTGATTACGGTTTGCTGGGAGATGTGCTCATGGAGCAGGGGCGTCTGATGGAGGCAGCTCAGGCGTATCAAAAAATGGTCAATGAAAAGCCTGATTTGCAGTCGTATGCCCGCATCTCGCACTTGCGCTGGCTGAAGGGTGACCTCGCAGGAGCCACCGAGGTTATGCGCCTTGCGGTCAGCGCCGCCAGCCCGAACGCGCCGGAATCGGCAGCTTGGGTCAACACGCGGCTGGCGTTCCTGCAAAGTCAAAAGGGGAATCTGGAAGAGGCATTCCAAACCTGCGATTTGGCTCTTTATTATCAAAAGGATTACGCGCCTGCACTCCTTCTGCGTGGCCGCCTCTGCCTGGGCAGTGGAAAGACTGTCGAAGCGATTGACTCTTTAACCAGAGCCGCGCGATTGAACCCACTCCCGGAGTATCAATGGGCGCTCAGCGAGGCCTTGCGCGCTGCCGACCGAAAGAATGAAGCCGCCACGGTCGAGAAAATCCTTCACGAGCAGGGCGCCACGACAGATCCCCGGAGTTTTGCCATTTATCTGGCGTCGCACGCCGAGAGCAAGGAGATCTCGCTCAAGCTGGCGCAGGACGAATTCAAGGAACGCAGTGATGTGTTTACCCACGACGCTTTGGCTTGGGCACTGGCCGCCAATGGAAAGATCGAGGAAGCATCTGTAGAAATAGAGCGCGCGCTGGGCGAAGGGACCAAGGATGCGCGATTGTTTTTCCATGCCACGGTGATTGCCGCGAAGGCTGGCCGAAGAGAAAAAGCAGAGGGCTGGCTTGAAAAGACGGCCCCTATGTTGCGTTTGCTTTTGCCCTCGGAACAAAGCCAATTGCAACGCGCCGCACTTGACCTGGGGCACCCCCTTAGCGCCGATGCAACGGTCAGGAACTAATTCCAATGAGGGCTCAAGATGAGACTAATTCGCTTGTGCTTTGGGGCGCTGGCTTCGTTGCACGCTCGTTACAGATCGCTGCCGATATGCGCCTCGCCCGCGCCTTAGTCGCATCTTGAACGCTCATTGGAATAAGACACTTTCCCTCCCGAAAACTAAAGTTAAAGGGGGTGAATCATCAGAAAACTACAAGAACAAAAGGATTAAACAAATGAAAAACAAACAGATGAATAAATTCGCGCGCAGCCTGGCTGTGATGCTGGCGGGAGGCATCACGCTCCCAGGATTTGCCTCCAGCCATATGGATGCGCCCCTGATCGTCCTTGATCCATCGGCCAACACCACTGACGTCTATGCGTTCGTGGACGAGGACAACGGGGCTAAAACCCTGGTAACGGCATTGGGTGTTTATCCCTTCGAGGAACCGGGCATTGGACCCAACAAATACAACTTCGATGACAACGTCTTGTATGAAATTCACGTTGCGACAGGCCGGGACGTGGCGGCAGGACGCGCCACCATCAGCTATCAATTCCAGTTCACGACTAAATACAAAAACAAGCACACCATCCTGCAATCTTTTCTTGGAGTCATTAACGACGTAGGGGATGCCGCTCAAAACTTGACTCAGACTTATACGGTCACGAAAGTGGATCATCGCCATGGCGATGCTACGACCGTGCTGGGCAGCGGGGTCGTGCCACCCAATAATCAAGGCAGGGCCACTCCCTTTTACAACCAGGGCAATAATGGCGACAACCCGGCGCGGGACGGCGTGGCCACCGAAGCGGAGTTGGACAAGTACACCAGCCAGGCCATCAAACATCTGCCCCACGGTTACACGACGTTTGCCGGCCAGCGGGATGACGGATTTTACAGCGATGTGGAGGCTATCTTCGATCTGCTGCAACTTCGTTCGCCTGGGAAAGATTCCCAAGGCGGTTTCAACCTTCACCTAATGGCCTTGGAAATCCCGATGGCGGAGCTGGGCGGCGATCAACAAATAGTGGGCGTCTATGCCACCACGAGTCGGCGCCAACTGCAAGTGCTCAACAATGAGGACAACGGCGGCGTCACATACGGTGCCTACGTGCAGGTAGCCCGGCAGGGCAACCCGCTTTTCAATGAAGCCCTGGTGGCCATCGTGGATAAGGACCTTTACAGCCGCACCAGCCCGACCCAGGACAAACATCTCTTCAGCAAATACGCCCTGAAGCCGGAATTGGCTCATTTGATCAATGCCATTGTCTTCGGTGGCCACGGACCGGCTCCAGAAACCAACCGCACAGACATCGCTGGCATTTACATTCCCGACCTGATCAAGGTGGACTTGAGCACCAGTAAAGTTCGCTTCGCTGGTGGCGGCGCCAGCCATCCCACCAATCCGGATGACCCGGGCTATTCGCGCCTGGGGATCTTTGGCGGCGATGTGCTGGTCAGCAAAATCCAACCTGGTTTCGGGGGGGGCGTGGTGCCCGGCGGCTGGCCCAATGGCCGGCGATTCGGTGACGACGTGGTGGATATCGCTGTGACGGCGCTGATCAGCGATTTGCGCGTCAGCCCTCCAGTCATCAACGGCCCGGCTGGCGATGGCGTGGACCATAATGACATGGCCTACAACAAAGTGTTCCCATACGAGTCCACTCCACAGAACGGGCGCAATCATACCCATCCATAATCGGCCCAAGGAACGACTGGCGGGGCCAGCCTGAGAAGGTTGGCCCCCGCTGGCGGTCGATTTGAGGTTTTTACATCTAGTCCAACACGAATAGAAATGAGAGACTGGTCGAATGCTCTCGCGAGGGGCCAATCGCCCCCTTGGCTGGGCCTTTTTGCAGTTACGGCTCTGATTTTAGGCCTTAGTTGTGTTAGCGTGGCGCAGGCCCACGATCCAGGCCTAAGCGTGGCGACTGCTTCCCTGGCTAAGGGAAAACTATCCATCCACCTGGCTCTGGCGCGAAGCGACTTCGAACGACTGATCCTCCTGGATGCTGACCAGGACGGGCAGATCACCGAGGCCGAGTTGCGAGCCGCGCAACTCCCAATAAGGCAGAAGGCGCTCAAGGCATTTGCTGTGACCTGTGCGGGCCATCTCCTCGAAGCAGGCGAAGTGGAGGTCACTCGCGACAATCGAGAGGGGATGCACCTCGTTATTGATTTTAACGGGGCGGGGGAAGGACAATTGAGCATTCGTTCTCGATTGCTGGAGGAGTTGCCAAGGGGACACCGACAGTTTTTATCTGTGCGAGACGAGGGAAACAATCTCTTGTGCGAACAAATGCTCGATGCGAGCCGCGATTCGTGCGTCGTTCAACTCGCGACCATTCCGCAGAAGACAGCCCCACCGCGCTCGTTTTGGGAATTCGTCCGGCTGGGAGTCGAACATATTGGCACGGGTTATGACCATCTCCTCTTCCTGCTGGGTCTGCTGCTGGTAGGGAGCCGCGCGCGCTCGGCGCTCAAGATCATCACTTCCTTCACGGTGGCGCACTCCATCACGCTCGCATTGGCCACACTGAACTTGATTAACATCCCTCCGAGGATCATCGAGCCTCTAATCGCTGCCTCCATAGTTTATGTTGGGATGGAAAACATCCTGCGCAAAGGTGTGGAAAATCGCTGGATGCTGACCTTCGGATTCGGATTAATTCACGGATGCGGCTTCGCGTCTGCCCTCCGCGATCTCGGAATTGGCGCCAATGGCACGAGCATCGTGGTCCCGCTGCTCTCTTTTAATTTAGGAGTCGAGATCGGGCAATTGGTGATTGCGGCGATTGCGCTGCCTCTCATCTGGAAATGCCGCGCCTCGCCGCTGTTTGTTCGTCGTGGTGTGCCGGTGGGGTCGGCATTAATCGTGATGGCCGGGAGCTACTGGTTGCTCGAAAGGACCGTTCTCGGGAATTGATTTATTTAATTGATGGATGTAACATCGCGCCATAGATATGAGACGAGGATTTAGTCTGATCGAATTGCTGGTGGTTATTGGCATCATCGTCCTGTTGACCGGGATGCTGTTGCCAGCCTTGTCTGGCGCTAAAGGCAGGGGCCGCCAGATCAATTGCCTGAGCAACATGAGGCAGTTGGGCGTTGCAGCCCGGCTCTTCATGGATGACCACGACGGCGGCCTCTTTCATCACCATGAGGGATGGGTGCTCGACGACGGAACCCAGGTGGACACACTACCGGCAAGCCTGGCAGCCACTCGAGGCGGCGGTGCAGGCAATAGCCAGGCAGAGAAACCCTGGGTCATTTTTTTCCAACCTTACCTCAGCAGCCGGCAGGCGGCCTTTTGCCCATCTGATCCCACCCCGCGATCTCAGTTGCTGGCCACCGACCTGGCAGGCTATAATGGCGGAATCACCAACCTTAGTCAAACACCTCCACCCAATTCGGAGCAGGCGCTGGCTGCGCAGCGATCATTGACCATGGAGAGCTATCTGCTCAATTCCATCTTTACTCATCGCTGCGCCCAGTATGCGTTGCAAAGTGTTTTGCCCGGGTTCGCCACCGATGCGGCTCTAAACGGTCTGGCCGATTCCAATCTGATCATGTTTTCTGAACGCAACTCCGAGGCCTTGAACGCGGCCCAGAACCAGGAATTTGGGGCCGTCAGCCAGGACGATTATGATACCTGGGTCGGCGAGGCCGCATTAGTGCGCTGGGGCGCGGGCAAATGGTTCGATCAGGGGTGGATTCGGTACAATCGGCACAACCAGAAAGCGAATTACGCCTATACCGATGGTCACGCCGAGCAATTATCATGGAGAGCAGCCCGCGCCGACCAGTATCCGGATCACGTTGTGCGATCTCCATTGGCCGATCTCCCACCCTAATCTTTTCTTTTGGCTTGTGGAGGAATCTCGTCTTAGTGCTTGGGCGCGGCTTCCACCACCGATTTCATTTGAGCGAGGCCCTTCTCAAAGTCGCCGCCTACCATTTTGTCCATGTTCATGAAAAGACAGAAAGCTTTGGCGATGAAATTGTTTTCGCCGGACATGCTCCAAGTGGTTCGTGTTTGGTTACCTTCAGGTTTGAAGGTGAACTCAGTAGCGCAGGTGGACGCGAAGGGCTTCACGAATTCCAGTTTGATTTTGATGAGGTCGCTCGGACGGCTCTCGGTGATGGTCATCCGCCCTTCGCCGACCTTGTTGTTTCCCACCCAGGTGTAGATAGCGCCCGCTCCGGATGGCACCCCCTCATAGGTTTGTTTTATCGATGGATCGAGCTTCGCCCAGGGAGACCATGCCTGCCAATTGTGAAAATCATTCACCTGCGTGAACACCATCGCCGCCGGAGCGGAGATGACCGCTGTCCGTTCAACCCCATAATGAGCTGGCTGGAGAGCCACAACCACGCAAAACACGATGAGGATTACCACCAGGCCAATGAGTATCTTTTTGAGCATAATTTCTTCCTTCCTATTGGTGGGAGGCGCCCTCTCCTGTCAAGCCCTTTTGCCTAATCAGATCGCTGCGGATATGCGCCTCGCTCGCCTCGCCATCGACCCAAAATCATGCGGGCCTTATTAGAGCCTGTTTTAAAATTCCGTGGGGTCCTGTTTTCGGGGAAAAGGCCGGATGGCGAGGCGCGACGAGGGGAGCATATCCGCCAGCGATCTGCGACCGAGGAGCAACGAAGCCAGTCGGCCTTTTCCTCGAAAACCCTCC
>JBBRPK010000218.1:0-8080 GCA_038228235.1 Verrucomicrobiota bacterium
GAGCCATTGGGGTGTGGAAAACAAACTGCACTGGGTCATGGATGTTTGTTTCCGTGAGGATCAAAGCCGCGCCCGCGCCGGTTACGCGGCGGAGAACCTTGCGACGTTGCGCCGCCTTGCGCTAAATCTGCTCCGACGTGAAAAAACTAAAAAGCGAGGCATCAAGGGCAAGCAGCTCAACGCAGGCTGGGATAATGCTTATTTACGGAAATTGCTGGGGATTTAAATGCGTCTGCCCTGGTGGATTAAGCGTCGCATTTTGACCCGCGACCGCAGATTGAGCAGTTCGGAGGGAGGGCCAGAGAATCGACTCCTTTCCGTAACGTAGCAGCCGACGTGAGTCGGCTCACTATTCTCCGGACAAAGATCAGAGCCGATTGACATCGGCTGCTACGGATTAGATTGGGAAGAATGAACCGGCCTGGCAAGGATTGGGATCAGACAACGCAGTATGCGCCTCGACAGTAGCGCCCCAGCGGCGATACACTGGCGCAAATGTTGGCGGCAAAAACTAAGAGCCTCACCTTAAACTCGATCCGCGACCTTCGCGCCATTGTAGGCCATGAAAATCTAATTTGCGATGACAACGAGCTCCTGGTTTATGAGTGCGACGCCTATACTTTGGAGAAGCGCTTGCCTGGAGTGGTGGTCTTGCCGCAGACCACCGACCAGGTGGTTGCAGTTGTCAAACTTTGCGCGAAGAACCAGCTTCCCATCATTCCCCGCGGCGCGGGCACAAGCCTCAGCGGAACGGTCCTGGCGGTGGACGGCGGAGTGATGATTGCGCTCACGCGGATGACCAAAATACTCGAGGTGGATTACCGGAACCGCCGCGCTCTCGTCGAGGCGGGCTGCGTCAATGCCTGGGTCACTAACGCCGTCAAAGCGCGAGGATTGCTTTTTGCGCCGGATCCCTCCAGCCAGCTTGCCTGCACCATTGGCGGAAATGTGGGCACCAATTCCGGAGGGCCCCACACGCTTAAATACGGCGTTACCACCAACCACATTCTTGGGCTGGAAATGGTTTTGCCTGATGGAGAGCTACTCTGGCTGGGGGTTCGGCCAGACGGGGGTGAGGACGTCGATGGCTACGATTTGCGCGGCGCAGTGATCGGATCGGAAGGAATGTTTGGCATCGTGACCCGCGTATTGCTGCGGCTCATCCGGGCGCCGCAAGCTTTCAAAACCATGCTCTGTATCTTTGAAAGCGTCGAGGACGCGAGCCAGACCGTCAGCGACATTATCGCGGCTGGCATCGTACCGGGAGCGCTGGAGATGATGGACCAACTTATCACCCAAGCCGTCGAAGCCGCCTATCATTTTGGTTTTCCTCTGGATGCGGGAGCCGTCTTGATCGTGGAATTGGATGGGCTGGCCGCCGGCTTAGACCGCCAGGTGGAACGCGTCATCGCCCTGTGCAATCAGAACCGGACGCGCGGGGTGCGCGTCGCCAAGAACGATCAGGAACGCGCCGATCTTTGGAAATGCCGCAAGCGTGCTTTCGGGGCCATTGGCCGCCTCAGCCCTAATTTTCTCACCCAGGATGGAGTCGTGCCGCGGTCCAAGCTGCCGGAAATCATGCAATTCATCCGGGCCTGCAGCGAAAAATATGGCCTGCGCATTCCCAACGTCTTCCACGCCGGCGACGGCAACATCCACCCTCTGATTCTTTATGACGAGCGGGAACCCGATCAAATCCGCCGCGCCCTCGCTGCCGGACATGATATCCTGATGAAGTGCATCGAGTTGGGTGGAAGCGTGACTGGCGAACACGGGATTGGCACCGAGAAGATTGATTTTATGGAAAAGCAATTTACCAAGGACGATCTCGACGCCATGCGCGCGCTGCGCGGAGTCTTCGACCCCGAAGGCCGCTGCAATCCCCACAAAATGTTTCCCGGCTCGAAACGTTGCGCCGATTTTGCGCCCAGGAAGCAAATTGCCGCATGACGCATCATCCTTTGACGGTTCAGGAATTGACAGAAACCCTAATCGACGCCAGTGCGCGCGGCGAGAAGGGCCTGGTCTTCAAATTAGACTCGCTCAATCGCGTTCTCGAGCATAACCCAGCCGACATGACTGTGACCGTCGAAACCGGGATCACCCTGGCAGCCTTGCAAGAGCGATTGGCGCAGAGCGCTCAGTGGCTGCCGATTGATCCCACCCCTCTGCTGGCTTCAACTATTTCTGACATTCTTAACCTCAATTCCAGCGGCCCGCACCGGTTCGGTTATGGGACAATTCGCGAACATCTTCTGGGTCTGACCGTCGTCCTGGCGGACGGACGCCTCATTCATAATGGCGGCAAGGTTGTCAAAAATGTGGCGGGCTATGATCTCTGCAAACTCTTTGTCGGCAGTCGCAACAGTTTAGGGGTGATGGTCGAGGCTACATTCAAAGTGCGGCCCCTGCCGGAAGCCCAGCAGATCGTCTCCGCTTCTTTCGACTCTCTCTCCCGCTCGGCCCTTGTGCTCGAAGCCATTCACGCCTCAGAGCTGACCCCGGTTGTCCTCGACCTGCATAATCCAGACCGTGGACCACTTCCCGACGGTGGACGGTCCGATGATTACTGGGTTGTCCTGGGCTTTGAGGGCGCGCGGGAAGATGTGGCCTGGCAATTGAACAAAGCCGCTGAGCTGGGCTTGACTACGGCCACAACACTTGATTACGAAGCGGCATTCTGGACTAAGCTCGAAGCCAGCCCGGTTCACTGTCTTTCCACGTTGCCCTCGCGGATGACGGAAGCGCTGGAAGGTCTCGGAGCATCTGAGTTTGTGGCCCGCGCAGGGAATGGGGTGATTTATTATCGCGGCGGGAAAGCGGCAGCCGCACCCGAATGGCCGAAGACGTTGACGACCCGCGTCAAAGAAGCCTATGACTCCCGAAATGTGTTCCCGGCCTTGCTGAACGCCGAATGAGCACGCCATCCACACCGGATCATCCCCCTCGCTTCCTCGACGAAAACAAGTCGCTCGCTTGCATCCATTGCGGGTTGTGTCTCTCCTCCTGTCCGACTTATCTCGAAACGGGCAATGAGAATGATTCTCCGCGCGGACGAATCTATCTGATGCGCGCCCTCCAGGAAGGCCGCCTGCCATTGGACCATCCCACAGTGCGCCACATCGATCTTTGCCTGGGCTGCCGCGCCTGCGAAGCCACCTGCCCCAGCGGTGTTCAATACGGCGAATTGTTGGAAGAAACCCGCAATCACATCGAATCAAATTATCACCGCTCGCCCTTCCAAACTTTTCTGCGCCGGATTGCGATTGAAAAAGTATTTCCCTTTCCCGGGCGCATGAGGCTGGCACTCTGGCCCGCGAAGCTGGTCAAAGCGCTGCGTCTGGAGAAACTTCTTCCAAAATTTGCCCGGGAAACCTTGTCTCTCATTCCTGATGATGCCAGGAGCGCAGTCCTCCCGGAAGTCTCTCCCGCCCTCACGGAGGCCAAAAGGGGCCGCGCCGGTTTCATCAGCGGTTGCGTCATGAGTGTGATGTTCGGGGAGACCAACGCCAACAGCGTGAAACTTCTAAACCGCGGGGGCTATGATGTTATCACGCCCCGGTCCCAAGTCTGCTGTGGCGCCCTCTATGCCCATAGCGGCAAGCTCGAACTCGCCCGCGAGTGCGCCCGGCGAAATATCGAAGTTTTCGAGAAGCTCAATCTCGACACCATCATCATAAACGCGGCCGGTTGCGGTTCCACCTTGAAGGAATACCATAGGCTTCTCGAACACGACCCTGTCTGGAAGAATCGCGCCGTGGCTTTTAGCCGAAAGGTGCAGGACCTCACGGAGTGGCTCGCCACGAATCTGTGGCAAAGGCCGAACCTTCTGCTTGCGCAACCTTCGCTATCCGCTGTGACTTATCACGACGCCTGCCATCTGGCTCATGCGCAGCGCATCACCCAGCCTCCGCGCGAAGTGGCGCGCGCCGCCGCCGGCGCTGGGTTTGTGGAACTGCCTGAGTCAGACGTTTGTTGTGGCAGCGCCGGCAGTTACAATCTCACCGAGCCAGCCATGGCCGAGCGACTGCAGCGCAGGAAAGTTGAGAATATTTTGAAGACCGGCGCGCAGATTGTGCTGACCACCAATCCCGGTTGTATCCTGCAAATCCGCGCCGGGCTAAAGAAGGCAGGTGCCCACCATGTTCAAGTGCTCCACCTTGCGGATTATCTGGAGGGAATGGGCCAACCATGCACCCTGAAGGCGCGCATCTGAAATTTTCCGGGGCCGAGTCGGAGGGGGGTGCGGCAAAACTAATGAGCGGCGGTTGGACTACAACAACGCTGCGCAGTCGAGACTCCGTGACCAAGCTTGCGGAGTGCGCCAGTAGTGTGAACCAACTAGACACGCTTACTCCCAACGAAGAAAAGGCCGATGTTATGGCCCGAGGCGAGCGCACTCCCTGAAGCGCCGCCCCCGCAAGGCGCCTCTAATGCATCTCCACGGCGCAAGTCCCAATTCCCTTCCGATAAAAATTAAATTGCACGTTCGGATGATCGGCTAACAGTGACATCGGCACCGAACTGTCGGCAATCTTGTTGGCGATCATCCAGGTGGTCAGGCGCTGGCCAAATGGGTTGTCATGGAACCCGGCATGCCAGATGGAGACCTTCTCCGCCTTCCAGGTTTCAACGGGTCCGACGGAGATGGCTTTGGCCGGGACCAGTGCGATGTTGCCTCCGCCGGAGGTGCGGGCGTTTTGGGCGATGGTTAAAGGGTGCAGTTCGACGACCCGGGTGGGGAGCTGGCGATACTCAGCGGGACTGGGCGGGTGCTCTTTGTATTTGCCTTCGCGTTTTGGGGGATCGTTGAAGGCCCAATGCTTGATATCTCCCTGCCCGCCCTGCATTACCGCGCAACGGACCCCTGCCCAGCTCTTGCAGTAACTGGCCGTTTCTGCTTTTGGAAAGTGGAAATTCTGCGAGGGCATGACCAACTCGGGCCGGATGCGGCTGAAACACAGCTCGCGGTCCGCCCGCTCGAACGAGAGTGGATGGGTCACCGGCGCTTCCCGGCCATCCAGATACCATTCATCCATTCCCCAGAAATGGGCGGATTGGATGTTCAGATTCAGTTCGTTGACCAATCGAGCTACCAGCGGCAACTGTTCCGTCGGCCCGATCGGGCCGCAGATGCCCACCGGATTATCGGCGGTGGATTGCCGCCAGGCCGAGATGTATTCGAGCGCTTCCGCCAGGTAGAAATCCTCCAAAGTATCGTAAAGCACCACCCGGAACCCGGGCCGGGAAAGCTTCAACATCGCCTCAGGCGTAAGGCGGGCCGCAGCCTGGATGAGATCATCCTCAAGCGTGGTGTAATCCCACCACTCAGGGGCTATGCAACTGAGTTTGCGGGACATAACATTTCAATCACCGTTCGACTATGCCTGAATGAGCAATTTGGGAAAGCAGATAAGACGGCGGCGCGCTGCGCGCAGGCGCAACACAGAATTCCTCGGGGAAAACAACCTGGAGACGAATGGGAACGAATTGTAACCACCGATGCCCATGGCGCATGGGTATCTTGTAGATCTTCTATGCCCGCTTCGTAGAAGACCATGGCAGGGAAACGTTTTTGTTCCCTTTACCATACCTACTCCCCGCCGCACGACCGGAGTCCGCGTCCTTGTCTGCTTCACCTCCTTGGTCGGGACATTAGATTGGTTCGCGAGCCGAAGACCCTCGAAGCGGTGGAAGGAAACGAGCCCGGTGGCGGACGCAAGAGCCGCTCTCGGACCTCCGCCTCGACCGCCGAGCCCGGGCCGCTGCGGAGCGCCTGAAGTTCGGAGGCTGTTCGCAACCAAGCCTTGCGCGCTTTCTTGGTTTTCTGTGGCGGCGGCTCCTGGTTATAAAACGCCAAGAGGTTTTCTCGAAGGTCGGGCGCGAGCCGCTCGAAGCCGCGCCGGAAAAGCTCCTCGAGCAGGCGCGCGTAGGCGACATCGCCGCGCGTGTATTCTCCAAGGCGCGACGGGCGGCCCGTGTCGCAGTCCAGGTTCGGAAGTCGCAGAGATCCCTGGCCGGTCTGGAGCAGCACGGCCCGATAATGTTCGACGGTTTGGTTCATGCTTTTGATATACAAATCTTCCATCTCGGAAGTGGGGGTCTTGAAAGCCAGGGCCTTCAAGGGGCCGATTTTCGGAATCCAACGCAAGACCCACCCGAGGAGCCTGGTGCAGAATCCCGGTTTCCGGTAATCCTTGCCCCATTCCTTCTCATATTGCGCGCGGGAGAGATTAAAGAGGAATCGCCGTTCGCTGAAGTTGGGCACGTCCTTGACAATTTCCGGGTGATAGACAGTGAGCGCCGCGCGCGTCATCGCCGGGATGACTTGGCTGGCCGCGCGCCGGAAAGTCCCTATGGCCAACTCGGGGAGGGACAGGACCTCCACGAGGCGCAGCCCGTAAGTCTCAAGGAAGGCGCGTTCCAGCAATGGCAAGGAAACTTCAAACCCGATGAAATCATGGTATTGGTCAGAGGTATAACGTTTCTTGGCGATCTGGGTTAGATCAAATCCGAACTCGGTCTGCAGGTGGGCTCCAGGGGAGTTTTCGTAGGTAACGGTGTCACCGTACTTGGCGCGCAGTTCGGGGAAGCCCAGAGCCACCGCTCTGTTGACGAGCGGATGGGCGCTGCAATCGGAGGAATAATGGGCTAAAGCGCCCATGGCGAAGGAGTACTCGTGAAGGTCGGCCGAGTCTTGGATCAGCCTTGTGACGAAGTCCCCGGTTCGGACGTAATGCGCCAGGTCGCTAAAGAACTTGTTGCCGAAGGGAAAATAGCCCATGTCCTGGATGAGACAGCCGCCGTAAGCATAGGCGTGGGCCTTGTACAGTTCGTTGGAGGTGGTGTCCGGAAAGCGCTTCAAGAGCAGGGGCTGGATTTGGTCCTTCCAAAGAATATCGACTAGTTCCTCGTGGGAGAGGAGCGAATAAGCCGCGCTGGGCCGCGCGCCAGCAAGAAAAATAAGCGCGAGCAGAAGCATCCAGACTCGATTGCAGGAGGCGCAAAAAGAAGTCTGGGTGCGAAAGGGATCAAATTGAGTTTTCATCGGAGGCGGGCATAACAGAATCGCGGAGGTCCAGGCAGCACATGGATTTAATGTTGCGGTTACGCGTGAATACTGCAATACTTTTTGGCGTGCGAGGTGATAGTTGAACTGGTCGGGGTCATAGCTCAGTTGGCAGCGCGTCTCGTTCGCAAAGGGACCAAGCCTCGTGGACCCGATTCCCGCTCAGGGACTCAAATATTGTCTTTACCCGCAAACGCCTTGAGCATACATGCCGGCATGGTCAATGCCGGAAGCCAGGAATTCTGTATGGAATCTCACAAAGTCCGCGATCCCTGGGAACACTTATGCCGCGGTGTTCTGAGGGGCGAGGCCGTTCGCCGCTTGGTCTTCTTCCCGGAGGGCTTGTTCGGTTTCTTCGGGGTTCATTCGCACGCTCGCACGCTTTCACGCTCCTGAAAGTCGAGGTGAGGGGCTCTTGCGAAAAAAGAAAAATCCTGGAAGGCTCGGATAGCCTCGGTTTACCTCCGTTTACCTCGGGACGCGGCCTTGGGGGGCGTTCACAAAAGTAAAAGCGCCGTCCTCCGTAGGCGCTAACCACAAGGGGTGGTGTATCGTGTCCTGGAACACCACAACGGTCCTCCGGGGTTCCTTGGAGGCAGTGGTGCGAAGGATGGAGGGGAGGTGGCGCCTTTATTTCCCAACATGTGTTAAATTATGACCAATTCGGACTAATTCGGGGTAAATCGGTATAAATCGGCCTAAAAAAAAATTGGGCCATTAAAACGGAGAGACACGAATTTCACCAATCTGCGCTAAGATTCTGTTTCAAAATGCCGCCTCGCCCTCAGAGCCTGTTTTAAAATTGCGTGGGGTCCTGCGGCGAGGGATTTTGGCTGTGGCCAAGGCGGCGAGGCCGGAGCATCCCCGCAGCGGGCTGTGAGGGCCGAGACAACGCAGGCCGCATACAAAAGACCCGCCGCCCGGAGGGTTTTCGCGGAAAAGGCCCGCTGGCTTTGTTGCTCCTCGGTCACAGACCCCTGGCGGGTATGCTCGCCTCGTCGCGCCTCGCCA
>JBBRPK010000219.1:0-8059 GCA_038228235.1 Verrucomicrobiota bacterium
AGGGAGTTGGCTGCTGGCAATAGCGTCTCCTGATTGCGCCAGTGAAGCCACAGACAGCTAGTTGGGGAAGCGGTTTGGAGAGAAACGGGTGAGCTTTGACCCATCTGACTCAGAAGCAAACAAGCTCGCCGTGAGCCAAGGCTTTACCGTGGTGCATGGCTCCATGATGTCGGGCGGCGCCTGGTTTCAAACAACCTCCTCCCCCACCAGCTTGCGCTGATACGCCCGGCGTCGCCCGAAAATGATGTCGCCCTTCCGAAACCGCAGCTTCGTGCCGGTGAGATCGCTGCCCTTGCCCCACCGCCGCAGATGCAAACTGCCGGAATCCAAATCATCCAGCCCCACGTAGATTTCCTCCGCCGCATCCGCCGGCTCGACGCGCTCGTTCAACTCGAGTATGTCAAGGGGAGATCCCCGTTCCGTGCGAAAGATCTGTGCTGTTTCCACCAGGATCGTGCCGCGGTCGGCCAGTTCGTCCACGGATGCCACGCGGGCGTAGGACGGGCTGACCTGGAGCAACGCCTCCGGCCAGAGCCGCGCCTCGGCGACCAACTCGCGCTCGATGAACGCGCGGGCGCGGGCGTCGGCGACGGTGAAAAAAGAGCGCACGAAATCCCGGTAGTCATCGAGGACGTTTGAATGAAGCGTGAAGACGCTCATCGTTTTGAACAAACTTTTCTCATTGCGGAGCCCTCGCTGTAGTTGCCGGGACTCGCACTTGGGGCGCCCGGGCTTGGATTTCAGCCCGCACTTGCTCATAAATCAGCAAGTCGCGATTCACGGCCTCGATAGAGACAGCCAGGGCGAATCGCGCGGTCGCGTCCGGATTGTGGCCCGCCCAGCCTTTATGGACTCGAACTGCGACAGCGATCACTTCGGGCAACTCATAACTTTTCAGATATGTCCAATCTTTTTGCAGCGTTCCACCATCGCATTTAGCGCCGGGAATCTCGCCCCAATCGCCTCGTCGGTGCAGAGTCCAAATCGGCTCGTCTCCTTTTCCAACCTGCTGGCGCACAATGTCACTGAAGACCCTTCCTTGAAAAGCATCCAACGTTTCTCCCGGTCGGCTGCAGATCCAATCAAGCCACACCGCCAGATAACGGCGCCCGTTGCTGCGCGTTCTGCGGGGCTCGGACGAATATGACAGCGTGACGTCCAACCGGACCACGGCCTCCTGACCCATCCTTCGGAGTTCGGCCGGCACGTAAAAAGCAAAGATGGCCGCCTCCCCCGCTTTGATGCTCTGATTACCTTGCGTGATGCACGTCACTCTGTAGTCAGAATTCGATGTGGCTCGGTTCGGGTCTGGGACCCCATATCCGAGGAGGCGGATGTGCTTTGCCTTCTCGTCGGCTGGAGCCTGCTCTGCCCAATCAGGCCAACGGGCAGACTGGGCAATGAGCGCCCGATACAGTAACGTGCTTTCCTCGGGTAGGAGCGCCTCTAGCAGACCTGCGACATGGCTCACTCGCCCTGCCGCGAACGATGTGCCGACTATGTCGCGGGCAACAGCCGGACCGCCATTAAGTGTTGATCTCACGAGCGAAGGGCAAACCTGCGGCGGTAAGGTCAGCCTCGCAGGATGGGCCCCATCCCACGCGTAATCGCCACCGCACTCCACTACATCCGGCTTTATTGAATCCCAAAGGCCATATCCAGAGCGCGTGAACGCTGAAGGATATGTTGCTCCCGCCAGAGAACTTCGGTTCCCATCGCGGAAAGTTTCGAGCGCGATCGAGCCTACCGTTAAGGCCTGAAGGCTCTGCGAGGGGTTTGCGAGCCGGACTGATTGTTCCAATAAGTAGTCGGGCCAGGTTCTTCCCGCTGCTAGATGGTCTTCAATCGTTGGATTTCCCTGGGGACCGTGGCCACGGTTAAGATTGCCGATCGCCTGGATGAAAAGCACATCGCGTGAATGGCTCAAAAGATCAATTTCCGCAGCCCAACTCGACATCCGGATCGCGCGCCCTGGCCGGTCGGAGGAGATCGAATGGTTGAAGATGCGCGTGTGCCGAGGTCCGTCGCGAAAATGTTCCACTATCTCCCGCAGAGCAATGGGTGGGTGAACCACTTCGGGCAGCTCACCCCCAGGCCCGGCGAGCAGCCGAGCGTTTTCGAGCCAGAAAGGCGCCTCGACGCGCCCGTTGCCAGGAGGAGTTGCCCCAAAAAGTGCAGCCCCGGCTACTTTCGTGCCGTGACCTCCATCAACAACGTAGTCCGCTACATCGTTCGCTGGAACGTCCGGGATGAAGCAGCGAGAAGTGGGGGAATCAATCGCAGCCTGCAGCATTCGGTGGCTTTCCTGGATGCCGCTGTCAACGATGCACACGGCCCTGCCATCAGGAGGCGGGGAAATCAATTCGATTGGAGGATAATCAGGCTCGCCTGCCGGCCCTAGAACATTCGGGAGAAGGACGTCATCCGGCAACGAAACCTCAAAGACGTGCGGATGATTTTGAATGAGGTCCTTCAAACCACGGCCGGACAGCCGGATGCGAACCGAGAAGCTATCCGAGAGTTCTGCGAACTGCGAATGGGGAGTGGTCGAATGCGCGAATCCACCTAGCAAAAGTCCTCCGTAGGGCTGAATCATTTGCTCGACGAGGGTTTCGCGCCTTTCACCCTTGGGTTTGTTCGTTATCAATCTCGATCATCGCGTGTCGGCGTTGCTCCTCCCATGCAGCGAGCCTCTGGCCATAGGCTTCGGCTTTTTCTCGCTGCCGCTTGTTGGGTTTCGGCTTAAGGGTATCCGCAGTTGGCGACTTGAACGAGACCTCCAGAACAAATTCTCTCTCGTCGGGAAATGGCCACAAAGCAAAAAGATCCTCGCCAAGCATCCGTCTCAGGCGAACCTCGGCGTCAGGTTCGTCATGCACTTCAAAGACCGCTGCTGCTCTCGTTGTCCCGTGCATACTCAGCTGGAACGCTGTGAGAATCGCTTGAAACTCCGGCATCGCGACCTCAGCAGCAGAAACCATCAAAAACCCGTCGGGATATTCCGCCACGACCTCAAGCCCGAGTTTGGTTTCGAGAAAATCGAGCAGCCCTTCGTCACCTTCAGCTACTTCCAACATGAAAGGCACGCCTCCCTCAATGGGCGGCAAACCCTGCGCAGCGCGCTCCGCAGAAACGCGGGTAAACCGCTGCCCAATGCGAGTCAGACTCCCGGAGAGATTCGTGGCATGTTGCTGTCGATGATCTTTGTTGAATGCTACGCGCGGGTCAACTTCTCCGCCGCCAGTGAGTCGGGCGGGTCCCTGTCGTAGCGCGATGAGGGCGAGGTGGGGAAAGGGGCCTTCTGGCATGGATTAAGGGGCGGTTAAGCGACGCGGCGCAGCTCGACGGCTGCTTTTTCAAAGTCCGCCTGCTCCACAAGGGTGCGGTTGGCCATGACCGTGCGCTTGGCAGCGCTTTGGGCAACTTGCACGACCTCCGAACAAGAGCAACCCTGCAGCGACTCCGCCAGATGATTCCAAGATACGGTCGGTCCGACCTCAACAGACGAAACCGTTGTCTTGAGCAAACGCGCGATTTCTCCCCGCCCTGGCCTGGGCACCTCCAGAACCTCGTCAAATCTCCTGAAGATTGCAGGGTCAAGCGCTTCGTCCACATTTGTTGCCGCGATCACAATTCCCTCAGCGCGAAAATCCTCCAAGAGCTGAAGCAGCATGTTTACAACGCGCGAAGCCTCGCCCACGTCGTTACGCTCCAGGCGTGAACGCGCGATCGTATCGCATTCATCCAGGAAAAGAGCGCAGGGCCGCCGCTCAGCATCGTCGAACACGCGGCGCAGGTTGCCAGCCGTTTCGCCAAAATAGGACGATATGAGCGAATCAAAACGGACCTTGTGCATCGGCAGCCCCGTTGCCCAAGCCAGGCGTTCCGCCCCAAGGCTCTTCCCGCAGCCCGGCGGACCGTGCAGGAGAACACGGGTCCTCGCGCGCAGTCCGAAATTTGCCAAGCGCGTTCGAGCCGCGTACTCCTTTTCAATCCTCATGAACCTGCTCTCAACTGCCGGCGGCAGGATCATGTAATGCCGCAGGCGCTCATGCGGGACTGCCTGGACCAGGGCGGCAATCTCCCGGCGATTGAGTGGCAGTGGCGCAAGCGTCCGGTTTTCCAATGCCGGCGGCGCAACACCTTCACCGAGCTTCTCTCCATTTGGAACCAAACATTCCAACTCGTTCGCAAGCTTTTTGTGCCCACGGCGCCTCTCCTCTTCGATGATTTTCCCGCACACGGCAGCGACATCCCGTGCCTGGCCTTTTTCGAGGGCTCCGAAAAGTCTTTTCAGCAGGGCAGCGTTCATAAGCGACGTGGAGTAACTTAGCGAGCGTTTGCGGTCAATGCGAGAGGTTTCCCAGAACGCGGGGGGGACGGAGATGGTTGAGGGCGGCCTGAGCGGTGCCGCCTCGATGCGAAAGATCGCCATGACGGCCGTCGGCCACGCTGAAAAAAGAGCGCACGAAATCGCGATAATCGCCGAGGACGTTGGCGTGGAGGTTGAAAATGCTCATCCGTTGAATCACTTCCGACATCAGCTCATGGGCCAGCTTCGCAGCCAGTCACCCCCAAGCAAGGTCAAACTAACGCACCAGATGATCGGCCTGCCGCGAGTTCTCTTCAAATTTGTCCAGCTCGCGGAGATAATTCGGCACATCATTGTTGCGGAAAGGGATTGCTTTCTCGATCATCGGCTCGCGCGACTTTGCGGACATCTTGATCAGCAACTGCGTTCGACCCTCTTCGAAGGACATGATGACTTTGGCCATGGGCACCAGCTTATTCTTCCCTCTCCTTTCGAGTCAACAAATCACGAATTGAACAAATGGAGAGAACAATTTCATCTTGAAAGAATCCAGTTTTTGCCTTGACTCTATGCGCCATTGGCTTACAGTCATGCGGTGGTCTTTGTTGAGACACCGATTTTTACCAGGCGTATTGGAAGCTACCTGGATGACGATGAATATGGCGGCCTGCAGTCGTTTTTGACCGACCGCCCCGGCCTGGGGGAAGATTATTCGAGGGTCGGGGGGCATGCGAAAACTGCGCTGGGCTGGCAGCGGCCGAGGCAAGCGCGGCGGGTTGCGGATCATCTATTTCTGGTGGGTTTCCAAGGATCGAATTTCGATGCTGATGGTTTATTCCAAGAATGAGCAGGAAGACCTGAGGCCTGACCAGTTGAAACTATTAAAAAGCCAGTTAACGCCATGAAAAAAGAATTGTTCCAGGAATTGTTGGAAAGTGTCAAACAAGCGGTGGCCATTGAACGCGGAGAAATGAAGCCATCGCGGTCCTTCACCGTTAATCGAAAGAATGAGGTTACCGCCGTACGCGCCAAGCTGGGCCTCTCCCAGAACAGGTTCGCCGCACTTCTGGGGATTAGCTCCAGCACATTGAAGAACTGGGAACAGGGCCGGCGCCACCCGACCGGAGCCGCGAAGGTTCTCCTTAAAGTGGCCAAACGTCACCCCAAGATTGTCCTCGAGGCGGCAGCCTAGCCGCAAAACTCCCACGCACCAGGCTTTGCAAACTGCCGGAATCCAAATCATCCAGCCCCACGTAGATTTCCTCCGCCGCATCCGCCGGCTCGACGCGCTCGTTGACATTCTCCACCACCTCCCCAAACCGCACTCGCGACCAGCCCTTGCGATTGAACAGCGGCAGCCTGGCCCAATTTGAATTGGGCTTGAGCTTGGCGAGGGATGGGGGAGCGGCGGTCATTTCTTCCCAAGGTGTTCCAGTTCCTCGACGGCGAAGGCAAGGAGGCGTTGAGCAGTCGCCCGTAATTGTTCGGCGTTGACCGTATGCAGATGGAGCAAACCCCGGTTGCAGATGTCCGTTGCCTGTTGAAAATCCGCCGGACTGGCAAGCAGAGCGCGGATGCCGTCGCCCGCGTGCGCCGCGAGTTTTTGCCAGCGGTGCGGAAACGCGTGCTGGAGCGATTTGACCCAGAGGTCCGGCCAGCGTTCCACCGCTCCGTCAGGACTCAGCCGGGCGATGGCGAGGACGCGGCCCAAATCTTTGTTGGTGCGTTTGTCGTTCGTTCCCTCGATGAGGTCGGGCTTGATGAAGGGATGCTCCAGGAGATTGGCGAGCGCCATCATTTCGGGGCGGGCGCAGCGGATGCCAAACTCGGTGGCTTGTGCATCAAAGGTGGCGATCCCGGTGAATTGAAAGCTGGGCAGCGCGTAGGTGTCGCCGGACGTAAGCGGCAAAGGAGTCCAGACGCGGGTGGTCTGGTTTTCCGAAGCCGGTTCGGTAAGCAGTTCGATGAACCATTCGCCACCGCCCGGAGGATAGAGGCGAACGGCGGGCAGTTTGTCTGCGGTGTCACCGGCTGCGCCGGGTTTCGTGATCTGGCCGGTAAAGTGTGGCTGCCATTTGGCGGCGAGCAGTTTCTCCGCAACGGCCCGGCCTTTTTCGACAGCGGAGAGATGCGGCGACAGAACACAATCAATGTCCTTGGTGCGGACGCCAAAGGCGTCGTCACCCTGGAAGAGCCAGTAGCCCGCCGCCAGACTGCCGATGATGATGAGGTTGGGATGCACGTCGGGCGGGACGGCAGCGGCGACCTCGGCGAGCACTTTGCGCGGGGAGACTGCTTTGGCTTCTGGTTTCATGTCGAAAGGGGTGAGACTTATTCCTCGTCGAGTAATTTTCTCACCACGGTTTGCGCCTTCGCGTGAGTTTGCAGATAGGCGAGAAATTGCCCGGCTTGCAGGTCCAGTCGGGCTTCGTGGAGGTCGAAGAGGCATTCCACCGGGTCGGCCCAGGCGAGGCCGCCCTCACGCGGGGTGAACTGCGCGTCTGCTTGACGCACGGCATGAACCACCACGTTGGCCGGAGCGAGCGGGTCATCAACACGCTTCAGCGCCGGGTCGAGCCGCTCGATGAAATCAAGCTTCAGGCGCTTGCCGGGACTGTGCAGTGAGAGGTCGAGCCGCGGTGTGCCCACGAGGTCGAGGTCGGGATAACGATGCTTCGCGCCCAGCACCCCGCCGATAGCCAGGCCGGGCGGATTGAGTTTTTCCAAACGGCGGACATGGGATTCAGCGGAGCGGGGCTGGCCGGATTGGTCCGCAAAGCGGACCGTGGAACGGGCGCGGTCAGCGATGGCGAGAAGCCTGGCGAATTCTTCCTTAGGAAACCAGCGCAAAACAACGCGACGATCGGAGCGACGGTCCAACAAGCTGCCCAGAGAATTTAAGGCCCTGGCAACCGCCGGGTAGGAACAGCCAGCGGTGCGCGCCAGCCATTCCGAGGTGACCGGTTCACCCGAAGTGAGCCATTGGTGGAGCAGGAGCTTTTGGATGACGAAAGAGTAGTCGGTGCGTGCCGTGCTCATTTTGCCCCGTTCAGCTTCGACCACTTCGGCGAGCATTAGCTTTGTCTCGGCATCCGGGTCGTGCGGAATTCCGCGGATGTCACCTTCCACTTGCAGGCAGATGGTGAGCCGGTGCAGGACCTCATCGCGCAAAATGGTGGCAGCCCGCTCCCATTCTTCCCGCACCCGTTCCATCGTGATGGACGAGTTGGCGAGGACGACATAACCGTGCGTCACCGGGTCTTCGCCGACTGGATAGGCCACTTGCATAAGACTCGTGCGAAGGGTGCGAAGGGCGTCCACGCCGAACTTCACTTCGATCAGGGCGTTGCCGACGCGGGCATCCACCTCGCGGTGGCGCTGCGGGTGTTTGGGTTGGTTCAAATTGCTGGTCATTCTCACGACATAACTTGCAGGATTTGTATTAAACCTGCAAGTAATTATGTATCCTGCAAGTTAATTATAAGTCGCAAGTCATTTTTCAGGGCTTTTTAGGAGGTTCTTAAGGCTTTCTCGGACGAATTGCTGCGAGCTTTTCAGCCAGCCATTTAAGGCGTCGGGCAGGCTGGATTGAATTTCTTCAGCCACTTTTTGATTTGCTCCATCTCGGCGGGCGCGAGTTGTTTCACCACCTTGTCGGTGTAGTCGGCCATGCCGGAGTCGGGCAGGAGGAAGTGGAAGATATTTCCCTGTAATGTAGCAGCCGACGTGAGTCGGCTCTGATCTTCG
>JBBRPK010000220.1:0-7884 GCA_038228235.1 Verrucomicrobiota bacterium
CCCTCCGGGCGGCGGGTCTTTTGTCTGCGGCCTGCGTTGACTCGGCCGTCACAGCCCGCTGCGGGGATGCTCCGGCCTCGCCGCCTTGGCCACAGCCAAAATCCCTCGCCGCAGGACCCCACGCAATTTTAAAACAGGCTCCAAGTGGCTTTGCGGTTTTCGAATAGACTAACGCGCAGACAAGGTTGCCTGCACCCTCGGAAAATCATGGGAGGAACCGTTGACGTGGCCATCGGCTTTAGCGAGCGCAGCCTTGTGCAGATTGCGGTAGGTGCTTAGCGCCAGAAGCGGCCAACTGTTACGATACATGTCGTACTTGAGGTAAAATACTCGGGGAAACCCTGTTCCAGTCGTCTCCGACTCGGTCCATGAGCCGTCAGGATTTTGAGTGCGGGCCAGATATTCAATCCCGCGCTGGAGACTAGGGCGCTCCGGATCATCGAAGGCGCAGAGTCCCATGACTGCCCAGGCGGTTTGCGAGGCGGTGCTGGGCCCTTGCCCTTTAAAAACGGGATCATCATAGGTGTTGCAACGCTCGCCCCACCCGCAGTCCTCGCGTTGAACGCTTTCAAGCCAGTCGCGGGCCTTCAGCAGCCACGGCTCTTGCATGTTCAAATTCAACGCCCGCAAACCTCGCAAAACCTGCCAGGTGCCATAAATATAATTCACACCCCAGCGCCCATACCATGAGCCGTCCGCCTCCTGATGTTCCCGGATGAAATTAAGCGCTTTGATAACTTGTGGATGATCGACACTAAAGTTTTCGTAGCCGAGCAACTCCAGGATGCGGGCCGTAATGTCCGCGCATTCCGGATCAAGCATCGCGTTGTGATCGGCAAAGGGGACCTTTTCCAGCACGCTTTTGGTGCAATCCTTGTCGAAAGAGGCCCAACCGCCGTCTTTGCATTGGAAAGTCATCATCCAGTTGAGGCCGCGCAGGAAACTCTCGTCGCGCCGCTTCACGTCCTGAGTTGGGATCTTGCGCATAGCCAATAGCACCATGGCCGTATCATCCACATCCGGATTCCACTTGTTATTGAACTCGAAGACCCACCCACTGGGTTCAACCTTGGCGGGATTCTTAATCGCCCAATCGCCGCGAAAGCGAATCTCCTTGGAAATGAGCCAGGCGCCGGCTTTATCGAGGGCGGGGTGGCTGGCTGGAATTCCCGATTCACGCAAAGCAACGGCGACAATGGCGGTGTCCCAGACAGGGGAAAAACAGGGTTCAATGCGAACGCTGGTCTCCGTTTCATGCTCCAGTTTCTTCAACTCTCGTTCCGCCCGGAGGACCTGGGGATGATCGTCCGCGTAACCCAGAGCTTTCAGGGCGAGCAGGGAATTGAGCATGGCTGGGAAGATGGCGGCCAGTCCGTCGCTGCCTTCAAAGCGTTCGAGCATCCACTTCTCGGCCTTTTTCAAAGCCAGTTTTCGGAAAGGGCGAAGCCGGTTGCGCTCGATCCATTTATGGAAGCGGTCCAACCAGAGCAAAAAGTTTCGCAAAGTGAAACGCTCCGGGTCCGGCGGGAGCGCGAGGTCTCTTTCGTGGTAGCCTTCGGGATAGAGTTCGGTGAGGGTGACGGCGGGATGGAGTGGGCGCGTGGGCTTAAAGTGGTTGATGATGGCCAGCGGCACTAGCATGGAGCGGCTCCAGGAACTCATCTCATTGAAATTAACGTGGAACCATTTGCCAATCAGGATGATTTCGCACGGAATGGTCGGCACATAATCCCAGGGGAAAAGACCGAGCAGGGCAAGATACAGTTTGGAGAAAGTATTCATTCTTGGCACTCCCCCCATGCGCAAGGCAACTTCGCGGGCCCGCAGCAGGCGCGGGTCGGTTACAGGAATGCCGGCCAGTTTCAAGGCCAAATAAGCCTTAACGGTGGCGTTTACCTCGGCAGGGCCGCCATGATAGATGCTCCACCCGCCATCGAGCAATTGCATGGAAAAGAGGTGGTTAACGGCTTTCTTTTGCCAGGCCTTATCGACTTTCCCGTTCCAATGGTGATAGGCGATAGTATCGGAGACCAACGTGGAATCGACCATCAACTCGCCTACCCAATACCCCTCTGGCTTTTGCTCGCGCAAGAGGAATTGTTGCGAGCGCTGAATGGCCGTTTCGACGGCAAGAGGCTGGCTGAAAGCAAATTCAGCCTCAATCGGTTGCGTGCCCGGCCAACCCTTGTGCATTAATAGCGCTGACACGAGGCTAATGTGGTTGGCAGGCCCTCATGTGTAAAGCCTTTTTGGTCTTCGGCGTTCTGTTGCGGAATCGTGATCCCTGATGAGGCGGCATGAGCCTTACTGCGCGGCCCTTCTCATGCGCAATCAAGGCTGGCAAAGGCAAAAGGAATTGGCTAACCTGGCTGTTAAATGCGGCAACTTGAGGGCAAGTATCGGGATGAAAGGCACCGCCTGATGAAGCAGGAGTTCGACGACGATGTCTGTCTGGTCGGCACAGAAGTATCCCGGTTGGGCCATTTGGGAGAAGGAGGAGGCGGCTTTTGAGAAGCAAATGGCTCTCGCCGCGCTGGGATTGGCTGGTGGTTAGCGCCTTGATTTGCGTCGGACTGTTGCGTCTTTATGCTTTTGAAATGGCCTCGGCCCACCTCGGCTCCAGCCTTCTGGCCATCGGGGTAATCGTCGTGCTTTGGCGCATTGCCGCCCGCAGCCGCCAGCTCAACCAGCAACTGGAGGAGCGGCATGAGGCCCTGCGGCAGGAGCGGTTCTTGATCGGGACGTTAATGGACAATATTCCCGATCACATTTATTTCAAAGACCGACAGAGCTGCTTTCTACGTGTGAACCGCGCGCTGGCAGAGCTTTTCAAGTTAAGCGACCCTCGCGAAGCCATGGGCAAAACGGATTTTGATTTCTTCCTGGCCGAGCATGCGCGGGAAGCTTTTGCGGATGAGCAGGAAATCCTGCGCACGGGCAAGCCGCTGGTCGGGCGGGAGGAGAAAGAAACGTGGCCGGATGGCGCGGTCACCTGGGCCTCCACCACCAAGCAGGCCTTGCGCGACGAACAGGGAGAGATCATTGGCACGTTCGGTGTCTCTCGCGATATCACGGCGCGGAAACGGGCGGAGGAAGCGCTCGCACAAAAGACCCGCGAGTTGCTGCGTTCCAATAAGGAATTGGAAGAGTTTGCCTATGTGGCCTCGCACGATTTGCAGGAGCCCTTGCGGATGATAGCCAGCTACACCCAACTGCTCGCTCGCCGTTATCAGGGCCGTTTAGATAGCGAGGCCGACGAGTTTATCAAGTATGCCGTGGACGGCGCGATGCGGCTGCAAGTGCTGATCAACGATTTGCTGGCTTACTCGCGAGTGGGCACCCACGGCAAACCTTTTGCCGCCACTGACTGTGCCGAAGTGGTGTCGCGAGTGTTGGATAACTTAAAAATTGCCATTGAAGAAAGCAGGGCGGCTGTGCGACACTCCCCTTTGCCTAAACTCATGGCCGATGCCACCCAATTGACCCAACTTTTTCAAAATCTGATCAGCAACGCCATTAAATTCCATGACCGCGAGCCGCCGCAAATCCAGATCTCAGCGGAGCGAAAAAAAGACCCCCATGCTCCACTGCAAGCATTGCCCCCCGAGGTTTGGCTTTTCTCGGTGCGGGACAATGGGATTGGGATTGAGCCGCAGTACTTTGATCGCATCTTCATCATTTTCCAACGGCTGCATGGCCGCGAGCGATATCCGGGGACGGGCATTGGGCTGGCCATTTGCAAAAAAATTGTGGAACGGCATGGCGGGCAAATTTGGGTTGAGTCGGCGCCAGGCCAGGGCGCAACTTTTCATTTCACCATTCCGGATGCGGCAAAAAACTGATCATGAGTGGACCAGAAATAGAAATCCTGTTGATCGAAGATAATCCCGGCGATGCCCGCTTGACCACCGAGGCGCTCAAAGAAGCCAAAGTGCGCAACAAGATTCACCATGTCGATGACGGAGTGGAGGCCTTGGCCTTCCTGCGTCGTCAGGGTAAATACGCCGCGGTCCAGCGGCCCGACCTCATTTTGCTGGATTTAAATTTGCCGCGCAAGGATGGGCGCGAGGTACTGGCCGAAATCAAAGCCGATGAACGTTTAAGGCGCATCCCGGTCGTCATTCTCACGACTTCGCAGGCCGAAGAAGACATTTTGAGGGCCTACAATTTGAATGCGAATTGCTATGTTTCCAAGCCAGTGGATTTGGACCACTTCATCAAGGTGGTGCAGACGATCCATGACTTTTGGCTGACCATTGTCAAGCTGCCCACAGAATGAGTCAGATGAAACCGGTTGCCCACGACACCGCTTTCCGAAGAGCCCTGCGGGCCGCCGAGAACCTGCGATTCTTTGCCAGTTTGAGAGTGCGCCTGATCATGGTCATCCTGCTGGCGGTGCTGCCGGCGTTGGGCTTGATTATTTACACAGCCATTGAGCAGAGACAACAAGCCATGGAGGCCGCCAAGGAAGGGGCGCTGCGCGTGGTCCGAACGGCTGCCGGTAACCAGGATCAACTATTGGACGGGACGCGCCAGCTTCTGGTCACGCTGGCTCAATTTAGAGAAATCCAGCGGCAGGATCCAGTGACTTGCCAGGCCCTCTTCACCAACATTCTCAAGCTCCATCCAATTTATGGAAATCTCGGCGCCATCCGGCTGGATGGACATGTCTTCGCCAGCGCGATCGGGCCGGCCAACCAGACCAATGTGGCGCACCGCCTTTATTTTCAAAATGCGACCAATCGGCGTGATTTCGTCGTTGGGGAGTACGAAGTCGAGCGTTTCGCTCGCAAATCTTTGGTTCATACAAGCTATCCTGTCCTCGATAAAGCGGGAGCGTTACGGGGGGTCGTATTTGCCGACCTTCACCTGGGCTGGCTGAAGGATTTGGCCGCCGATGCGAATCTGCCAAAGGATTCCACGGTCACAGTCGTCGATCGGCAGGGCCGGATCCTATTTCGTTTTCCGGCGGGACCACGGACGTTCCGGGACTTGCTGCCGCCTTCGCCCAGGCCGAAAAGCAATTTCTCCCAAAACGCCTTGCCTCTCGAGCGCGACTGGACTTTTCAAGCCGAGGGTTTGGACGGCGTCTGGCGTCTCTATGCCATCAGCGGCCTGGGTGGTCGGCAGGACTCCAAGCCGCCCATCGTGACCGTCGGGGTCCCGCTTTCAACGGCCTATGCGGCAGCCAATCAGTCCCTGGCGCGCAACCTTTTCCTTTTGAGCATCGCGGCCGCGCTGGCGTTGATGGCCGCGTGGTATGGAGGGGACGTATTTTTCCTGCGCCAAGTCCGGGCGCTAGTGCGCGCAACCCATCGCTTGCGCGAAGGGGACTTGAAAGTGCGCACCGGTCTCGCCCACGGCGAAGGCGAACTGCTCCAACTGGCCCGAGGGTTTGATGAAATGGCCGAATCATTGGAACGACGCGTATCAGAGCGGCAGCGGGCCGAGGTGGAATTGAAGGCGCTCAATGAGAGCTTGGAAAAGCGCGTCGCCACGCGGACCACGGAACTGAAACGTTCCAACGAAGAGCTTGAGCAGTTCGCCTATGTTGCTTCGCATGATCTCCAGGAACCGCTGCGCATGGTCACAAATTATTTGCAACTTCTTCGCCAGCGTTATCAGGGAAAACTGGACCAGAATGCCGATGAATTCATGGCCTTCGCCCTGGACGGCGCCGAACGCATGCAAGCTTTGATCATCGGATTGTTGAGTTACTCCCGCGTGGGCACCCAGGGCAAGCCGTTTGAGCCTGTGCATTGCGAACGCATCCTCGAGCGAGCCCTGGCCAACCTCAAAATGGCGCTGGAAGAAACCGGCGCGGTTGTGACCAATGACCCCCTGCCGGTGATCCAGGGTGAGGCTCTCCAACTCACGCAACTGTTTCAGAACCTGATCAGCAACGCGATTAAGTTTCGCGGTTCGGAATTCCCGAGGGTCCAAATCGAGGTCGAACGCAAAGGCCAGGAGTGGCAATTTGCCGTTCGCGACAACGGCATTGGCATCGCCGCCAAGGATTTCGAGCGCATCTTTATCCTCTTTCAGCGCCTCCACGGTCGCGAAAAATACCCCGGCACGGGCATCGGCTTATCCTTTTGCAAGAAGATCGTCGAACGGCATGGAGGCCGCATCTGGGTCGAAGCCGAACCCGGAAAGGGAACGACCTTTTTCTTCACCATGCCCGTGAGGAGTTGAAGAGTCCCAGAACCGTCGCATTCCAAAATCGGCGCGCGTGGGCGCATATTGTGCGCGGATAACTGATGCCCGATAACTGGCAACTGGTCATAATCCGGCACCCAACCTGCTACACACTCGGCTCAAAACGCGTTAGAGCAAGAGTTCGCGATGAAAACTATTATTCTCCTTTTTCTGCTTGGAATGAGCCTGGCGTCCTTCTCGCCCGCGGCGGTCCATTATGATCGCCTGACAAGCTTCGGAACCAGCACGAACGATGGACGTCATCCGCAGGGAGCGCTGGTGGAAGGATCTGGCGGAGTGCTCTACAGCACAACCGTAGATGGCGGCGCCAACGGTTCGGGAACTGTATTCAGAGTGAGCAAAGACGGCAGTGGCTATGAAGTCCTGTATCACTTCGGCGCCAATGCAACCGATGGCAAATCGCCGGCCAGCGGGCTCATAAAAGGCAGCAATGGTGTGCTTTATGGGACTACGTTATATGGGGGAGCTAATGCTTCGGGCACCGTTTACAAGCTGAATCAGGATGGGGGTGGCTATCAGATTATGCGCAACTTTGGCGCCAGCAACGAGGATGGCGTGACGCCTTTTTCCCATTTGATTGAGGGGAGTGATGGACTGCTCTACGGCACCACCTACGAAGGGGGTAGTAATGCCGTTGGCACTGTCTTCAAATTGGACAAAGACGGCTTTGGCTACACTTTATTACATACCTTCAACCGTATTCTGGGGGATAGCCAAAATCCGCTGGGCGCCCTGATGGAAGGGAGCGATCACAGTCTTTATGGCACCAGCGCTCGTGGCGGCACGGAGGACGCCGGCAGCGTGTTCAAGCTCAATAAGGATGGAAGTGGTTATAAAGTTCTTCGAAGCTTCTCGGCGACTGGCGCAGACAGCGCGGGGCCGACCGCCGACCTCATCGAAGGAAGCGATGGAGCCCTTTACGGCACAACGGGCGCTGGGGGAACAAATGGCTGGGGCACAGTCTTCAAACTCAACAAGGACGGGACCAATTATAACGTCCTAATTCTATTCGGCGGGACCAATGGCGCTTACCCAAATGGGCTGATTAGAGGCATCGACGGGAAGCCCTATGGCACAACAGGCGCCGGGGGAGCCGGGGGCGAGGGCACGATTTTTAACTTCCGCGAAGACGGCAGCGCCTTAACCGTCCTGCGCGATTTTGCGGCCACCGGCGTTGAGGGGCAGAGTCCCCAGGCCGGTTTAATATTGGGCAGCGACGGGGCTTTCTACGGCACCACATTCCACGGCGGTGATCTGGGTTTTGGCACGGTTTTTCGATTTTTTCCGCCGGAGACTCCCGACGTGACCAGCCTAACAGTGGTAAGCAACACTGTGCAGGTGAGCTTTGTGGGGACGAGCGGGTTCCATTACCAAGTGCTTCGCTCGCCCGACTTGAGCCACTGGACAGTCCTGACCACCGTCACCATGCCGGCCGCCCAAAGCTATACTTACGTGGAGCCGACCCCATTTCCCGTGACGGCATTTTACCGGGCTGCATGGGTCCCTTAGCCGTAACTATGCAGTAGAAGTTCTTTCGACGGTGAAATTCCCATGTGAGAGCCGTGTGAGCTAGAGGCTTTCCGAACACGATTTGCAGGAACCAATCGGGGGGGAAACCCGACTGCAATGCAGTAGGATTTTGTGCTGTAAGTGCTTCTCAATCCA
>JBBRPK010000221.1:0-7723 GCA_038228235.1 Verrucomicrobiota bacterium
CAGGGTCGCCAGGTAGGCACGGCACTGTTCTTCAGTGGCAAACCGACGTTCCATCTCCAAAAGCGTCCGCGGATAGTCCTCTATCATCCTCCTCCACTATACGTTGTGGTCACTGGAGTCAATAGGATAGCCCTGCTGCCCAAATTCCGCCGAATCAGGATGTCTGAAGTTGGAATGGATCGGTTTTCACCACGAAAACATCCACCTTCAGAATGGTTTCGAGATGGATAACGTTGAAACTGCGGCCTGAAGCGGCGGCGGCGCGGATGGCATCAAGATCGGCGTAAAACCCTGGCTGGAGGAGGCGCACCAGCGGTTCCGCGTGATGGGGACGGACTGCCGCCACGAAATCACTGTCAGCCGTCGCACGGTAGATGCCGTGGACGGAGCTGGCCATGGAGCCACCAAGAAAATACGGGATGCGAAGAGCGTCGAAAGCGGTAACGACCAGGAGATTGACCTGGGTCTGCTCGGTATCCATCAGTCAACAGGCGGCGGGCCATAAACCTTCGCGGCCAATTCCGCACCAAGATGCACGTCGGCAAAACGGCGGCGCACATCGGCCGGGCTGGCGTTAGGATGACGTATCCTGATTCCAGCCAGGCAAAGCTGGCGAACTGTAGAACTCATGCGATCCGCCAGTTGCATGCGCCGCCACGGGGGCGCCTGCCGGAGCAGTTCGATCAACACCCGCTCGGCTTCTGGACTTGTATCGGGCGACTGAGTTCTCATTACGCCCTCAAACTACCACGCCACCTCATCCCGTGTCGAGAGGAGGCCCGGAATACCCCATACGAGAGCAGTTTGCAGAAGAGATTGGCCTGATCAAACAATTTCATCCCCTGCTTTACCAAAAAGGGGTCAAACTATAGTTTGACCCCTACGCAAGGGACCGCCATCAGCTATCAAGGCCGGCTCAATGACGGGGACGCACCCGCGACTGGTCTCTACGACTTCACCTGTGCCGTTTATGATGATGATGAGAACTTGGGCGACCTGGGCGACAAAGGCCTTGCCAAGTCATCTTGCTTGTGCCAATACTCTCACTTCATGCCATGAAGAAGAATCGTTTCATTTTCTGCCGCGTTGCCTTGGTTCTTGTTGCCGTGGCTTTTCACTCCCGGGCGGCGATGCTCACCGTCACCACCACCAATGACACAGGGCCAGGTTCGTTGCGCGAGCGCATCGAGGCTACGGCCATCGGCGACACCATCGTTTTTGACAGCACGGTGACCGGCACGATCACGCTAACGAATGGCGATCTAATCCTGCGCCGCACTACTTTTATTGACGGCCCGGGGCCGAACGTCCTGACCCTCTCTGGCTTTGGCACCAACGGCGTGTTACAGATCGTCAACTTCGGTGATTACAGGATTTCAGGGCTGACGCTCGCCAACGGACGCTCGTGGGGCGGCAATGGCGGCGGCATCTACAACTTCGGCACGTTGACGATAAGCAATTGCGTTGTCCGAGATAACCGGCCGGCCGAAGGGCCGTGCCCCGGTTGCGTAAGTCGCGGCGGCGGCATCTACAACGACGGCACGCTGACGGTCATCAACAGCACCGTTTCGTCAAATCAGGCGACGCTGGGCGGCGGTATTCTCAATAATCTTGCTACTGCCAAACTCACGATCATCAACAGCACCATTGTCGGAAACATTGCTTCCTCCGGCGGCGGGATTTTGGCTTCCGGGTCTCTGGCGATGACGAATTGCACCATTGTCGGCAATCAAGCCAATGCCCCCGCACCATCAGGCGGCGGCGTCAGTGTGTCGAATCTCTCTCCGCCTGCGAAGGTCCGCAACACTATCATCGCCGGGAACGTGGCGGCGAATTCCGCACCGGACGTGATTGGGGCGTTTTCTTCGCAGGGATATAATTTCATCGGATCGACGAATTGGGGCACCGGCTTCGGCGCGACGGGAGATCGATTCGGCAACAACACCGCCAGGCTCAACCCGGGTCTGACGCCGTTGCAGGACAACGGCGGTTCGACTCCAACCGTGGCGCCGCTACCCGGCAGCCCCGTCATCGACCGCGGGCATAGCAGCGGACTCGACACGGACCAGCGAGGGAAACCCCGTCCATCGGACCTCGCCAGTTATCCGAATGCCGCAGGTGGAGATGGTGCGGACATTGGCGCGGTGGAGCTCAGTTCACTCGGACTGATCGTCCGCAACACACAGGACACCGCCGAAGGTTCGTTGCGCTACGCGTTGTTCAGCGTGCATCAAGGCGAGGGGAACATCATTACCTTCGAGCCCGGCCTCCGGGGCGCCATTACTCTAACCAGCGGAGAGCTGGTCATTGAGCACGACGTCACGATTGTGGGGCCGGGAGCAAACGAGCTGGCCATCAGCGGGGGCAACACCAGTCGAGTGTTTGAAATCCTGACGGGCAAGGTGGCTATCTCGGGTTTGACGATTCGAAACGGTCGGGAGGCGAATGCGATCGGATTTGTTGAACAAGATGGTTCCAGGGCCCGAGGCGGTGGTGTTTTTAACCAGACGACACTAGCTCTTACCGGTTGCATCATCAGCAGTAACAGCGTGGTGGGAGGACAAGGGGGCGAGACCGCTGCGGGATTTGCCGGTGGCGGTGGCAACGGTCTGGGCGGCGGCATTTTCAACGCCGGCACATTGTCCATGACGAACTGCGCGCTCAAGGACAACTCGGCCACCGGCGGCGCTGGAGGTGTCGCCACCGGTGGTGGTTCCCCGGGTTCGGGTGGTCAAGGTTTCGGCGGTGGGCTTGAGTCCGAAATCACCTCTACCCTGGTGCGCTGCACCATCAGTGGTAACAACGCCATCGGAGGTTTTGGCGATGGTGGAGTTGGCAGCGGGAGCGGCGGCGGTCTTTACAATCTGGATAACCTGGATCTCTACACCTGCACCGTCGCGAGCAATCTTGCGGGAGGAAGCAGCTTCGATTTCGGCGGCGGCATTTACGATTCGGGAACGACGCTGCTATTGCGGAGTTGCACGGTGTCCGGTAATGAAGCTGACTTTGGCGGAGGTCTTTCGGGCTCGGGAAATCTCGGCAACACCATTCTCGCCGGAAACATTGCCGACACCGATCCCGATTGCAGCGGCTTCATCACCTCGAGTGATTACAATCTGATTCAGAACACGAGCGGCGCCACGATCACGGGAACCACGACGCATAATCTCACGGGCCAGAATCCGCTGCTTGGGCCGTTGCAGGACAACGGCGGCCCAACGTTCACCATGGCCTTGTTGACCGGTAGTCCCGCCATCGACCAGGGAAAGAGCGGTGGGTTGGCCGTCGATCAACGCGGCGCGCCACGGCCGTTCGACAAATCGATTGCGAATGCGGCGGGCGGCGACGGCGCTGATATTGGCGCGTTCGAGGTGGGTGGACTGGCGCAGCTTGCATTCATCCCGCAACCAGCGAACAGCTTCACCATCACCTTCGATACGGATGTGGGCCAGAACTATGATGTGCAACGCACGGAGGATTTGAACAGTGGCAACTGGGCGCCGGTCGCGAGCAATGTCGCGGGCACGGGCGGGCCAGTGACTGTGCCCGTTCCTGACGGAGCGCAACCGCAGGCATTCTATCGCGTGCGCTTGGTGCCTTGATGAGTGGGCAGGGCCTCGCGCAACATGCGCTGGCTATTGAGTACCTATACGTTCCGGTTCAATCCTCGCCACCAGCAATTTGGCCATGTTTTCAGCGGACGCTACAAGGCATTGATGGTGGACGGCAGCGGCGATGGCTATTTACGGACGGCGTGCGATTACGTCCATCTAAACCCGGTGCGGGCCAAGCTACGCCGCAGTTTCAATCGCATCGCACCGCAATCCGGCATCGCGGCGATGATTTTTTACCGCAACCTGTTCACGCTCGACCCATCGTTGCGATCGTTGTTTCACACGACCATCGAGTTGCAGGGAGAGGTAAGCTGGTCGTAATCCCACGGGTATTTCTCCCGAACCTGTTCCTCGGTCAGGCGGACTTCGGTGCGTTCGGGTTGTTTGTGAAGAAGAAACGACGAAACGACATTCTAAAGTTGACAGTTGAACGAATGATGACTAGAAGTAGCGTGTGCCAGCTTTAGTAAATTCGGGTTCTCAAATCGACGCCCCACTTGCCAAGAGCAAGGCGAGGACTGTCGTTCGGGAGTTGACGGACGAAACGCAGCGGAAGACCCACGGCATACACTACACTCCGCCTCTGCTGGCCGACTATCTGGCACGGCAAGTCGCGCTCGAAATTCAAAGCCTACCGAGGACAAGAAGACAATTTGCGGTGCTTGACCCAGCCTGTGGAGATGGCGGGCTGTTGAAAGCTGTGGCTGATGCAGTGCCACCCGCCTTTCGAGAGAGGCTCTCGCTCGTCGGCTTTGACACCGACGAGCGTGCTTTGGCCAAGGCGGAAACCGCGTTGAAGAGATGCGGCCTAGCCGCCCTGCAACTCGAGCATACAGACTTTCTTTCCGTTATTTCCTCTGAACAGGCGGAAGCACAGATGGGTTTGCATTTTGTTGCGCGGACAAAAGAGTCTCACGGGTGGGCTGGTCGCTTTCAGGCCGTGATATCCAATCCTCCCTACGTGCGGACGCAAGTTTTGGGTTCGGCTGCTGCCCAGGAACTCGCTACTCGGTTCGGACTAACTGGCCGCGTGGATTTGTATCACGCTTTCGTTAAAGCCATGACTTTGGCCCTTGATGACCAGGGAATCCTGGCGCTCCTGACTTCCAACCGCTTCCTTTCGGTGCAGTCGGGAAGTTCCATGCGTGAGTGGATGACAGAGCATTTTCAGCTTCTCCGGCTGGTGGACTTGGGCGACACAAAACTTTTTGATGCGGCCGTTTTGCCTGCGGTGTTAGTGGCGAAACGGAGCGTTGATAAATCAGAACGAGAGTGTGAGTTCATTCGGGTTTACGAAACCCCCGAGAGGGCGGGTGCGAATGTTCGCGACGTTGGATCAATTCTCGAAGTTGCGGACGGTTCGTTCGCCGGCTTCGCACGGACTGATGGCGTTTGCTTTCAGGTGGAAACCGGCCGCTTGCAGACAGGTGCTGATGGTCGCACCCCGTGGACAATGAGTAATGGCGGCGTGGATTCCTGGTTGGCAACGGTCAAAGCTAACTCGGCGGGCACGTTTGCCAACGTGGCGAAAATTTGTGTCGGCATCAAAACAACGGCGGATTCGGTGTTCATTCGCGACGATTGGGATTCTTTGCCGGAAGATGAGCGACCAGAGAACGAATTGTTGCGCCCACTCGTCACGCACCACCGAGCCACATGCTGGCATGTGCCTGCGACAACACTCGCAATAAAGCGTGTCCTTTACCCTTACGAGGTTACCAGCGAGGATCGTACGCCGGTGGACCTGGCCGACTACCCACGCGCTCGTGCCTATCTGCTAAAGCATCGCGAGCGTCTTCAAAGTCGGAACTACGTCATCGAGTCCGGGCGACAGTGGTATGAGATTTGGGTTCCGCACCGTCCGAAAGACTGGACTCGCCCGAAACTCGCGTTTCCGGACATCAGCGAGACGAGCAAGTTCTTCTTCGTCGAAGAGGGCTGGATTGTAAATGGCGACTGCTACTGGACGAAGTTGCTTCCGGGGAAGGATGTATCTTGGCTTTCGCTGATGCTGGCCGTAGCAAACTCCTCGTTTGCTTTGAAATTCTACGACACCGTTTTTCACAACAAACTCTACTCCGGGCGACGGCGGTTCATGAGCCAGTATGTCAGCCGCTTCCCGCTGCCGAAGCTGGACCGGGCAAAAGACATCATCGCGATCATGCCCCGCGTGCTGAAAGCGTCTTCGGAGCAGAACACCGACGAATTGGAACGACTTCAAGATCAACTCGACGGCCTGGTATGGAAAGCGTTTGGCTTACCCAAAGAAATCGCGCGGTAGCGGAATCTGGAGTTTGGCGTTGACGACCTTGCCTTCAAACCGCTGGAAGAATGTGAAAAAATCCGCGCCACGCGCGAGTACCAGATGGTCCAGCCTTACCTCGTTGCCCACGATGGTTCCATAATACACAGCATAGCGGACATCGCTGTGCCGAACGCGCGGCAGAAAATCCAGCGGGGTTGTGTCATCCGGCGACACCAAGCCCAGGTCAATGGTTGCAGCGGTTTGCAACTTCACTTCGACCAGTTGCTCCATCACATCAGGAAAACTTCCAGTGTCGCTGTATTCCGCGATGCCCAGCGTTTCGCACACGGCTTTGTGCAAGGCGGCTCCCCGGTTGCGCTCCTGATCCAGTCCGGGGTCTGACAGTCGCTTACCTACCATTTTCAAAAGCTTTTCGTAGAGCGATTCAATGGGCAGGAATGACGCGAAGTCCACAGTCAGACTGCGAGTTCTGCCCTGTGCCAAGGTAAGTTTGCGATTGGGCAAAGCGCCAACCGCCTCCAGAACTGAGTAAGAGTCCGACTGCGAAACCAGCACTGCTTGTATCACCGGCACCCGACTCCTGGCTTGATACTTCTTGGTCAGTGCTCCCGTGGTATCGAGTTTCGCCAGCACCTCGCCAGTCACAACCCGGACGCCCACGACTTTCGAACCTTCATCCAACCGGATGATGACGTAGCGCCGAGTCGGTGTGATTTCCTCATTCCAGATTTGCAGGTTATTGGATTTCTGAACGTAGGTGTCGAAGTCCTGACCAGGAAAGCGCGGTTTGGACTTTTTGAATGAGGCCGGAACCGGGTACCCGAGAATCTCGCAAATCTTTGACTTCAGAACTTTCGAGCGAGTGCGCAGCGGATAGTTCAAATCGAGTCCAACCAAGCTGGCCCGGAGAATCGCTTCCAACTCCGCGCTGGCGAGGAAGTAATCGGGGCTGTCGTGTAGAACGTCGTAAATGCTCTTTCCCGACTTCGCAATGCCACCGTCACTCCCTATGATCGACGAGTAATCTGGAGCCATGCGTCACTCTTTTGTCAGCAAGTCCACGGGGGAGATACCAAACGCGGTGGCAATGGTATCGAGCGTGGCCAGCGTGATGTTTCGCTCCCCGCGCTCCACCGCGCCGATATAAGTCCGGTGCAAGTCGCACTTCTCGGCGCAATCCTCCTGCGACCATTTTCGTTCGAGACGCAGCCGCTTCACGTTTTCGGCTACGATGTTGGCAGAATTTCTACGTGGCATGGGGACGTTATCCCCAAATGATGACTCTATAGCTACAGACTAGAAGTAGCAGATGCTGCGATAAAGGCCAGGCGGATAGATTTGTTTCATGCAGCCACCCGTGAAGTATCTGGCGCAGCAAGGCGAGCGACGGCACGATGATGCCAAGGGTGAAATCGAAATGGTTCAAAACTGACCTTCGTGGTTGCGGGTGGACCGGTTGCTGGGCGAGCACGGGATTGAACGAGACGAGGCGGCGGGGCGCGAAGCCTTCGAGCGGCGAATGGAGGCGCGACGGGTTGAGGAGAGCGACGGGGAGGAATGGAGGGCGATGCGGCGAGGTTGGCGCCTGAGAGCCTGTTTTAAAATTCCGTGGGGTCCTGTTTTCGGGGAAAAGGCCGGATGGCGAGGCGCGTCGAGGGGAGCATATCCGCCAGCGATCTGCGACCGAGGAGCAACAACGCCAGTCGGCCTTTTCCCCGAAAACCCTCCGGGCGGCGGGTCTTTTGTCTGCGGCCTGCGTTGACTCGGCCGTCACAGCCCGCTGCGGGGATGCTCCGGCCTCGCCGCCTTGGCCACAGCCAAAATCCCTCGCCGCAGGACCCCA
>JBBRPK010000222.1:0-7699 GCA_038228235.1 Verrucomicrobiota bacterium
AATCGCGTGGCAAACTGTTTTATCGCTTGGCGCAACAGGCGGTCCAGGTGCCAGCCGTCCCGTACAAACTCCTCGTGGGAGGCGCCGAGAATGAAAAACACCACCCGTTGCGGTCACTGGAGTCAGTAGGATAGCCCTGATTTTTTAATTCAAGGCGTGCGAGACCCCGATGGCGGAGTGAAGGCGCTTTGGCCGCTATTCGGCATCGCCAATCAACTGCTGGCCTCGATTGCCCTTTGCCTGGGCACGACAATTATTCTTAAAATGCAATTGAGTCCGCCGGAGGGCGCGCAGCATCCGCCCATCTCTCCCAACCCCCGCCCGCCGGGGCGCCCCGTCTTTGCATTCGTAACGCTGGTGCCGTTGGTCTGGTTGCTTTCCGTGACTTTTACGGCAGGCCTGGAAACGATTTTTCATCACGAATCCCATCCGGAGCGACCCCGAATCGGGTTCCTGCAAAAAGCGGCAGAGTTGAATGAGAAACTACCTGGACTCAAGAACGCGCTGGCGGCCGTAGAACAGACTGGAAATGCGGCAGCCATTACGGCCGCCCAAAAAAATATCCGGACCAATCGCATGCTTCACTTTAATAACCGGCTGGATGCCTTAGTGGTGGGGATGTTTCTGGTTTTGGCCTTCCTGATCCTCCTCCTCAGCATCCGGGAATGGGTTCTGTTATTGGCCCGTCGTCGGCTGGCTGTGTTGCATGAGACGCTTCCCGTCTGGCTGCCCGATTACGCGATTGTTGAAGGTCAGCCGTTGCGGCTGTTAAGCCTGCTGACCCTGACCCTGACCCTGGTCAAGGAACTTTCGGGCGAGGCACACCTGGATCGCTCCCAGCAAGTTGCGAGCGAGCGTTCCTGCCGTTGTCCCGAACCCGGCCATCCCGGTGGGATTCCGGCGTCAATCACCCCGGAGTCTCAGAAGCGAAAAAGCGAGCAGCAAGTTTACGTTGAAACGGTCGAGCACCGTTTCAAAAGCGTGAATCGCTGTTGCTGAGAGATTCGCCGGTCGGGAGTGCCCGAAATCGAAATATTAAAGGTGTCCTCGTTCGCAGTAAGACATGCTGCAGGCGAATAGCCGAGCGATGAATCGGCCGCCTGGCTGGACAGGTGAAATTTTCCATCGCAAATTTGAAGTCTTAATTTTAAAATAGCAGGCGTGGAACGCATTGGTTTATTGGGTGGTTCGTTTGATCCGGTTCATTACGGTCATCTGCTGGTGGCGCAGGCGGCGGGTGAGGAGCTGGGCCTGACACGGACTTTCTTCATCCCGGCGGCCCGATCGCCGTTCAAGCCCGGCACCAGTCCGGCGGCGGCGAATCAACGCCTGCGTTTGTTGCGCCTGGCTCTCGCTGGAAAGAATGCCTATGAAGTGGATGATCAGGAGATTAAACGCGGCGATCTCTCTTACAGCATCGATACAGTGCGCGATTACGCGCGCCGTTTTCCCAAGGCGCAGCTTTTTTACCTGATTGGCGCCGACCATATTCTGCAACTGCCAAAATGGCGCTCCGCTGAGGAATTGGCCAAGCTCGTCGAGTTTGTGGTCATTCCGCGGCCCGGCGAAAAAGCTGGCACGATTCAGCCCCCGTTCCGACAGCGCACTTTGGCGGGGTTTCCGTCCGGCATCTCCTCGTCGCAAATCCGCGCCCGAATCAAGTCTGGCCTGCCCATTGACCTGTTAGTGCCCGCGCCAGTCGCCGAGGCCATCCGCAACGATGACATGTATCAGTAATCCCGGCCTACATTGACAAGTCAGGGCGGGATGATAGCTTCACGCCTTCGCGGATTGAGTGTGAGCGTCCTGCACGATGGACAAACGAATAGCTTTGGTCACGGGGGCGAGCCGTGGCATTGGACGGGCGGTGGCAATGTCTCTGGCCGCGAGTGGATGCCATGTTCTTATCAATTACCGTCACCGCCAGACGGAGGCGGAGCAAACGCTGGCATCGATAACAGCCGCGGGCGGCGGGGGCGAGTTGTGCCCCTTCGATGTGGCCGATGGGACCGCGTGTGAAAAGGCTGTCGCGCGCGCCTTTCAGGCGCATCATCGCATCGATATTCTAGTCAACAATGCCGGTATTCGTCAGGATGGTTTATTGGTATTTATGAAACCCGAACAGTGGGCGGAAGTCATCGCCACGAACCTGAATAGCTTTTATAATCTGACGCGTCCGGTGGCGAAAGAAATGGCGCTGAATCGCTGGGGGCGCATTCTTAGCATCGCCTCCACCGCGGCGCAGACCGGGGTGGAAGGGCAGGTCAATTACGCGGCTGCCAAAGCGGGCGTCATCGGCGCATCGAAGTCTCTTGCCAAAGAAGTGGCTAAACGCGGCGTCACTGTCAACGTCCTCGCTCCCGGTTTTATTGAAACGGAGATGATCGAGGGCCTGCCCCGCGAAGCAATCCTCACCCACATCCCGGCAAACCGATTTGGGCGGCCGGAAGAGGTCGCAGCCGCGGCCGTGTTCCTCTGTTCGGAGGCCGCTGCCTACATCACGGGCGCGGTTTTGAATATTAACGGCGGAGTTTATACCTGAAATGGCGGGGGATATTTCGCCATCCACCCCGCATTGGTCGGGCACCGGCAGACTGCGTGGCGGGCCTTGGGGCATTTGGCTATTCCTCACCGCATTGCGTTTCCTGGGCTTGCATCTGACCTATGCTTTGCTCGCGCCCGTAGCAGCCTACTTTTCGTTCGCCTCACCCGATGTCGCGGCCACGATGGATTACCACCGCCGCGTCTTTGGCCCCTTGCCACGGTGGAAGCGGCGCTGGATGGTCTTCAAGCATTTCTTGTCGTTTGGCCGGGCGCTCATCGATCGTGTCGCCATTCTGGCAGGCGATCAGCGGCATTTTTCCTTCTCGTTCGACGGCGAACACTACTTGCGCGACGCCCTCGCCGAAGGACGGGGGTTGCTGTTGCTAGGCGCGCATGTGGGCAACTGGGAGGCGGCTGGGCAATTGCTCACGCGGTTGGATGTGCCCATCAATGTCACCGGGTTCGACCACGAGACGGTCCAAATCCGCGCTCTCCTTGACCAGGCCTCCCAACCAAAGTTTCGGCTGATGCCACTGACTGGCTCGCCGACCGATGCCATTCCGCTCGTGGCCGCCATGCGCCGGGGAGAGGTGGTCGCCATGCTCGGAGACCGCGCCTACGGCAGCCCCTCGACGGCTATTCCTTTTCTGGGTGGGATAGCGCCCTTTCCCATCGGAGCTTACGTGTTGGCAGCGATCGCGGGGGCGCCCTTAGTGCATGTGTTCAATTTGCGCGGGCCGGGCGGTCATTACAGATTTTTTGGATTTCCGCCTCAGTATCTTAAAATGCCAGTCCACGGAAAAAGAGATGCTTGTTTGCGCAAATGGGCCGCGCGCTTCGCTCAAGACCTCGAGACAATTCTCCAGCGCGATCCCTTGCAATGGTATAATTTCTACCCTTTCTGGGATGGCGGAAAAAAGGGTACCCCGGGTCCTTCGACAGCGAGTCCCGATTCTTCATTTGGCGAGACCGCGGGGAACTCGTCCTTTCACTTGGCGCCAACGACTAAATCACACGCCACCCCCCCACTCCCGGACTACCAAACGGAGGTTAAATCGTGTCCACCGCCATAGACTCACTCATTCCTCATCGGGCGCCCATGCGGTGGATCGATGCCCTGACCGGCTGCACCGAGACGGCAGCCACCGCCACCGCCTGTTTTGGTGGGGACCATTTCGCGGTCACAAACGGCGCCGTGCTCGAAGCCGCGCTCGTTGAATGTGTCGCCCAGACGATGGCGGCGGCTCTAAGTCAGCGGGCGAGATTCAAGCAGCCGCCCTCAGAGGTCGCGAATCAACCCGCTGCCGGAGGGATGCTGGCGGCGGTTTCCAGCTTTCGGATTTTATCACGCCCGCCGGCGGGCAAAGTGTTGAACATTGAAGTCCACGAAATAAAGCGCTTCGGTCCGATGCTGTTAGTTTCAGGCAGCGTCTCATGCGAGGGAGAGTTGATCGCCTCCGGGGAACTAACACTATATGCGTGATCCTGGGGCTATGCCGCCCCTAGTGGCAATTGCCGGATGCGGCGCGGTCACCGCTGTCGGTCGCGGGGTGAAGGCGCTGCGCTCAGCCCTGCGCTCTAATGCCAGCGGCCTGCGCCCCTCGGCCCGATTCGATCATCCTCGCTATCAGTCAGCGATAGTGGGCACAGCCCTGGGCAATGGCGGCGGGGCCGGCCCGGACGATCCCGCCTGGGAGCTGGCGACAGAGGCCCTGCAACAAGCGCGCGATGAGGCAGGGCCCATCTTGAAATCGATTCCCGCCGAGCGCATCGGGCTCGTGCTCTCAACCACCAAAGCCAACATTGAGGCGCTGGAACGGCTCAGGGCCCGCCGTCCCTGTTCCCCCGAGGGCCGTCGGCATCTGCAAGGGAATTTACTCGCGGCCGACCTGGCCGGCGCGCACGGGGCGCGTGGCCCCGTCCAATGCGTCTCCGTCGCCTGTGTTTCTGGATTAGTGGCGCTACAGCAAGGAGCGCGATTAATCCAACGCCAGGCGGCGGAAGCGGTATTGGTCGTGGGGATGGACCATTTATCGGCTTTCGTGGTGGCTGGCTTCAGCGCGTTGAAAGCGCTCGACCCATCCGGCTGCCGACCTTTCGATCAAGAACGCTGCGGGCTGAGCCCGGGGGAAGCCGGTGCTGCCATCGTGTTGGTCGGCGCCGCCAGCGCACCGCCGCAAGCGATTACCATCCGAGGCTGGGGGAACAATAACGACGCGAATCACATGACCGGCCCATCCCGAGATGCCGTCGGTCTTGTGCTGGCGATCCGCTCCGCGCTGGCTTCGGCGGGGTTGCAACCTCGGGATGTCCAATACGTGAATGCGCACGGGACAGGCACCAGCTACAACGATGCCATGGAATCCCAGGCCTTGCGCGCCGTGTTTGGCGAGTCCGTTCCCCCCTTCAGCGGTTCAAAAGGGATGCTGGGCCATACCCTTGGCGCCGCCGGGGTGGTGGAAACAGTTATCTGCATACTTGCCATGCAGGACCGATTCCTGCCGGGCACACCGCGGCTGGGCGTGGTTGCCGAAGGCGTCCCCGTGAGTGTGGTACGCGAACCCCGTGTCATCTCACGGTTGGATTGCGTCCTCAAACTTAATACAGGGTTTGGAGGGATGAATGGCGCTGTCATTCTCGGCTATGCCTAAACTTATTCAAACGCGCGCCAGTTGGGTAACCGAGAGCGATCTGCGCACCGCAAAACTGGGCGGCCGCTTTGGAAGGCTCGATTTGCTCAGTCAATTGGCCCTCCTCGCCGTCGAGGCTTTGCACCTCGATTTCGATGCCTTGCCGCGGGCGCGCACTGCCATCTGCCTGGCTGCGCCTGGCGGATCGTTATCCACCGATGTCGAGTATTGGAACGGCTGCGACGCCGTGGGAGGTCCCAGTCCGACCTTGTTTGCCTATACTCTGCCCAGCGCCGCTATGGGGGAGATTGCGATTCGATACCGCTTAACGGGCCCGAATTTATGCTTCGTGGGGGAAGACGATATGCTGTTGTCGGAAGCGGGCGATTTGATTCAGCGCGGGGAAGCGGAGGGATGTTTATGTGTTTGCTGCCGCATCGTCAGCACTGCGGCGGGGGAACTAATCGACGCTTCCCCAGTCACCGAAGCTCGAGCGATTTTTTTGAGCCTCGATGGTTAAGGCCGGGGTTGAATCAAAACGGCCTTGGTCTGCTTTAAATAAGCTTGCACTACCCCGATGCCGGAGAGGGAAATAGGCGCTCTTTTGGTCTGCCCTTTGAAGAGTTTATAATGAACGAGCCGTTTGCCCACCAAACCTATATGAAGGTTCGCGTCCCCCATCTGCCAGATTTGTCCAGTGGCCAATGGTTCGAGGGGTTTAGGTTTTTGCTTCATCATTGTTCAGACTGCCCCGGCCGCCAACTATTCAATCGGAGAGGCAAAAAATTCGAGGTCCGGCGAAGGCCGGCAATTGTCATTATGGCAGGGGATCGACACAATTTTCGGAAGGACGAGTTCCACGAGTCCCTAATCTCTTAAGAAAATGGGGACTTCTGGAACTCGTCCTTCCGACCATGTCGTCTTACATTGCGATAGTGAGAACTGCTGGGCCAAGGCCGTTTTCCATTGCAGTGGCCTTAAGGTTGGGGGTATGGTTGAGGTTAGTTTGACTCGATGAACGAATGGAATATCCAGACGCGCTCGCACCATTGCCAGGCGTGCGAGAAGACCTTTCTCGATAAACAGCTTTATCACACCTTGCTCTTCGACGAGAAGCGCGATTTCCGCCGGTTGGACATTTGCGACCCCTGCTGGCAAATCCAATACAGCCAGGGCGCCAGTGACCGCAAAGGGTTCGTCTCCTATTGGCATGGCCTTTACGAGGGACCCCCACCTGCTCCGCCCGACGCCATTCAAAAGGAGAACGCCGAGTCGCTACTCCGAAAATTGATCGAGTTGAATGATCCCAAATACTCCGCTGTCGGCTATATCCTGGCAGTCATGTTGGAACGCAAACGCCTTTTGAAGGTGAAGGAGCAATTAGTCCGCGATGGGCAGAGAATTTTTATTTATGAGCACCCCAAGAGTGGCGATCTGTTCACGATTGCCGACCCAAATCTCCAGTTGACCCAACTTGAACAAGTCCAGCACGATGTGGCCGAACTCCTGGAACATGGCTTCAACCCCGCCGGGGAGCCTCCCGTGGCCCCTGGTCCTTCACTGACTGACCCAGGGACAATTCTGGTTGAAGGCTCCTCCGACGCGCTAGTGGTCGAGGGCATCGATCCTGTCCGGATGGATGGCCCCGCCGCTGTCCCATAAAGACAACCGCGCCCTGTGGCAAACCTCGACGATCTCCAACAGCGCCTCGGCTACACATTTCGCGATGGCGATTTGTTAAGACTGGCCTTGACCCATCCCTCTGTTGCCCACGAAGCTCCCGGACCGGCTCCGCACAATCAACGGCTGGAATTTCTGGGCGACTCGGTGCTGAGCCTGGTGCTGACGCACGAACTCTACGAAAAATTTGTGAACGTAGGGGAGGGTCCTCTCACCAAGGCGCGCGCGCAAATGGTGAATCGCCGCACCTTGGCCGATCAGGCTCAACGCCTCGAGTTAGGCGGCCATCTGATCCTGGGCCGGGGCGAAGAGTTGAGCGGAGGGCGCCAACGTCGCTCCGCCTTAGCCGATACCTTTGAGGCAATCCTCGGAGCCATCTTCCTGGACGGGGGTTTCGATGCGGCCCGGCAGTTCATTCTGGGTCAATTCCGCGATGCTTTCGGGGAGCTGACCAGCATTCCCAGTCTGGACAACCCTAAAGGCGAGTTGCAGGAAGCCCTTCAGGAAAAATCCGTCGAGGCTCCTCGGTATCAAGTCACTTCGGCGACCGGTCCGGACCACGACCGGGTGTTTGAATGCGCTGTTTTCCATGCCGGAGTGGAGCTGGGTCGCGGCCAGGGCAAGAGCAAAAAAGATGCGGAAAGCGAGGCCGCCCTGGCAGCACTGAAAACCCTCGGCGACCGGCAAACCACCGCCAAGAAATAAAGCCGCTGGCCCGTCGATCCCAACCGTAGCAGCCGATGTGAGTCGGCTCTGATCTCTCCGGGGAATAAAGTGAGCAAAAAAGATGCGAGAGCAAGGCCGCCCTGGCGGCATTGAAAACCCTCGGCGAACGACAAGCCGAG
>JBBRPK010000223.1:0-7681 GCA_038228235.1 Verrucomicrobiota bacterium
CGGGCGGCGGGTCTTTTGTCTGCGGCCTGCGTTGACTCGGCCATCACAGCCCGCTGCGGGGATGCTCCGGCCTCGCCGCCTTGGCCACAGCCAAAATCCCTCGCCGCAGGACCCCACGCAATTTTAAAACAGGCTCTAAGCAAAAAAAACTCGCCAGCGGGTGGCGTTCAAAGTAAAGGAGGTTCTCATGTGCGGCATCGCAGGCATTATTGATCTCGCCCAGCAACGAGCGGTGCCGGAAGAAATCGTGCGGAGAATGGCGCGTGCCATAGTGCATAGAGGCCCGGACGAAGAGGGCTTCTTTTTTCAACCGGGCGTCGCGCTGGCGTCGCGCCGGCTGAGCATTGTCGGCCTCGCGGATGGCCAGCAGCCGGTGACCAATGAGGAGGGGAACGTCGTCGTGGTCTTCAATGGCGAGCTGTTTGACCACCTCGAAAAGCGGGCGGAGTTGGAAGCGCGCGGGCATCGCCTGGTGAAGCACTGCGACACGGAAGTCATTCCGCATCTTTGGGAGGAGTATCAGCAGGGGATGTTCGAGCGGCTGCGCGGGCAGTTTGCCATCGCCCTGTGGGACCAACGCGGGCGACGCCTGCTGCTCGGGCGCGACCGGTTCGGGATCTGCCCGATCTACTGGACGCGGCAGGGCGACTGGTTGCTCTTCGCGTCCGAGATCAAAGCTCTGCTCGCTTCCGGCATGGTGCCGGCGCGGCCTGACCGGCGGGGCATCGATCACATTTTCACGTTCTCCGCATTGCCGGGGCCGATCACGTGCTTCGAGGGCGTACAGTTGCTGCGCGCCGGGCACTTTCTCGAAATCACGCCCGGGAGGGAACCCGGCCGAGACGCCGAGGTCGCGGACCGCGCCTATTGGGAAATGGATTTTCCCGATTTTGGTGATGAAGAACGCGGCGATGACCCGCGCCGTCTCGTCGATGAATTTGAGCGGCTCATGCTGCGAGCCGTTGACACACGTCTGAAAGCGGACGTGCCAGTCGGCTCGTATTTGTCCGGGGGCGTGGATTCGAGCATGATCGCGGCGCTCGCGTGTCACCTGAAGGGCTCCGCGATCAACACCTACACGATCCGGGTGGACTCGCCCGCGCTGGACGAACTCGACGCGGCCAACCTCGTCGCAAGGCACATCAAAACGAAGCCACCGATCGTGCAGGAGTTTCGCGCGGAGGACGCGGTGAACACCTACCCGCAGCTCATCTGGGCCGCCGAGGCCCCGGTGATCGATACCTCGTGCGCGGCGTTGCTGCAGTTGGCCCGGCGCGTTCACGAGTGCGGCCAAAAAGTCGTGCTCACCGGCGAGGGCGCGGACGAGTGGCTGGTCGGCTACCCGTGGTACAAGGCCGCCAAATTGATCGAGTATCTCGACATCCTGCCGGGCGTCCGGCTGAGCGACGTGGCGCGCCGCGGTTATCTGCGGCTGAAGAATGTGCCCCAATATCCGCGCGACTTCCGGCGCGACATCGAGGCAGCAATCGGCGGTCCGAACGCGTGGATTGATTCCTACGGCCTGCTCGGTCTGTCCAAGCTCCGCTTTTATTCCGAGTCGATGCACCAGGTGCGCGAGCAGGCGAACCCGTGGGCCGATCTGCAGTTCCCGCTCGCGCGCGCCAAACGCTGGCATCCGCTGAACCGCGGCATCTGGGTCGCGGGCCGCGTGACCCTCGCCGGGCACCTGCTCCAGGCAAAAGGCGACCGCGTGGCTATGCATTCCTCGGTGGAAGTGAGGTATCCCTTCTTGGATGAAGAAGTCTTCGTGTTCCTTGCCAGGCTGGACCCGAGATGGAAGCTGCGTGGCTTCCGCGACAAGCATCTACTGCGCCTGCTGGCGGAACGCTGGCTGCCGGCGTCCGTTTATAAGCGGCGCAAAGTTATTTTCCGCGCGCCGCTGGACAGCTTCCACATGGATCCGGAGCCAACGTTCGTCGGCCAGCTCTTAAGCGAAGAATCTTTGCGCCGCACGGGCTATTTCGACGCAGCCGCGGTGCGCCACTGGCGGCGTGCTTTTCGCGAGATGCCGGCGGGTTCGCTGCCGCGTCTCTCAGTAGAGGGGGGCCTTGCCGCCGTGGTGGCCACGCAGCTTTGGCACCACCTCTACATTGACGCAAACCTGGCAGAACTGCCGAAGAACGTCAGCGGAGCTTCTTGAGAATCTGCCGCGCGAGATTCTTGGTTTCCGGATCGTCTTTCTCCGTCTCGGGCATCGCCAGCCCCCTGGTGATGAACATTCGCGCGTCCTCATGTCTGCCCATCTGCGCGTAAGTCCGACCGAGCTCGATGCAGTGCATGAGGCGATTGGGATTGAGCGCGATGGCCTTCTCGAAGCAGCGCACCGCGTCCTCGTATTTCGCGGGGGGCAGCTTGCCATACGCAATCTGCGCGAAGGCCCGCTTCAGGGGGCTAACCTCGGCCAGCGCCAGATACCAGCGGCCCAGGACGTGCCAGGCCAGATCGTTGGTGGGATCGAGTGCGATCACCTTATCCACTGCGATTTTGATAAGACGCGAGTTGGCGATCCGCTGTTTGGTTGCCTCCATCGGCAGCATCTTTCCGTAGCTGATCGCCAGGGCGAGTTGCGCCTCCGGATCGTTCGGCGCGACAGCCACCGCCCGCTGCGCATAGCCAAGCGCCGTGCTGCCGAGCTGTAGTTTCTCACTGGCATTCGTGGCATCACTCATCAGGTGCCGATACTCCCGGGCTATGCGCACCAGGAGCCTGACGTTATTCGGTTCCAGTTTTTCCGCCGGAAGATAATACTGCAGCGCCTCGGCGGTCTGAAGGTTGGTGTAAAAGACATCGCCATTCTGGATCAGTTCCCTCGCCGATTCCGCGCCTGCCCCCGTGCTCATGAACGCCAGCGCCAGTGCTGCCGAGAGAGTGTTGAGGAGAAATGCGGTTCGCATCACGTCACGAAGTTGGGAACAGCGCTATCATATAAAGAATCTAGCCTGGCGGGCTTCATGGCGCCACGAGGGTTTTCCTCATTCATTGTTTGACCGCGGCCTCCACCAACCGGCCAGCGTTGAGGAGTTGCGCCTCGCTTAGCCGCGGCCCGATCAGTTGCAGGCTCGTCACTGCCACCTTGGCATCATGGAGCGGAATCGGCAGCGCCAACGCCGGGTTGCCCGCGAAATTCACGGCCACCGTATTTTGCAGTTTGAGCACGCGCGCTTCCATGAGGCCGATTTTCAAATTCGGCGGCATCGCCGGCGGCGGCGTCTGCACGGTCGGCAGGGCGATGAAGTCCACTTTCTGGAAGATCTCTTTGAGCGTGTTCTGCCACTCGGCTTGTCTCGCGACAGCCTCTTGGTAGCTGGTTGGGTAGACAATGCGGCCAGCGAGGATTGCCGATTTTGTACGGGCGGATACACCCCGCGCATAATGGAATCTTTTGTCGCTGATCCAGGCGCCCGCGGCGGCGATCGTATTGCCGTCCTTCTTGGCCCGCTCCCACTCCTTCAGGACGCCATTGTCGAGCGGGACGACTTGAAAACCCGTTTTCGCGAGAGCCTCGTCCACCGCTTGATCGATATTCGTGTCGGTGCCTGTGAGAGTGAGACGCCCAATCCGAATTTCTTGTGCGGAAGGTTTGGCAGCTACGGCCGAGGCATAGAGGGCGGCGAAACCGTTCTGCAGAAGATCCATTCCTTGAGCGGTGTGGGCGATGTCTTTCCCCATCGGCCCGACCGTATCCAGGTGCTCCGGTTCGATCGGGAATACGCCTTCGATGGGAACCAAACCATGCGTCGTTTTCAACCCGACGACGCCGCACCAGGCGGCGGGCACGCGGATCGAGCCGGCCGTGTCCGTCCCGAAGGCCACGTCAGCCATTCCACTTGCCACGGCCACCGCCGAACCGCAACTCGAACCTCCCGGGAGCAGGTCGTGCGAGCTGCTGAGCGGACTTGCGGGCGTTCCGAAATATTCGTTGAAGCCGGAGGGAGCGACCGCAAATTCGCTCAAATTCGCTTTGCCAACGATCTGGACATTGCGCTGCCGCGCGATCGCCAGGCACGCAGCATCCCTCTCCGCAGGTCTGGGCTTGGATCCACCAAATGGGAAGAAACTCCCCTGTGCCAGGCGCTTCGAGCCAGCCGTCGTCACCACGCCCTTCATGTCGATGTTGTCTTTCACGGCCAGCTTCAACTGGGTGCTGTTCGGTGCGGGTGGCCAGTAGACGATGAAAGCTCGATTTCCGGTGAGGCGCGGGTGGACGCTCGGCAAAAGCGAGCAACCGCTTAAAAGAGCAATTGACGCCATCCCGAGCAGGAACGATTTGCAGACAAAGGAGCCGAATGTTTTCATACAGACCAGCCAGTCTAGTTCGGCGCACGAGTCAAAGCCAGAGGTATTTGCGCTCGCAGCATCGCCGGCGCGAGCTTTCGCTTCTCAACCGTTTTGCGCCACGCAATCACATGAGCGCGGGGCCCCCTGCGAAAGCCGGATGTTGAATGGGCGGTTCTTGGGAGAGGCCACTTGCATCGCTGGCGAAAGACTCACCAAACCCTGAAGGATTAGTCCAGACTATAGGTTGACCCCTAGCCGCTCCCGGGAGCCAAAGCAGCCGCTGACGACGAGGACGGGTGGATTGAGAGGCACATCAGCGGCCGTACTGCGGAGGGTGGACGAATCACACCAATTTTCCCGAATCGGATTTGAGCAGGAGGCAACGGAGGCAACGGAGAACGATTGGGAGAGGCTCCCGTCCTCCGTAGCAGAACTACTGCGGAGAGTGGACGAATGACACAAATTCTGAACCATGCACCCCCTGCAAACGGCTGGGGATTGAACCGCAAAGAACTTAGCGCGGCAAAGCCGCAACCGAACTTTAGACCGCAGATTACGCAGATTGTCGCAGATGAATTCAATGGTGTTGCGTTTGTATCTGCTGGTCCTGGTGTGTTCAGGTTCCCCATTAAAAACTCAGGGAGAGCTTTGGACTGACAGGACGCGGTTTGGGTTGTAGAAACGTTCACGCAAAAAAACGAATCCACTTCCACCAACCGCCAGTATTGCCCCACAACATTGCCGCTACTGGTCCACTATTTGGACGCGAGGGTCGGAATCGAACGCATCCGGCCTTCCACAAGCCACTCAAAATCAACTGCCTATGGCACCGCTGATGTGTTGACTATAAGGCTGTTACGTTTTATGTCAAGGATAACTCCGCCCAACTTTTCTTAACTCAATTTAACCCCCACCAAGCGGTGTTTGCTGGCACTTCTGCTGGCACTTTTTGACGGGTTGGTTTTGAATTCTTATGCTGGTGACAACTGGTTGAAGCGTTTCTCGAAGTCACCGACGACACGAAGAATTTCATCGAACGTGGGCACTTCGCCGAAGAACATTTCACCTCGCATTTCCTGATAGTCTTTGCACCAGGCATCCAGGTGGTGAGCGGGCGGCACGAATCGGAGCGCGCCGGGATGGAGCGTGGTGTAGTCCACCCACGACCAGCGGAAAAAGATTTCGCGATGCGCGGCCACGCGGTCGAAGAGCGGGCGATCTTGGGCGGCGCGTTCGGCCACGCCGCGCGTGATGAGACACCAGACATCGTAGTAGTGCCGGGCCATGCGAATTTTGCGTGGTTTGTCAGCGGGACGAAATGTTTCTTCGTGCAAGAGAAGTGCTTTCTCCAAAAACGTGCGTTCAGCAGCGAGAACGCGGGCTTGAAAGTTCGCACCCATCGCCAATTGTGGGAAAACTTCGGCGAGATAGGGTTGAATCGCCTTTTCTTGATGCGGCCAGTCGTCGGAGCGGGCGCCGAGTTCGATTTTCACGACGGGACGCACATAACCGGCTTCGGTTGGAGCGAAATCGCCGGGATAATGGAAGAGGAGGCATTGGCCGTCGTCCATGTCGGAATCAACTTCAAGTTTCCATCCGGTACGTCCGAGTGCGGCGCTGATGCGGTCGGCAAGTGCGGGTTGTAAAATTTCCTGCACCCACTTACGGCAGGCTTCCATGAGGGCTTCGAGGCGGAGCTTGCGTTGCTTTTTGCTCGGAGCATGGTCGGGTGAGGCGTCACCGTCGAAACCCAAAGTTTGTTTGTCCACGATGAGATCAATGTCCTCGGAGAAACGCTCGATGAGTTTCCACGCTTTCGAAAGTGAAGTGCCGCCTTTGAAGGTGAGGTGCGGTCCAATTCCCGGCAGCGCAAAAAGTTCGCGCAACGTCCAGCAAATCCAAAAGTCTTTTTCAACGCTCGCGGCCTGCAAGTGCATTTGCTCCTCGACCTGAAGGCAGGCGAGCCGGCGTTCCTTCGCGGACATTTTGAGAAAGCCATCCATGATTCAGGGCTTTTTGGCCGCGAGCCGTTGTAGAATGTTCGCAACCCAAGCGGGAGCGTATTTCAGGTCCTTGAGCAATTGCGCCTTGTCAGTGTCGTTCAGTTGGCGGCGCAGAATGGCGAGCACCTTATCGTCCACCTGACGTTGACCCAGGTGACGAAGTGCTTGAATCACGGTGCCGCTCTTGCGTCCGGCGGTGGCGACATTGCGCGGGGTGGTGTGCTTGAGAATGATTTCGCGCCGGCCGAGTTTGACCCGGCGAGATGTTCCGTCGGTCAGGAATACAATTTTCATTGGCACCTGATCGGAAAGACCAAGGACATTGGCGGCGTAAGCCCCGGCGGGTTGAAGCCGGACGGAGTCGCGGCTGACCAGCGCCTTGGCAACCGCGTCGGCAGATGCGGCTACGCGACCCAATGCAGGATGGTCAATTGGATAATCATAAAGCCCCCGCGCGAGCTGGCGAATGACGCCTTTGCGAGACAGGCGAGTCAGAGCCATGCCGACCGAACGCGGGTCTCCAAGCTGGGTAAGGTCTCGCGGTGTGAAGACCCAACCCCTACCATGTCCAAATATAATCGCTCGCGCTTTTGGCTCAACGACTTGTGTTGATTTCAATGGCCTTTTCATGTTGAAAATAGTGATATGTTTTTACAACATGAAATCAGCCCAGTCCAGCTTTAATGCGAGTGCCGGTGAATTCATGCACATGAGAGCACGGCTCAATCGCAACCCGGATTTGTAGCAAGAAACCTGCTCGACGCCAATGCTCTCAATCATTTGATTCTAAAACCAGACATGCAGACTCCAAGCGTGCCTTCCCTCCCGGCGAAGCGAGCGCAGTCAAGGTGGAGACGCGGGGCAAAAGGGGCGTTCTACCTTGACGGCGCGAGCGAGCCATACAATCGAGGCGCAAGGCACGCACGGTTTTCCCAAGTGTGAATCATCACAATGATTACAGAGATCGGTCGGTGAGAGCAAAATTCAGGCGAATGAGGAACTCCATTTGGCTGACAAGTTCTGCTGCGAAGGGCTCAGTTTTCCAAGTGATTTAGGACTCTTTGGACGCAAGCCGTGAGATTCTCCCGGAGTTCATAGACCCAAAAGCGACAAACTTTCCAACCGAGGCTCTGAAGCTGCAAATCTCGCCAATAGTCGTCGTCTTTGCGACCGCCGCCAGCGGTGCGGTGGACGGATTCTCCATCAACTTCGACATCAATCTTGCGCGGACTCAAGATGTGCCAAGGGTAAGATGGAAATGGTTCAAAACTGGCCTTGAGGAATTGGATGTTCTTCCGTTGGATTTTCTTCCGCCGATTCACTGAAATTTCTTCTTCCTTCTTTTGATTTTTCTTTCTGGTCTTCTTCCTCTCCTGCAA